>CANCXY010000343.1 GCA_947381875.1 uncultured Clostridia bacterium | reverse complement strand
GCGGGTCCGGGCAGCGCCCGGCGGGAGTCCAGAGGGCGGCGCCCTCTGGGCAGGTCCGGGCGGCAGCCCGGCGCCGCCCGTTGGCGGCGGCGAGCAGCGCGGCGAACAGAGGGCCGGGGAGGCCGCTGGATATCTGCATGCTGCGCAGGGGGCTGGCGAGGGAGGAGGCGACCATCATACGGAAAGTGGGGTCATGGATATCGCGGGTGCCAAGCCCCCGGCCAATCACCTGTGCCGCCGCAATGCACAGCAGGGTCATCAGGCGCGAGGCGCGGCGCATTTCCAGGGGCGTGGAATCCATTGTGAATGCGCCTTTTTCCGCTGGCGGCCATGCGGGCAGCGTGCCGATCAGCGGCTGCCACTGGGCGCGTGTGGGTGTGCCGCGCGGGCTTTCATACCAGCTCCCCGGCTGCCACGCGGGGGCGGGGATGGTTTCGCCCGCGCGCTCTACCGTCAGCGCAAGCGGCAGGCTGCGGCTGGAACCGCCCGCGCGGAGTGTGTAGGTCCCCGCTGCTGTTTTCCAACCGTCCGCCCATACGGCGAACGCGCGCTCCGGCAGGGGGAAACGCACGGTTTTCCTTTCGCCGGGGTGCAGAAAGACCTTTGCGAAACCTTTCAGCTCCCGCACCGGGCGGTGCAGGGCGGGGGCGCTTTGCTGGCCTGGCTGTGCGGGCGACTCTATATACAACTGGGCAATTTCCGCACCTGCTGTACTGCCTGTATTGGTGATGGTGACATATGCGGCGTCGGCGTCCGCGCGCAAATCGCTGTAGGCGAACGTGGTATAGGACAGGCCGTGGCCGAACGGCCAGCGGACGGGCTGACGCGCCTTATCGTAATAGCGGTAGCCAACGTAGATGCCCTCGCGGTACTCGGCACTGCGGCGCCCACGCCAGCAGTCGGCGGTGGGGCAGTCGGCATAGCGCAGGGGCCAGGTCTCGGCGAGCTTGCCGGAGGGGTTCACGCGGCCATAGAGCAGCGGCGCGACGGCCTCGCCCCCCGCCTGTCCCGGCAGGCCCATATAGAGAATGGCGTTTACCTTATCCGCCCACGGGCATTCCAGCACGCCGCCGCTCATCAGCACGACCACGGTGTGGGGGTTTGCCGCCGCGACGGCCTCTATCATGCGCACATGGCCCTCCGGCAGGGCGAGGGAAGCGCGGTCAAAGCCCTCCGATTCCCAGGCTTCGGGCAGCCCCGCGAATACAACCGCTGTGTGCGCGGCACGGGCGGCCCCGGCGGCTTCGGCGAGCAGGGCGCCGGTGGTGGTGCCGTCTGCGTTGCAGCCCGCCGCGTACACCGCACCCGGCAGGGACGCGAGTGGCTGGGCAATGCGCGTCGGATGGATATGGCTGGAGCCAGATCCCTGATAGCGCATCTCCGCCGCCAGCGTGCCGATCACAGTTAGCGTCTCCCCCTCTTTCAGCGGCAGCGCGCCGGCGTTTTGCAGCAGTACCGCGCCCGCTTCGGCGGCACGGCGCGCGAGGGCGTGGTGGGCGGCTTCGTCACAGGATACGGCGGGGCCGCGTTTCCGCTGTGCTTTCTGCGCGTTTTGTACGAGCGTCAGCACGCGGCGCGCGGAGGCGTCGACGCAGCCTTCCGGCAGTGTCCCCGCGCGGACAGCGGCGAGGGCAGCTTTTTCGCCGTAGGCGCTGCCGCCGGGCATGGCGAGGTCACACCCGGCCAGGAAAGCGCGCGGACGGTCGCACAGCGCGCCCCAGTCGGTGACGACAAGGCCGTCAAATCCCCACTCGCGGCGCAGGACGTCCGTCAGGAGCCAGCGGTGGTCGCTGCAATGGACGCCGTTCAGTTTGTTGTAAGCGCACATTACAGCGGCGGGGCGGGCGGTTTTGACAGCCTGCTCAAACGGTGTCAGATAGATTTCGCGCAGGGTGCGTTCGTCCACAGCGCTGTCGGAGGTGAAGCGGCTTGTCTCCTGATTGTTCGCGGCAAAATGTTTCACGCACGCGCCGATGCCGGTCTTCTGCACGCCCCGGATATGCGCCGAGGCCAGCGCGCCCGCGAGGAAAGGGTCCTCGCTGAAATATTCAAAATTGCGCCCGCACAGGGGATCGCGCTTGATGTTGACGCCAGGGCCAAGCACCAGCCCGACGCCCTGTGCGGCGGCTTCTTCGCCGATGCACTCGCCCACTTCGGCGAGCAGGGCCGTATCCCAGGTACCGGCGAGGGTGACGGCGGTGGGAAAACAGACGGCGGGGCGGGAGGTATGCACGCCGAGCATATCGAAACCGCCGCCGATGTCCTGTTTGCGCAGGCCGTGGGGGCCGTCGCACATGAAAAGACTGGGTACGCTGTACTTCCTGACAGGCTTTGTCTGCCAGCAGTTTTTGCCGGAACAGAGCGCGATTTTTTCGCGCAGGGTCAGCTTGGATAAAATAGCGTCGATGGCTTGCATGCGTGGTTCCTCCTTTGGGCACTGGGTGAATGTTTCTGGTTATTGTACCACAAAACGGGCGGGGTGGGAAGGGGATCCGCGATGTGAA
>CANCXY010000342.1 GCA_947381875.1 uncultured Clostridia bacterium | reverse complement strand
GCCCCTTTGGCGGAGTCCAGAGGCAGAGCCTCTGGCAGGTCCGGGCGGCGCCCGGCGGGCGGGCAGCAGAAAAATATAGCGCGCGGGAGGGTGACAAACGGGGAATTTTATGGTATCATGAGACTATGATCCAGTTTAGACGGGGCAGGAGGGGGAAGCCGCGCGTGAAAAGGCAGGAGAAATTCCGCTTCATTGAAAAAATTCTCAGCTATCTGCACTTCCTAAAAAAGAACAACCTGGAGATATGCACGGCGACGAAAGAAGCGGTAGAGGCCGCGCTGAAAACAGAGCGCGCCCCGCAGGATTTGCGCGCCGCGCGCGACCTGATCCAGTTCATGGATGAGATGCCGGGCGGGTTTCTCATCTACTATGCCGACGGCACCGAACGGCTTATTTATGCCAACAGGAGCCTGTGGAATATCTTCGGGTGCGAATCCATGCGCGAATTCCGCACCCTTACGGGGGATTCGTTCCGGGGGATGGTGCATCCCGACGACCTTGAGGCGGTGGAAAAGAGCATCCAGCGCCAGATCGAAAGCGACCAGACCCATCTGGACTATGTGGAATACCGCATCCGGCGCAAGGATGGGGAGATACGCTGGTTGGAGGATTACGGCCACTTTGTGCGCAGCGAGGCCGTGGGCAGCTTTTTCTATGTATTCCTGGCGGACGCCACTGAAAAACATGACCAGTTACAGCGGGAGCGCGCCCGCCTGCTCAGCGATTCCATGGAAAAAGAACAGCAGCTGCAAAACCTGATCGAACGCTACGACAAGGAGCGCGCGCTGATTAACCGGGAATACCTGCGCCGCCTTGAGGTGATCGAGGGGCTGAGCATCAACTATGAATCCATCCTGTATGTCGACCTGGACGCCGACCAGGTACTTCCCTACCGTCTCAGCACGCGCACGCGGCCTATGTTCGGCGAACGTTTCCACGCGCGTACCTACAGCACCTATGCCGCCGAGTATGTGCAGCGCTGGGTGAACCCTGAGGAGCGCGGCATGGTCGCGCGCATGACGGACCCGGCCTATATTCACGGGCAGATGGGGCAGACGGATTCCTTCTACCTCAACTACCGGGTGATCGTGGCGGGGGAAACACAGTACCTTCAACTCCGCGTCGTCAATGTGGGCGCGGCCCAGAACAAAACGTCCCAGTGCGTGATGGGGTACCGGCGCGTGGATGAGGAAGTGCAGCGCGAGATGGAACAGAAACAGATCCTCGCGCAGGCGCTCAGCGACGCAAACCTCGCGATGGTGGCAAAAAATACGTTCCTCTCCAATATGTCCCACGATATGCGCACACCGCTCAACGCCATCCTTGGTTTTGTTACCCTGGCGCGCCGCCATATAGACGACCCCAAGGCGGTGTTATCTTATCTCAACCGGGCGGAAGACTCCGGCCGCCAGCTTTTGGACCTCATCGAAAAGGTGCTGCAATTAGCGCAGGCGGAATCCGGGCAGACGCATATGCTGGAGGTCGAATGCGATCTGCACGAGGTCGTGCGGGAAGTCTATGAGTATTTGCAGCCGCAGGCATTGGAAAAAGATATCACGTTCTGCCTGGACGATACGCGGGTCTTCCACAGCCTGGTGTTCAGCGACCCGGAAAAACTGCGTCAGCTCATCATGTATCTTGCCAACAACGCCATCACCTATACAGAGCCAGGCGGGCAGGTCACGATCTCGCTGGAGGAAATGGAAGGGGAAAAGGTGGGCGAAATCAGCGCCGGGTACCGGCTCCGCGTGCAGGATACGGGCATCGGCATCAGTGAAGGGTTCCTTTCCCGCCTGTTTGAGCCGTTCGCGCGCGAAAAAAATACTACAATCAGCGGCGTCCACGGCGTGGGGCTGGGGCTGACGCTTGCCAAGAACATCCTGGATATGATGGGCGGCACGCTGGATATCCACAGCGAGGTGGGGGTTGGCAGCATCTTTACGGCTTTCCTGAATTTCCGCGTGAAGCAGCCCCCGCATGCGGAAACCTGTGAGGAGCCGCTCTCGCATGGGCCGCACCGGAATATCCTTTTGGTGGAGGATAACGAGATCAACCGCGAGATCGAAACCGAGCTGCTCACGGAAGAAGGGTTCACGGTCGATACCGCCGAGGACGGCAGTATTGCCGTAGAGAAAGTAAAACGCGCCGGACCCGGACAGTATGATGTGGTGCTGATGGATATCCAGATGCCCGTGATGGACGGCTGGCAGGCCGCCACCGCGATTCGGGGATTGCGGGATCCCGCGCGGGCGGGCATCCCCATCATCGCGCTTTCGGCCAACGCGCTGGATGACGACATACGCCGATCCCGCGAAAGCGGTATGGACGCCCATATGCCCAAGCCAATCAATATTACACAGGTGGTGCAGAAGATCGACTCTCTTTTGAAAGAGAAAGCGGCAGAATAGGGGCGGGAAAGCGGAAAAAACAGGCGCTTTTTCAAAAAATTTCAAGTTTTTTCAAAAAACTCAAAAAAAGGGGTTGACAAGGAGGGATGGGTGTGGTA
>CANCXY010000341.1 GCA_947381875.1 uncultured Clostridia bacterium | reverse complement strand
GGCAGGATTCCAAAGGGCGGCGCCCTTTGGGCAGGTTTGGGCGGCAGCCCAACAAGGGAGGCGAGAGAATGGCGAAAAAAGGCGGCTTGGGCCGGGGGCTGGATCAGCTTTTCCAGGACACGGGCGCGGGCAGCGAGGGGGAGAACAACGCGTCGCTGCGGTTAAGCGAGGTGGAACCGGACAAGAATCAGCCGCGGCGGGTTTTTGATGAGGCTGCTTTGGCAGAACTGGCAAACAGTATGAATGAGCATGGGGTGTTACAGCCGATTGTGGTGCGTCCGTCCCCCACAGGGGGATATATTATCGTGGCAGGGGAACGGCGGTGGCGCGCCGCGCGATTGGCGGGGCTGACGGAGATCCCCGCGTGTATCCGCAACATCACCGAAAAAGAAGCGATGGAACTGGCGCTGGTGGAGAATTTGCAGCGCGAGGACCTCAATCCGGTGGAAGAAGCAATGGGGTACCGGCAGTTGATGGACCGGTGCGATTTTACGCAGGAACAGGCAGCGGCACGGGTGGCGAAAAGCCGGAGCGCCGTGGCAAACAGCCTGCGGCTGCTGAATCTGCCGGAGGATGTGTTGGCCATGCTGCGCGAGGGGACACTCTCGGCGGGGCATGCGAAGGCGATCCTTTCTTTAGAGGGCGAGGAGGCCCAGAGACGGGCGGCGGAGGCGATTGTTACGCAGGGGCTGAATGTGCGTCAGGCTGAGGCGCTGTGTAAAAAAATGGCGAAGCCGGAGAAGGAAAAGCCCGCGGCATTCCGTCCGCCGCTGCCGTGCGAGGTGGAGCTGAGTTTGGCCGACGCGCTGGGTACCGAAGTACATGTACAGTATAAAGAGGGGAAAGGGAAACTGGCGGTCAGCTTCTATTCCGATGAACAACTGCGCGCGTTTGCCAATTTGCTGGGCAAATATGAGATAGAAACAACGTGAGGCCGCCCCCCGTGGATTCGACAAAACCGACACGTTCCCACGCCTGTCCTTCAGGGTTACAGGATTGAGGACGTTTGCGGGGACGCACAGGGGGAAAACTGTACATAGGCGCGCGGCAATGAAATTGCCGCGCAGGATGGGTTTCCAAAGGGGGCTTGCCCCCTTTGGCGGGAATCCAAGGGGCAGCGCCCCTTGGGCAGGTCCGGGCGGCAGCCCGGCGGAGTCCAGAGGCAGGGCCTCTGGGGAAAGGGAGTGTATGGAAGATGCTGGATATTAAATTTGTGCGGGAAAATCCTGAACTGGTGAAAGAGAACATCCAAAAGAAATTTCAGGACGCGAAACTGCCGCTTGTGGATGAGGTGGTCGCGCTGGACAGCGAGTACCGCGCGGCGATCACAGAGGCCGAATCGTTGAGGGCGCAGAGGAACAAGCTTTCCAAAAGTATCGGCGCTTTGATGGCGCAGGGGAAAAAGGATGAAGCGGAGGCTGTCAAGAAACAAGTGACTGAACAGGCCGACCGCCTGAAAGCGCTGGAAGCGCGCGAGGAGGAACTCTCCGAACAGGTGCGGAGCCGGATGCTGGTAATCCCCAATATGATCGACCTTAGTGTCCCCATTGGGAAGGACGACAGCGAAAATGTGGAGGTGCAGCGGTTTGGAGAACCGAAAGTGCCGGATTTCCCCATCCCGTACCACACCGAAATTATGGAGAGCTTTGGCGGGATTGATTTGGACAGCGCGCGCCGCGTCGCGGGGAACGGGTTCTACTACTTTATCGGCGATATCGCGCGGCTGCATGAGGCCGTGCTGGCCTATGCGCGCGACTTTATGATCAACAAGGGGTTCACCTATGTTATCCCGCCCTTTATGATGCACGGTTCGGTCGTGCAGGGCGTGATGAGTTTCCCCGAAATGGACGCCATGATGTATAAGATCGAGGGCGAGGACCTCTACCTGATCGGCACGTCCGAGCATACGATGATTGGGCGCTTTGTCGACCAGATTCTGCCCGAAGCACAGCTCCCGCTGACGCTCACCAGCTATTCGCCCTGCTTCCGCAAGGAAAAAGGTGCGCACGGGCTGGAAGAACGCGGCATTTACCGCATCCATCAGTTTGAAAAACAGGAAATGATCGTGGTGTGCAAGCCCGAAGAAAGCATGCAGTGGTACGAAAAACTGTGGCGGAACAGCGTAGAGATTTTCCAGACGTTGGATATCCCCGTCCGGCAGTTGGAATGCTGCTCCGGCGACCTCGCCGACCTCAAAGTGAAAAGCTGTGACATCGAGGCGTGGAGCCCCCGTCAGCAGAAATATTTTGAAGTGTGCAGCTGCTCCAACCTGGGCGACGCCCAGAGCCGACGCCTGAAAATCCGCGTCAAAGGGGAGGACGGAAAAAACTATCTGCCCCACACGCTCAACAACACCTGCGTCGCCCCCCCGCGCATGCTGATCGCCCTGCTGGAAAACAACCTCTCCGCCGACGGCACCGTGCGCATCCCCGAAGTGCTGCGCCCCTATATGGGCGGGAAGGAAAAACTGGAGCGGGCGTGAGGCCACGCCCGCTCGCCGGGCTGCCGCCCGGACCTGCCCAGAGGCTCCGCCTCTGGACTCCGCCAAAGGGGGCAAGCCCCCTTTGGAATCCCATCTTGCGCGGCAATTTCATTGCCGCGCGG
>CANCXY010000340.1 GCA_947381875.1 uncultured Clostridia bacterium | reverse complement strand
AGATGTCCGTGCGTGACTGGAGTTCAGACGTGTGCTCTTCCGATCTTATGGTCTGGTGGATATTGATATGATTGCCGGCCCCAGTGAGATCCTTGTGTTGGCGGACGGCGCGGCGGACCCCGCCTATGTCGCCGCCGACCTGCTGAGCCAGGCTGAACATGACCGGCTTGCCACAGCCGTCCTGGTGTGCGACAGCGCGGCGCTGGCCGAGGCTGTCAGCGCGGAGCTGGAACGGCAGATCCCGCTTTTGCCGCGCGCGGAGATTGCGCGCGCGTCTATTGACAATAACGGCAAGATTATTGTCGCGCGGGATATGGCGGAGGGCGTGGAAATCGCCAACGAGATCGCGCCGGAGCATTTGGAAGTGTGTGTGGATGACCCGTTCAGCCTGCTCAACAGCATCCGTAACGCGGGCAGTATTTTCCTGGGGCGGAACGTGCCCGAAGCGCTGGGCGACTATTTGGCAGGCCCCAACCATACGCTTCCCACATTGGGAACAGCCCGCTTTTCCAGCCCGCTTTCCGTAGATGACTTCATTAAGAAATCGAGTTTTATTTACTATACAAAAGAGGCCCTGGGCGCGGTACAGGAGCGCATTGTCGACTTTGCCGAGCGGGAGGGGCTGCACGCCCACGCGCGCAGTGTATCCATCCGCTTTGAGGGGGCCGATGAAACAGATGGGAGGCAGTTATGAGCCGTTTTTTCCGCAGTACATTTCAGGGGCTTACGCCCTATGAACCCGGCGAACAGCCGCACGGGGAAGAAAAACTGATCAAGCTGAACACGAACGAAAACCCTTATCCGCCCAGCCCAAAGGTGCTGGATTCTATCAGCCGCGGGGATATAGAAAACCTGCGCTTGTATTCCGATCCCTCCTGCGCTGCTTTCCGCGCCGCTATGGCGGAAGCCTATGGCGTGGAGGTGGAACAGGTGCTTGCGGGCAATGGTTCCGATGAGGTGCTTGCGTTTGCGTTCGGCGCGTTTGGGGAAAAGGGCGCGGCTTTTCCCGATCTGACCTATGGCTTTTATAAAACGGCCGCGAATTTTTTCCATGTCCCGTTTCAGCAGGTTCCCCTCCGGGAAGATTTCTCATTGGCGGTGGAGGACTACGCCGGGATAAAAGGGATGGTGGTGCTTGCGAACCCGAACGCGCCGACGGGGCTGCATCTGCCGCTGGCGCAAATTGAGGAGCTTTTGCGGCAGGAGCCGGACCGTGTGTGCCTGATTGACGAAGCGTATGTGGATTTCGCGGGCGAAAGCGCTGTGGCGCTGCTGCCGAAATATGATAACCTGCTTGTTGTGGGCACGTTTTCCAAAAGCCGGTGCCTGGCGGGAGCGCGCCTGGGGTACGCTATTGGCAGCAAAGAGCTGATCGCTGATCTTGACGCGATCCGGTGCAGCCTTACGCCGTACAATATCAACAGCCTCACACTGATGATGGGTACGGCGGCAGTGGAGAGCGCGGCATACTACAGAGAATGCTGCGCGAAAATCGCCGCCACGCGCGATAAGACAGCACGGTCCCTGCGCGCGCTTGGCTTCACCGTCACCGAAAGCAAGACAAATTTCCTGCTTGCAGGCAGGCACCCGAAGATTTCGGGAGAAGAATATTTCAGAGCTTTGCGCCAAAACGGCGTGCTGGTGCGCTATTTTGAAACGCCGCGTATTGCGGACTGGGTGCGTATCTCCATCGGCACAGACGAGGAGATGCAGTATGTGGTCGAGGCAACGGAGAAAATCCTATCCGGGCGATAAGAGCCGCGGGAATCTATCATTTCTGGAACAGGATGGGTTTCCAAAGGGGCTGTGCCCCTTTGGCGGAGTCCAGAGGCAGCGCCTCTGGGCAGGTTTGGGCGGCAGCCCAACAGGAGGGGACGCTATGCAGATGCGAAGTGCGGAGTGTGCGCGCGCTACGACGGAGACGGATATTACGATGCGGCTGGTGCTGGACGGCGCGGGGCGGTATACAATCGAGACGGGATGCGGGTTTTTGAACCATATGCTGGAGCTGTTTGCACGGCATGGGTGCTTTGATCTGACGATTGCCTGTAAGGGCGATGTGCAGGTGGATTACCACCACACGGTGGAGGATATCGCTATCGTGTTAGGGCGTGCGTTCAGCGAGGCGCTGGGCGACCGGGCGGGTATCTGCCGGTATGGGTCGTGCATTCTGCCAATGGATGAGGCGTTGATTTTGGCAGCGGTGGATATCAGCGGGCGGCCCGCTGTGGGGTATGCGCTGGAGATACCCGCCGGGAAAGTCGGGGATTTTGATACTGAGCTTGCCGAGGAATTTGTGCAGGGGTTCGCGCGCGGCCTCGGCTGCGCCGTCCATGTGCGGCAGTTGGCCGGGAAAAACAGCCACCATATTATAGAGGGGATGTTCAAGGCGTTGGCGCGTGCGCTGCGCCAGGCTGTCGCGCTGGACGAACGGTGCGCGGGCGAGATACCGTCGACAAAGGGGATCCTTGTTTGAGACGAAAGATGTAATCTTGTTTTTCCGCCCGAAGGGCGGGGGAACAGGGAACGAAAGGGGGATTTGTATGATCGCAATCATTGATTACGGCGTGGGCAACCTGTTCAGTCTTTCTTCCTCACTCTCTTTTT
>CANCXY010000339.1 GCA_947381875.1 uncultured Clostridia bacterium | reverse complement strand
CGCTCAAGCACAACAAGAGCCGCATGATTTACATCTCAAAGATTGACGCGGAACACGCGGACTTCTATAAAGTATTCGAGGAACTGAAATCCGCGTTCGGCCCCTCCATCTGTCCGGTCATCGTGCCGGTCGAGCAGGCGGGCGGCCGCGTGTTTGTCAATATGATCGAGAACAAGGCGTACAGCTTTGTGGGCGAGACGCGCCGCGAAGTACCGCTGCCCAAATACGGCCACCGTGAGGACGGCCTTGTGGAGGCCATGCGCGAGGCTGTGGCCGAGACGGACGACGCGCTGATGGAAAAATTCTTCGAGGGCGAGCCGTTCACGCGCGACGAGCTGATCAACGGCGTGCGCGCGGGCGTCAAGGCGGGCACCATTACGCCCGTGTTGTGCGGCAGCTCCACAGCGCTGGTGGGCACGCGCATGGTGCTGGACTGCATCAAGAACCTGCTGCCGAGCGCGGCGCGCGGCGCGGGCTGCACTGCCCAGGACCGCGACGGAAACGAAGTGGAGATCGCATGCGACCTGGCGGCTCCGCTCTGCGCCTATGTGTTCAAGACAGTCGCGGACCCGTTCGTGGGCAAGATGAGCTATGTGAAAGTCATCAGCGGCACGCTCAAGACGGATACGCCCGCTGTCAACAGCCGCACCGGCGAGCCGGAGAGGTTGGGTAAGGTGGTTTTCATCAAGGGCAAAAAGCAGATCGATACCAGCGAGATCACGGCGGGCGATATCGGCGCGATCACGAAGCTGCCCACCGCGCAGACGGGCGATACGCTGTGTGCGCCTGGGCGCGTTGTAACCCTGCCGCGCCCCGTGTTCCCGAACCCCACGCTCTCTATGGCGATCAAGGTCAAGCAAAAGGGCGACGAGGGCAAGATCGGCGGCGCGTTGCAGCGCTTGATGGAGGAGGACCCGACCATCGGCTACAGCGTCAACACCGAGACGGTGCAGCAGGTCATTTCCGGCCTGGGCGAACAGCACCTGGACGTGGTGTGTTCGCGCCTGAAAAACAAATTCGGCGTTGAGGTTGGTTTGACAGAACCGCGCATTGCTTACCGTGAATCCATCCGCAAGAAATGCAAGGCGCAGGGCCGCCATAAGAAGCAGACGGGCGGCCACGGCCAGTTCGGCGATGTCTGGATCGAGTTTGAGCCGACGACAGAGGGCGATTTCGTCTTTGCCGAGAGCGTGTTTGGCGGCAGTGTGCCGAAGAACTATTTCCCGGCGGTCGAGAAGGGCTTGCAGGAGGCTGTGCGGCACGGCGTATTGGCAGGCTATCCGGTGGTCGGCCTGAAGGCGACGCTGCTGGACGGCAGCTACCACCCGGTAGACTCCTCCGAAATGGCGTTCAAGATGGCGGCGAAACTGGCCTATAAGGCGGCTTTGCCGGAGGCGGGGCCTGTGCTGCTGGAGCCGATTGGGACGCTGATGGCGACAGTGCCCAACGACGTGATGGGCGATATCATGGGCGAGGTCACGAAGCGGCGCGGCCGCGTGCTGGGCATGCACCCGGCGGAGGACGGCGAGCAGACAATCGAGGCCGAAGTTCCGATGAGCGAAATGCACGACTTCACGACCTATCTGCGCCAGTTGACGCAGGGACGCGGCAGCTATACGTTTGCCTTTGTGCGCTATGAGGTGTTGCCGTCGAACTTAGAGGCAAAGGTCATTGAGGAAGCGAAGAAGTTTATCGACATGAAGGACGACGAGGAATAAGCCCCAGACAGAGCGGAACCATGAAAAAGTTTCGCCCGCCTTCCTACTGCCGCCGCAGCGGCGTGCAGAGGCCAACTGCCGCGCAGCGGCGGTTCTTGGGCCGGAGCAAAGGCGGCGGAGTCCAGAGGCAGAACCTCTGGCCCGTTTGGGCGAAGCCCAACATTCCATACGAAATACCACAGAAGATGGCGCAGCCATCTTCTGTGGTTCTGTTTGTATCATCCCCTGCATACAATAGCGGGGTAAAACACAGCAATAAAAAGGAGATCGAGCGAAGTGGAAAAAGAAATTGTCATGACGTATGCGGGCCTGCGCGCGCTGGAGGACGAACTGGAACAGTTAAAGACTGTCAAGCGGAAGGAAGTAGCCGAGAAAATCAAGACTGCGCGCGGTTACGGCGACCTTTCGGAAAACAGCGAATACGACGAGGCCAAAAACGAGCAGGGAATTATGGAAGGCCGTATCGCGCTGCTGGAAAAAATGCTCAAACACGCGCGCGTCGTCACCGAGGACGAGCTGACGACGGACAAAGTCAGCGTCGGGAGCCATGTGCATATCCGCAGC
Source organism: uncultured Clostridia bacterium (assembly GCA_947381875.1). Lineage (GTDB taxonomy): Bacteria > Bacillota > Clostridia > Oscillospirales > Ruminococcaceae > Ruthenibacterium. The sequence continues at coordinate 348 of CANCXY010000339.1, read as the reverse complement.
GCGAGCGGAAAAGAAGGGGAATACGACATCACCAGTTCCGCCGAGGCCGATCCCCGGAACGGCAAAATTTCCGACGCCTCCCCCATCGGCGCGGGCCTGATTGGCCATGCGGAAGGCGAAAAAGTGGAAATCACACTGCCCAACGGCAACGTCACCGTATACGAAATCCTCAAAATTGGCCGCTCCCAACTGTGAATTGTTGGGCTGCCGCCCAAACCTGCCCAAAGGGCGCTGCCCTTTGGAATCCCGCCAGAGGCGCTGCCTCTGGACTCCGCCAAAGGGGCGCAGCCCCTTTGGAAACCCATCTTGTTTCAGTATGGGCTTTCTGGGCGGTTTGGGAGAATTTCG
>CANCXY010000338.1 GCA_947381875.1 uncultured Clostridia bacterium | reverse complement strand
GGCGGAGTCCAGAGGCAGCGCCTCTGGGCAGGTTTGGGCGGCAGCCCAACAGTCAGAAGTTTTCCTCTAAGGCTGTCCGGGCCATCATTTGGGAAACGGCGTCCCCGGTCTGGTTGGCGGCGGCTGTCAGCCATTTTTTGGCTTTTACGCGGTTCTTCTGCGTCCCGCGCCCCCACAGGTAGGCCATCGCGCAGTTGTATTGCGCTGCCGCGTGGCCCTGCGCCGCCGCCTGCTCGAACCACGCGAGCGCCCGCGCGGGGTCGGCGGGGGTGCCCTCCCCGTTGGTGTACATCACGCCGCAGCTGAACTGCGCGCTCGCGCTGCCGCTCTCGGCCGCCTTTTCAAACCATGTAAGCGCTTTCCCCATGTCGACGGGCGTCCCTTCGCCTGTCTGATACATCGCGCCGCAAAGCGCCTGCGCATCTATGTTCCCCTGCGCGGCCAGGCGCTCAAACAGATACAGCGCCTCCCGGTAATTTTTGGCGGCGTAGGCATTCGCCGCCTGCTGGAACTGCCGCGCCATCTCGCCGTCCCCGGCGTATTCCCCTTCCGCGCGGTTGTCATAGCCCTCCGGCGCGGCCCAGGCCGTCTCCCAATCGCTCCCATCCGCACCGCCGCGCCCGGCGGAAGCATTGTCCCAGCCGCTTCGGGGATCTGCCGCGCCCCCGGCGGGGGCGCTGTTCCAGCCGCCCCGGCTGCTCCGGGATGGCGCCGCGCGCCCGGCGTGTACGGCCTCCCGTCCGTCCCGGCTGTCCCGGTAAGACGCGCCTCGCCCCGGCTCCACGGCGTCCCAACCATCGCGGCGGCGCGCGTCGTCTTGCTCGGCCTGCGCGCGCCTGCGCGCGGCGGCGGCTTCCTCCTGCGCCTGCATCTCCCGCTCGCGCTCCGCCTCGCGGGCGGCGCGCTCGGCTTCCTCCTGTTTGCGCCGTTCCTCCTCCTGTTCGCGCCGCTTCTGGCCCTCCTCCCATTCGGCGAGCTGCGCGCGCTCCCAATCCGGCTGGCGCGTCTGCGTTTCCTCCCATTCGGTGAGCTGCGTCTCCTCACGCTGCGTGCGGGCCTGCTCCCACTCGGTCGTCTGCGTCTCCTCCCACTGGGCCTGCGCGGCGGCGCGCTCGGCCTGGCGCATCTCCTCGGCCTCGTGCTGCGCAAACTGGCGCTCCTCCCAGGCCGCCTGCTCCTCCCCCCAGCCGCGGGGTTCCCGTCCGGGGCGCTCCCTGTCCAGGCCGGACCGCAAAGCGTCATAGCGCACCTGCGCGTTGTGGTTGCCGTGCGCGGCGGCCCGGCCATACCAGTATACCGCCTTCTCGCGGTCCACCGGCGTGCCCTCGCCGTGTTCATACATCAGCCCGCAGAACATCTGCGCGCTGGGGCTGTCCTGCCCCGCCGCCTGCTCGTACCAGTGCAGCGCCTTTTCCTTGTCCTCAGGCACGGCCTCGCCCGCCTCGTACATCATGCCGCACAAAAGCTGGGCGATGGCAAGGCCCTGGCGCGCCGCCTTTTCGTACCATTTCAGCGCCTTTTCGGCGTCGGCGTCCGTGCCCTCGCCGTTCGCGTACATCATACCGCATTTTAACTGTGCGTAGACCTCTCCCTGGCGCGCGGAGCGCTCGTACCACTTCAGCGCCTTTTCCAATTCGACCGCCGTGCCCTCGCCGCGCTCGTACATGCCGCCGCAGCGGAACTGCGCGATTTGCAGCCCCTCCTGCGCCGCGCGCTCGTACCACGCCAGCGCCTGCGCCTGGTCCGGCGGCGCGCCCGCGCCCTTCTCATAGAGCTGGCCCAGATAGAACATCGCCGCAGCGTGCCCCTGCATGGCCGCCCTTTCGTACCATTCCCGCGCCGACGCCAAATCGAGCGGCGCGCCCTCCCCGCGCGCGTACAGCTTGCCCAGGCGGAACTGCGCGGGCGCGCAGTCCTGCGCCGCCGACCGCTTCAGCAGCGCCAGCGCCCGCGCCGGTTTGCCCGCCTCGGACATCTCCAGCGACTGGAGGAAAAGCTGCGCCGGGGTTTTTTTCTGAAAGACATCCAGGATGGGATCGAACAGATCAGAGAATGCCATGAGCGTTTCCGTCTCCTTTATCGGGAGTGTCCGGGACAGGGGGTTTTGGGGTATCCCCGGCTTCTGCGGGCAGGGGATGCACGGAAAATCTCTCCGCCTCTGGGGCGCTCCGCTTTGCTGCATAGGGTACATTGCCTATAGTATACCAAATTTTCCCGTGGTTTTCAAGGGAGTGCCCAGGCTGCGGAGATATTTCCCTGTGTTTCCCCGCCCGGCAGACAGGGGGCCACGCCAAAGCGCCCCGCGTGGGATACGCCAGTTTTCAACATATCCCCGCGCGCGAAACTGTGTACAAACTGTAACATACAAGGAAAATGGTGGAAAATCAGGCGCCTGTTTGCGTGGTTTTCAACGTTTTCCACAGGGTTTTCAACAAAAATTGTGGAAAAGCCTCTATACACGGTGTAAAACTCGGTGGAAAAGTGGAAAGTTTTCAAGTTTTCAGCGCGGCGGAAAAGGGGAAACCTCACGCGCCGTTATCGGGCATGGTGAACCCTTCGCCCACCACCTCGCTCACCTCGGTGATTGTCACGAACGCGCCGGGGTCTGTCTCATGGGCCAGGGCGCGCACGCGGGTAATCTCGGTCTTGCCGCACACGCACAAAAGCAGATGCCGCTCCT
>CANCXY010000337.1 GCA_947381875.1 uncultured Clostridia bacterium | reverse complement strand
CCACGTCTCGCAACACTCTTTCCCTACACGACGCTCTTCCGATCTCAGTGGCTGCTTTCGCCCTCTGTATTATGTTTGAAGCGCTCCAACGTTCCTAAACGACATACCGCAGGCGTGAGGGGAATTCACGCTATCTCCCCGCCGTCCGCTTCCGTGGACACAGCCTGCACAGGTTCTTCATCGCCGGGGAGCGTGCCGCCTTCCATCAGCGTGCGGAACGCCTCGCCCGTCAGCTTTTCATGCTCCATCAGCGCCTTGGCTACGGTATGGAGCTGTTCGATATGCTCGCTGAGCATCACACGCGCCGTCTCATACGCCTCATCCAGCATTTCCCGGATCTCGGAATCGATCTGCGCCGCGACTTCTTCGGAATATCCGCGCCCCGCGCTCAGATCGCGCCCCAAGAACGTTTCACCTGGGTCTGTGCCATACACTACAGGCCCCAGCCGCTCCGAGAAGCCATAGCGCATCACCATACTGCGCGCCGTGGATGTGGCGCGCTCCAGGTCGTTGGAAGCGCCGGTAGAGATATCGTCCAGCACCAGCTTTTCCGCCACGCGCCCGCCCAGCAGCGTGACAATCTGTTCTTCCATCTGCTTCTTTGTCACATAGTTCTTATCTTCTTCCGGCAGGCTCATCGTATAGCCGCCTGCCGCACCGCGCGGGATAATGGAAATCTCATGCACCGGGTCGCTCGTCTTGCAATAGTAATGCGTAATCGCGTGGCCGGACTCGTGGTAAGAGGTGAGGCGCTTCTCGCGCTCTGTTACCACGCGGCTCTTTTTCTCCGGCCCGGCCACCACCTTGATGCTCGCTTCCTCAATATCCTGTTCGGTGATTGCCTTGCGCGCCCGCTTCGCCGCCAACAGCGCGGCCTCGTTCACTAGGTTTTCCAGGTCCGCGCCCGTGAACCCGGCGGTCGATTTGGCGATGGTTTTCAGCACAACGTCCGGCGCAAGCGGCTTGTTTTTGGTATGCACGCGCAGGATTTGTTCACGGCCCTTGATGTCGGGCAGGCCCACATAGACCTGGCGGTCGAAACGGCCCGGACGCAGCAGCGCCTTGTCCAGAATGTCCGCGCGGTTCGTCGCGGCGATCACAATCACGCCCTCATTGGCCCCAAAGCCGTCCATTTCCACAAGCAGCTGGTTCAATGTCTGTTCGCGCTCATCGTGCCCGCCGCCGAGGCCCGCGCCGCGCTGACGGCCCACTGCGTCGATCTCGTCAATGAACACGATGCACGGCGCGGTCTTTTTCGCCTTATCGAACAGGTCGCGCACGCGCGAAGCGCCGACGCCGACGTACATTTCCACGAAATCGGAACCGGAGATGGAGTAGAACGGCACGCCCGCCTCCCCGGCGCAGGCGCGCGCCAGCAGCGTTTTACCTGTCCCCGGAGGGCCTACCAACAGTACGCCATGCGGGATGCGCGCGCCGAGGGAATTGAACTTTGTCTGGTTTTTGAGGAACTCGACAATCTCCTGCAATTCCTCTTTTTCCTCGTCCGCGCCCGCCACGTCGGCAAAGGTCGCCTTGCGGCCCTGGTCGGCCTGGTCTTTAATGCGCGCGCGCCCCACGCCCATAGCCCCGGTCCCGCCGGACTGCCGGTACATGAAGTAATAGAAACCGCCCATCAAGAGCAGCGAGATTAAAAGCACCGGCATCATCGTGAGCCACACAGGCGTTTCGGTCGCGGGCAGCAGGTCCATTTTCAGCTCCGCGCCGCCGTTCTTTTCCGCGTAGATCTCACGATAGCGCTGCAGGTTTTCCGTATCGAGCAGCTCGCCCGCATAGGCGAGCGTATAGCGCAATACGGCGTGTTTGCTGGTTGTGCCGCCCTGCGAGGTGCTGGACGTGTTCCACAGGCTGCCCAGCGTGCCCGTCTGGCCGCTACTGGCGGAAAGGGTCTGCCGCTGCTTTTCCCGCAGGGCCTTGGTGGCGTCCTCAGTCAGCGTGAGCTGCATTGCGCCATTTTTCATATTCAGCACAAATTCCGATACTTCGCCGCGCTCAAAATATCCAATAATCTCGTAATATTTTGTCGTCTGCACATCCGTATTGGTGCTGAACAGGATGATCGCCATGATGAGCAGCCCAAGCAGGGCAATGATGATCAGGCCGCTGGTGTTTCTCCATCGTTTGTTCAAATTGATTTCACCTCTCGGAGCCGCGCAAAAGCGCCGCCCTCAAAATAGGGGCCGCACTGGGGAGGGGATGTCCAAGCCGCGGGGAAACACATAAAAACGCCTCGCATGGGACACTCCCACACAAAAAGCCGTGCGGCCGCGCGGGATAAAATGCCTGTCAGGGAGAGACAGGCGCTCAGACAGAATAGACTTCGGGCTTGAGAATGCCGATATACGGCAGGTTGCGGTATTTTTCATCATAGTCCAGCCCATAGCCAATGACAAACTCGTCCGGCACCGCAAATCCGACGTAATCCGCCTGCAAATCGACCTTGCGCCGTTCGGGCTTATCCAGCAGCGTGATGATGCGGATAGAACGCGGCGACCGCCCCTGCAAAAGCTCCTTGATATAGCTGAGCGTCATGCCGGAGTCCAGGATATCTTCCACGATCAGCAGGTCCTTATTGGCAAGCGGCACATCCAGGTCCTTGACGATCTTGACGACGCCGCTCGACTTCACGCCAGAACCGTAGCTCGATACCACCATAAAGTCGATCTC
>CANCXY010000336.1 GCA_947381875.1 uncultured Clostridia bacterium | reverse complement strand
GGCAAGCTGTACCTGGAATTTGGCGGCAAGCTGTTTGACGACTACCATGCCGCGCGCGTCCTGCCGGGGTTTGACGCGAACGGGAAGATTCGTCTTTTGTATGAAATGCGCGACCAGGCGGAGATCATCTTCACGGTATCGGCCAGCGACATCCAAAAAACGAAAATGCGCGCCGATCTCGGCATCAGCTATGATATGGAGGTCCTGCGCCTCATCGACGATATCACGCACATGGGCATCCGCGTGAACAGCGTCGTCATCACGCAGTATACAGGGCAGGCGGCAGCGGACGCCTTTGCCGCGAAGCTGACGAACCGGGGCGTCAAAAACTACATCCACCGCCCCATCCGGGGGTACCCGGCGGATATCGCCTATATTTGCAGCGACGAGGGCTACGGCGCGAACCCGTATATCGAGACGGAGTGCCCGCTGGTGGTCGTGACGGCCCCCGGCCCCGGTTCCGGCAAGCTGGCCACCTGTTTATCACAGGTGTATCACGAAATGCGCCAGGGGCGCGTGGCGGGGTACGCGAAATTCGAGACGTTCCCTGTCTGGAACCTGCCGCTCAAGCACCCGGTAAACTTAGCCTATGAGGCGGCCACAGCAGATTTAGCGGACGTAAACATGATCGACCCCTTCCATTTAGACGCCTACGGCGAGACGACGGTAAACTACAACCGCGACGTAGAAGCATTCCCGATCGTACACAACATCCTCTCCCGCATCACGGGCGAAGAAAACGTATACAAGTCGCCCACCGACATGGGCGTAAACATGGCCGGTTTCGGCATCACAGACGACGAGGCGGTGCGCGCCGCCGCCGCCCAGGAGATCATCCGCCGCTATTACAAGGCGCTGTGCGACGCCCGCCAGGGGCGCGGCACGCAGGACGCCGTAGAGAAGATCAGCCGCATTATGCAGCAGCTCTCCCTGTCCCCGCAGGACCGCGCGGTCACAGGCCCGGCCCTCTCGAAAAGCGAGGCGGCAGGCGTAGCGGCGGCGGCCATCCAGCTCCCCGACGGCCGCATCGTGACAGGCCGCGCCAGCAACCTGATGAGCGCCTGCTCCTCCTGTGTCCTGAACGCCATCAAAGCCATCGCGGGCATCGACGACACACTCACCCTCATCAGCCCCATTATCCTGGAGCCAATCCTGAAATTGAAAATAGATATCTTAGGCAGCCGTTCCAGCGTGCTGAAGGTTGACGACATGCTGGCCGCGCTCTCCATCACCGCCGCGACCAACACTCTCACGGCCCGCGCCATGACAGCCCTCCCCAAACTGCGCGACTGCGAAATGCACAGCACCTGCATGCTCTATTCCGGCGATGAAGGCACCCTGCGCAAAATGGGCCTGCGCCTCACCTGCGAACCTGCCTACCCCAGCAAGGACCTGTTCTTTTAGGAAGCCTTGCGTGGGCTGCCATGTCCCAAAGGGCGCTGCCCTTTGGAATCCTGCCGCCTTTGAAAAGGCGGGCGAAACTTTTGAATGCCCCGAAAATTGCATTTTCGGGGCGGAGGATTTATGTTATGGTTACTGTTCGCAGATATGAAACATCCGACTGGGCGGCGATAGAGCAAGTCCATGACAGCGCGCGGAAGATAGAACTGCGGCTTGCGGGGTTGGAGGATGCGTTTTTACCCCTATCCGTTGCCGCGCCGCGGGAAGGGCTGCCGGAATATCCCGGCCTGTTTGTCGCGGTGGAGGACGGCACGGTGATTGGGTTTGCCGCCTGTACGGAGGATGAATTGGCGTGGCTGTATGTCAGCCCCGAACATATGCGGCAGGGCGTGGGGCGCAGACTTGCGGAATATGCCCTGCGGGCGTTTCCGGGCATTCGGTCTATCGAGGTTTTGAAGGGCAACGAACCGGCTATGGTCTTGTATGAACGCCTGGGCTTCTCCCTCGCCCGCACGGAAAAGGGACAGATGCCCGGCAACGAAGCGTTTGCGGTCGAGGTCTGCTGCATGGAACGGAATGCCCCGTCTCCCCTTCCCTCCCGCTGACAAAATGAAAACAAAAATAAAGGCCAGCCCGTGGGGTTCAAACACCCGCGGGCTGGCTTTCTGTCTGGATATATTTTCCCCACGCCGCCACAAGCCGCTCCATTGTCCACGCCGCGTTGGCGGGGCTGGTGCTGGGGAGCTGGATGGCGGGGATATCAGGAAGATGCGTATATTTCTGGTACAGCCGGTACGCCGTGCCGCCGTTGCACAAAATCTGCCGGATGGGCGCTTTTTGCACAAGCCCGGCAATATCCGTAGGAGCTACATCACGGATAGACGCGTCCGACGCGCCGGTGATGGTGCAGCTTTCAATGGTATCCCAAAGCGCCAAGCCATGTGTGAGCAGCAGGCGCTTCTTCGCGGGAATGTCCTCCGGCCTCAGCTCCCCCAACAGGCGCGCGAGCAACGGCCAGAAGCGGTTCTGCGGATGGCCATAATAAAACCCCTGTTCCCGGCTCTTGGGACTGGGCCAGGTGCCAACGATCAGCGTATGAGAACCGGGGCCATAAACCGGCGCAAATGCCATGCGGCTCCCCCTCTCGTAAGCTCCCTTAAAAATTTTGATGCTTCCCTGCCTGTAGAGCACAACATACACGCAGATATCCCTACGCCCTCGATGCTCCGCGCCCACCTATCCCCCAGATAGGGTGCGCGGCAATGAAATTGCCGCGCGTGATGGGTTTCCAAAGGGGGCTTG
>CANCXY010000335.1 GCA_947381875.1 uncultured Clostridia bacterium | reverse complement strand
GAGCCTCTGGCAGGTCCGGGCAGCGCCCGGCAGGGGATTCCAAAGGGGACGGCGTCCCCTTTGGGGGTTCCGCGAGGCGGAACCCGATCCCCCACACCGTCTGGATGTAGTTGTCGGTGCCGGAGGGGCGGAGCTTGGCGCGAATGTTGCTGATATGCACGGTGATGGCCTTGTCCTCCACGGCGTACCGCTCCTGCCAGACCGCCTCGAAAATCTGCTGCTTGGTGAAGACGCGGCGGGGATGGCCGGCGAGCAGGGCCACGATATCAAATTCATGGGCGGTGAGGGCGACGGGCGCGCCGTGGGCGGTGAGGGTGCGTTCCGAGAGATCCAGCTCCCAGGCGCAGAAACACAAGCGCCGGGCGGCGGGGGCGGCGCTGGCATGGCGGAGCTGCACCTGCACGCGCGCCCAAAGCTCCTCTAACGGGTAGGGCTTTGTGAGATAATCGTCCGCGCCCGCGCCGAGCAGGGAGACCTTCTCCGTCAGGTCCGTGCGCGCTGAGAGAATGATGATCGGGATAGGGCTTGTCTGGCGCACCTCCTCGATCAGCGCGTCCCCGGAGAGGCCGGGCAGCATGCGGTCGACCAACAGCAGGTCAAAGCCGCCCTCGCGCCAGAGCCTGCGGCCCTCGGTGCCGGAAAACGCCTGTTCGCAGACACAGCCCTGCCTGCGCAGGTACGCGGCGGTGGATTCGTTGATATCCGTATCATCCTCTACAAGCAGGATGCGGGGCATGGGGAACACTCCTTTTTATGGATATTTCTTCGCAGTATTCTCCCCGCCGGAGGCGGGGAAAATACTATAAAAACTTTCTGCGGGGGTGTCGGTGATCTTTGGCCTGCCCATCACGCGCGCTATGGCAAACAGCAGCGTCAGGGTGACAAGGACAAATCCCACAATCGCGATGCGTTCGCGCCGCTCCGGCTTGTTTTGTACACACAGATAGCCCGGCAGGGAGAACGCGCCGCCCAGCAGGAAACAGAGGAACGCGGGCCACGTCAGCGCGCGTGTGACGAAGGTGAGCGACAGGCGTTCACAGGCTGTATCATAATGCAGGAACACGGAACCGTCGGGGCGCACCATCTGGTAGGGGACAGGGTTCGGCCCCACGCGGGCATAGTAGAATGTAATCTTCCGCGTGCCCGCCCAGCGCAGAAACGCTTCCTTATCAAAACGGAAGTTATCGGGCAGGTAGAACGCCCCGCTGTAGCCTTTCACATAGACACGGTACTGTTTCACGGTCTGGACACTGCGCCCGGAAACCTGGCTGGACTTGTATTCCCGCACGCTTTCCACGGGCGCGGTGAGCGTGCGCAGTTCGTCCCGGCGGGCGGGGCAGTAACCGGGGATCTGCGGCAGCAGGCGGATGGCAGCCGCAAACACCAGACACACGGGCGGCAGCAGGATCATCAGGCGTTTCCAGCGGGGGACGGGTGTATCTTTGCGCCATTGGAAAAACCGGCGCGCCCGCCTGTACAGGAAACGGATGGACGCCGCCAACAACCCACCCCACAAAACCACCAGCAGCAGGACGCCCATCGCGGGCCGCCCCCTTTCGTCTTTTATCGTCGGCGCAGGCTGAAATCCATTTTATCTGATTCTCCCCGCCGAAGGCGGGGAGAATCAGCAGGATTTATTCCCTGCTGTTGTCGCTACAAATTAGTGCGCCGCCCCAGGCCAAGGCCGGGGGCGGCGTGCGCATGGATACGCGGGAAGATTACGGGCGCTGGCCCATACCGCCCTCCAGCGTCAGGGTCTCGCCGTTCATATACTTGAAATCCGGGGAAGCCAACTGCACGCATACGCGGCCGATCTCCAGTTCGGCGTCGCCATAGTGGCCCGCCGGGGGCATATGCACGTTTGCCTTGAACGCATCGGGGTATGCTTTCTGGAACTGTTCAAGCTGGGCCGTCCACGCCAGCGGGCAGACGATATTGACGTTGATGCCGTCCTTGCCCCATTCGTTGGCGGCGACGCGCGTCAGGCCGCGGATACCCTCTTTCGCGGCGGCATAGGAACACTGCCCGTAGTTGCCGAACAGCCCCGCGCCGGAGGCGAAGTTGATGACGGAACCCTTCGTCTCTTTCAGGTACGGATAGCACGCTTTCATATAGTAGAAGGTGGCATACAGCCCGGAATACAGGGCCAGGTTGAAATCGTCGGTGGTGTGGTCGGCAATGGGTACACCGGACTTGGACGCCTGCGCGTTGTTAATCAGCACGTCGATGCGCCCGAAGGTCTTGATGGTCTCGTCGATGACACTCTGCACAACGGCCTCGTTGTCCGCGCCCGCGTTCACGTCCGCCTGCTTGATGAGGACCTGGATGCCGTACAGGCGTTCCAATTCTTCCTTCGCCTTTTCCAGCTTCGAGACGTTGCGCCCCGTAATGACGAGGTTCGCGCCCTCTTTCGCGTAAGCGGTGGCAATGCCGTAGCCGATGGAACCGCAGCGGCCATCGCTCAGCACCGCGTAGCCCGCGCCTGTGATGATCGCGGTTTTACCGGTTAAAAAGCCCATGATGATCTGCCTCCTTAAATTCTATACGAGGCGGCGATGAGCGCCGCTTTCGTTCTAATTCCTATTGTAGCACATTCCGGCAAAAAAGCCAATAGGGTTTTTTATCAGAATGCCGGGCGCTGCCCGGACCCGCCAAAGGGGGCAAGCCCCCTTTGGAATCCCATCCTGCGCGGCAATTTCATTGCCGCGC
>CANCXY010000334.1 GCA_947381875.1 uncultured Clostridia bacterium | reverse complement strand
TCCAGCATCTCCGCGGGCAGCAGCCACCCCTCGCCCATCTTCACCGCCGGGCTTACAATATCCTGTGCCATTTCCACGATCTCATCAAACGGCGTAAGCCCCTCGAATACGCCCCCCTCGCGCAGGGCCGCATTCATCTCCTCGCGCTTGTTTACCAGGAAACGGTAGATAGGTTTAAGCGCCTCGTGTTTGAATAGCCCGCGCTTATACACATCATATTCCGAAAGCATATTGTACACGCAGTACAGGCAGAAATCGTATAGGCCCGGCAGCACTGTTTCCGCGCCCTCACCAATTAAAAAGCGCTCCAAATCGTTATTGGCCAGCGGGGAGAATTTTACGAAAATTTCCCCCACAATGCCCACCTTTACCGCGTCGCGCTTTTCCATCGGGATGGCGGCAAACGAGCGCACGATTTTAGGATAATATTTCCGCACCTCCCGGTAGCTCACGCGCCGCGACGCCCCCAACTGCCGCCCAAGGAGCTGAATCCATTTTGCCGCAATCTCCTCCGCCTGCCCGGCGCGCCGTTCATAGGGGCGCACCTGGTTGACAAGGTTCATCAACAGGTCGCCGTACAGCACCGCGTACATGAGCTGATGTAAAATTTTTATCGTGAGCTGAAATCCTGGGTGCGTTTCCAGCCCCACAAGGCTGAACGAAATCACGGGCACATACGGCATGCCCGCCTTTTCCAGCGCCTTTCGGATGAGGGAAATGTAATTGGAAGCGCGGCAGCCGCCGCCGGTCTGGAACATGATAAGCGCCGTTTTATGCGGGTCGTATTTGCCGGAGAGCAGCGCGTCCATAAACTGCCCCACGACGAGAATCGCCGGGTAGCAGGTATCGTTATGCGTATAGCGCAGGCCCGTTTCGGCAATCTGCGGGCCTGCGTTTTCCAAAAGCTCAATATGATAGCCGTAGGTCTCCATGATGCGGATCATCAGCTTAAAGTGCATCGGGAGCATATTCGGCATCAGGATGGTGTACCCCTGCTTTTTCATCTCTTTGGTGAACGGGACAAAACTTTTATCCTGCACGGTCATTTCCTCTCTTCCAGTGCGCCCAACAGGCTGCGCAGACGGATGCGCACAGCGCCTAAATTGGTGATCTCATCAATTTTGATCTGCGTATAGTACTTGCCCTTCTGTTCCAGCAGCGCGCGCACCTCGTCGGTGGTGATGGCGTCCACCCCGCAGCCGAACGATACAAGCTGCACAAGCTCCACATCGTCATGCGCGGCGGCGTAGGCGGCGGCGCGGTAGAGGCGCGCGTGGAACGTCCACTGGTCCAGCACATGCACCTGCTGGATGGGGGCAAGATGGCACACGCTGTCCTCGCTCACCACCACGAACCCCAGCGAGACGGCCAGCTTGTCGATGCCGTGCCCAATCTCCGGATCGGCGTGGTAGGGACGCCAGACCAGGATCATCACGCGCATACCGTGTGCCCGCGCGTAGGCCACGGCATCTTCGCCCGCCCGGCGCAAGCGTTGTTTATAGCCCTCATACGCGACAAAGCCCGCTTTGGCCGCCTGCGCAAGCTCCCGTTTGGTGATGGTCCTGTCCAGCTCATGCAGGCAGGGCCACAGCGTTTTGGCAAGCGCTTTCGGGCTGTCGACACTCAACTGCGGATACAGAAACTTCGCGCGCTGCAATTCCTCCAAATTGCTGTGCAGCAGCTCGCCGTAGTAGGCGACGACGGGGCAGTTGTAATGGTTATCGGACGCGCCCTCGTCGACATTGTATGTCAACCCTGGATAAAACAGCACCGGCACGCCGCTCTCCAACAGCTCCACCATATGGCCGTGCATGATTTTTGCGGGGTAGCACACGGTGTCTGAGGGGATGGAGAACTGGCCTTTTTCGTAGGTCGCGCGGTTGGATGGTTTGGAAAAATGCACCTCGAAGCCAAGCGCCGTGAACAGCGCGTGCCACAGCGGAGCCAACTCGTAGGTGGAGAGCGCCAGCGGGATGCCGATGCCGCCCCGCGGGCCGGGCACGGGCGTGAGCGCTTTCAATGCCTCGCGTTTCCACTCGTGCAGGTTGGGCGTTTCGGTGCCCGCCTTGTTCCCCAGCGCCCGCTGGCACTGGTTGCCGGAGATAAAGCGCCCGCCGTCCGCGAAGCGGTTCACCGTGATGCGGCAGTGGTTCTCGCACCCCTGGCACACGGCGGAGGACGATTCGTGCCGGAACGTTTTCAATGCTTCGGCGGTGAGTGTTCCGGTCTGTGTGCGGCCCATACAGTGCAGCGCCGCGCCGTAAGCGCCCATCAGCCCCGCGATAGAGGGGCGGATCACGTCCGCGCCGAGTTCCTGTTCAAACGCGCGCAATACAGCGTCGTTATAGAACGTGCCACCCTGCACCACAATCTTTTCGCCAAGCTCTTTGGGCGATACCGCGCGGATAACCTTATAGATCGCGTTTTTCACCACGCTCACCGAAAGCCCCGCCGAGATATCCTCCACAGTGGCCCCGTCCTTCTGCGACTGCTTGACCGAGGAATTCATAAACACCGTGCAGCGCGAGCCTAAATTGACCGGGGCTTTCGCGAAGATGCCCAGACGGGCGAACTCCTCCACAGAATGACCCATTGCTTTGGCGAACGTCTCAATAAAGGAGCCGCAGCCGGAGGAACACGCCTCGTTCAACATAATGCTGTCGATGGCCCCATTGCGGATGCGGAAACATTTGATGTCCTGCCCACCGATATCCAAAATGAAATCCACATCCGGCTGGAAGTGTTTGGCGGCGGTGTAGTG
>CANCXY010000333.1 GCA_947381875.1 uncultured Clostridia bacterium | reverse complement strand
GCTCTGCCCTTTGGCAGCCGCCGCTGCCATCAGCAGCGTTTCCGTCGCGCCCACACTGGGGAAACGCAGGGTGATGTCCGCGCCCCGCAGGCCGCGCGGCGTGCGCAGAGTGAGCGCGCCTTCTCGCTCCTCAATCTCCGCGCCCATCTGCGCGAGGCCCGCCAGATGCAGGTCGATCGGGCGTGCGCCCAATCGGCACCCGCCGGGCCGGGAAATATCGGCGCGTCCCGTGCGCGCCAACAGCGGGGCCAGAAAGAACAACGAGGAGCGCATAGAGCGCATCAGGCTTTCGCTGATCGCGCTGCCCGGCGCTTCGGACGGCGTAATCACAATGCTGCCGCCCCGCCGCGCCGCACCACACCCCACGCTTTGCAGGATGCGCAGGGAGGCGTCTACGTCGGTGAGGCGCGGCGCGTGTTCCAACGTCACCGCGCCGTGGCACAACATCGAAGCCGCCATCAGGGGCAGAACACTGTTTTTTGCCCCAGGTATCTGCACACTGCCAAAAAGACCGCGCCCGCCGCGAATCATCAACGCTTCCATACCGCGCACCCCGCTTTTTCCATAGGCTCACGGGAGTGTCCAGGCAGCAGAGATATTTCCGTGCGTTCCCCGCCCTGCGGGCGGGGAAACACACAAATGCTTTGCTTTGGACACTTCCGGCTTCACTGTCCGATGGTTCGGACTGTGCCCTATCCTATGCAAACGGGGCGTTTTGTGTTAAAAGGGGCGCGAAATGGGCGGCGTTACGGTTGTTTTTTCATCAAAGTCCCCAGGCTGTCGCAAATTTGGGGCAGGGCGTCCGGCTGCGCCAGCGCGCGGGCCTTCGCGCCCATTTCCATCAGGAGGGCGGGGTCGCGGGTGAGCCGGTCAACAATCTCGATTAGCTTTTCCCCAGTCAGGTCCTTTTCCTCCGCCACCACCGCCGCGCCTAATTTTTGCAGCTGCATGGCGTTGTGGTACTGATGGTTCTCCGCCACGTTGGGCGAGGGGATCAGCACCGAAGCGCGCCCCACCGCCGCGATCTCCGCCAATGTCAGCGCGCCCGCGCGGCTGATAACCAAATCGCAGGCGGCCAGAAGCTCCGGCATATTGTCGATGTACTCACAGATTACAAAGCGCGGGTCATTGTCGATGTGAAGTTTTGCCGCCAGAGCGGCGAAATCCTCTTTTTCGATCTTGCCTGTCGCGTGGATATGCAGAAAATTCTTCCCGGCCAGTTCCCACTGCGCCAAATCCGCCACGCGCTCGCCCAGTACCTGCGCGCCGAGGCTGCCGCCGAAGGAGATGATTACGATCTGCCCGTCCTTCACGCCAATCCTGCGGCGCGCGGCGGCCCTGTCCTGCCCGAACATTTCCTCACGCACGGGGTTCCCGACAACGGAGGTCTTGTCCGGCACGCCCAGGCGCTCCACCGCGTCCGGCATGGCGGCAAATACTACGTCGACTTCTTTCGCCAATATCTTATTTGTCACGCCAGGGAACGCGTTCTGCTCATGGATTGCCGTGCGAATGCCCTTTTTGGCGGCGGCGCGCACCACCGGCCCGCTGACATACCCGCCCGTGCCGATTACAAGGTCGGGCTGTACCTCGCGGAGGATTGCGTTCGCGCGCGGCCCGCTCAGCGCCAGGTGGTAGAGCGCCGCCACGTTGCGCGCAATATTTTTCGGTGTAAGGCGGCGCTGAATGCCGTTCACCTCAATGGGATGGAACGCGTACCCCGCCTTTGTGACAAGCCCGTATTCCATGCCCCCGCGCCGTCCGGCAAAATGGATCTCCGTATCCGGCCAGCGCTTTTGCAGCGCGCGGGCAATGGCTAAGGCCGGGTTGATATGCCCGGCGGTGCCGCCCGCCGCGATCAGTACTTTCATCTGCTTCACCCCTCTGCCCCGCCGGGGCATATCAAATGGTTCCGGTCTTTCCCCGCCGGAGGCGGGGAAAGACAAAACTCAGACACGTTCCTCGTTCCCCTGCCGCGACACCGAGAGTACCACGCCCATCTCGCCCAACAGCAGGAGAAGCGACGTGCCGCCATAGGAGAAAAACGGCAGGCTGATGCCGGTGTTGGGGATGGTTTTGGTGACGACGGCGATATTCAGCACCGCCTGCATCGTCACCTGGGTGATGATGCCCACCACAAGCATGGAACCGAATTTATCCTTGGCATGCCACGCGATATACAGGCCGCGCAGCAAAAGCGCCACAAACAGCGCAATCACCACCAGTGCGCCGATAAAGCCCAGTTCCTCGCAGACGATGGGGAAAATAAAATCGTTTTGAGGCTCCGGCAGGTACAGGTGCTTCTGTTTGGAATTGCCGATGCCCACGCCTGTAAGCCCGCCCGTGCCGATGGCGTACATGCTCTGGATGACCTGGTGTCCGTCGCCCAGCGGGTCGAGCCAGGGGTTCTGCCAGCTTTCGATACGCTCCATCGCATACGGAACAAGGTCCGGGACCAGCACCACCGCGCCGACGATGGCCGCCGCGACCAGCACGATCGCGAGGCCGAACCAGATAAGCCCCGTGCCGCCCACAAACATCATGATGGCGCCGATGCCCAGGATGAGGATCGTGCCTGAGAGGTGCGGTTCCAGCACCATCAGCACAGCGATGGGCGCTAAGATTACCAGGAACGGAAGCACGCCGTAGGAGAATTTCTTCATCTGCTTGTGGTTGATGGAAATGATATGCGCAAACAGCAGCACAACGGCAAACTTGGCGATCTCCGAGGGCTGGAAGGTGCCCAGGTGCTTGATGCTGATC
>CANCXY010000332.1 GCA_947381875.1 uncultured Clostridia bacterium | reverse complement strand
GACATATCCACGCCCGGCACCGTGTTCATGTTGGGGTGCCCCTGCAAATAGCTGCCGATATGGCGCAGAGTGGGCAGGTCGTCCACCGGGAAAAAGCCGCGCTCGGCCAATGCCGCGTACAGGCCCGGCGCCGAATGGCCTTTGCTGAGTACAAAACGGTCGCGGCCCGGCTTTTTCGGCTCCTTCGGGTCGACGTTCATTTCCTTCCAATACAGATAGGTCAGCACCTCCGCCGAGGAAAGGCTGCCGCCCGGATGCCCCGCTTTCGCCCCGTGCGTAGAGGTCAAAATCCCCATCCTCACGCGGCACGCGGCCTTTTTCAGCTCTAATTCTTCCTGTTTTGTCATATTCACGCTCCAAATACTTTCGTATAGTCGGCCTTGAATTTCTCGATACCCGCGTCCGTCAACGGATGCTTTGTCATCTGCTCAATCACCTTATAGGGTACTGTGGCGATATCCGCGCCCGCCAGCGCGCAGTCCGTCACGTGGATGGGGTTGCGCACACTGGCCGCGATGATCTCCGTGTGAATATCGTCATAATTGGCGAAAATGTCTGCGATATTGCGGATGAGGTCGATGCCCGGCTCACTGATGTCGTCGAGGCGGCCCAGGAACGGCGAGACATACGCCGCGCCCGCGCGCGCCGCTAAAAGCGCCTGGTTTGCGCTGAAAATCAGCGTGCAGTTGGTGGGGATACCCTCGGCGGCCAGAACCTTGATGGCTTTCAGCCCCTCGGCGGTCATGGGAATTTTGACGACCATGTGCCTGGGGTCCAGCGCGTAAATGGCGCGGCCTTCTTCGATCATGCCTTTTGCGTCCGTCGTGGTGGCCTTTACCTCGCCGGAGATAGGGCCGTCGACAATGGACGCGATTTCCGCCAGTGTCTGGGCGTAGTCGCGGCCCTCTTTGGCGATCAGGCTGGGGTTTGTGGTGACGCCCGCAATCACGCCCATATCGTTGGCTGCGCGGATCTCGTCTACGTTGGCTGTATCAACAAAGAATTTCATTTTTAGTCCTCTTTATTTATTCCGCTCGAAGCGTTTTTGTATGTCCTCCCGCCCGACGAGCGGGAGAACACAGGGAAATATCTGCGGCTCGGTCGCTCCCGTGATGTTCACTGGGAAAAGCATTTGTTACGCAAATGGGTTTTCGCTCGGATACGGCAGGCTCTTTGGCTGGTTATAGGCGATATCGGCAATGCCCAGATACTTGAATACCTCAAACAGTGCCTTGCCCCAGTGCCCGAACGCCACCGCGCCGTGGTGCGGGTAACGCTTCGCGATCAGCACATGACGGTAGAAACGATCCATTTCGGGGATAGCGAACGCGCCGATAGAACCAAAGCTCTCGCAGTCGACATCCAGCACCTGGCCCTGCGCGATATACGCTTTCAGTTCGGTGCCCGCTGTGCTTTGCAGGCGGAAGAACGTAATATCGCCCGCTTTGATGTTGCCCTCCATTGTGCCGCGCGTGATGTCGGGTTCGGGCAGGTCGGGTTCAAGGTCGCGCTTCATGATGAGCTGATAGCCCATGTGCGGGTTTTTCAGCAGGCCGCAGCTTGTGTTGCCGCAGTGGAAGCCCATGAACGTTTCCGTCAGGCGCGCGTCGTATTTGCCCTTGATGGCCTTGTCATAAATGGAGGCAGGCACGGTGTTGTTGATATCCAGCAGCGTTGTCGGCGCGCCGGAGACGCAAACGCCGATGTACTCGGACAGCGCGCCATAAATATCGACCTCGCACGAGACGGGGATCCCGCGCGCCGCAAGGCGGCTGTTGACATAGCACGGCACAAACTTAAACTCCGTCTGGAACGCGGGCCAGCACTTATTGGCAAACGCAACGTATTTGCGCGTGCCCTTATGCTGTTCGGCCCAGTCCTCCAGCGTCAGTTCATACTGCGCGAGACGCGGCAGGATGCCCGCGTATTTGTTGCCGTCGCCCAGTTCCGCGGCCATTTCGCCCACTTTGGCGGGGATACGCGGGTCGTCGGCGTGCTTGTTGTACGCGACCAGCAGGTCCAGCTCGCTGTTTTCCTCCACGGCCACGCCGAGGTCATACAGCGCCTTGATGGGGGCGTTGCAGGCGAGGAAATCATCCGGGCGCGGGCCAAAGGCGATCACTTTCAACCCTTTCAGGCCGAGGATGGCGCGTGCGATGGGGACAAATTCGCGCACCTTTTCCGCCAGCTCCGCCGCCGTGCCCACAGGATATTCCGGGATATACGCCGTCTTTTTGCGCAGGCCCAGATTGTAGGAGCAGTTGAGCATGCCGCAGTAGGCGTCGCCGCGCCCGTCGTGCAGATCACCGTCGCCCTCGGCTGCCGCCGCGTACATGATGGGGCCATCGAACCAGTCCGCAATCAGGGTTTCCGGCGTCTCCGGGCCGAAGTTGCCCAGGAACACCAGCAGCACATTGACACCGGCGGCCTTTACGTCCGCCACAGCCTTTTCCGCATCCAGCTCATTGACGACGGTCACGGGACACTCATAGATGCCCTCGCCATACGCGCTTACCAGCGCGGCGCGGCGGCGTTCGGACAGCGCCAGCGGGAAGCATCCGCGCGACACCGCGATAACGCCCATTTTTACTTCGGGAATGTTTGTAATCATACCAATCTTCTCTCCTTTTGCACAAGGCTGTGCATTTTCTTCAAATACACTGCTTTTTATTTTACCTGTTTCCTTGATTTTCGTCAATCAGTTTCGTTCATTTTTTATCCCGCTATTTGGCGGAGACTGCCCAGAGGCGCTGCCTCTGGACTCCGCCAAAGGGGCGCAGCCCCTTTG
>CANCXY010000331.1 GCA_947381875.1 uncultured Clostridia bacterium | reverse complement strand
TGGAAACCCGTCACCTGCACCGCTGTACAGTGGTAAAATTGGAAAGAGGGTGTTTCTGTGGGTTTATTCAGCAATAACAAGAAACCGTGCCCGATCTGCGGCAGTCCGACGCCCCCGCCGACACGGCCCGCGCCATGCCCGCCGTCGACGCGGCGGATGAGATTCGGAAATACAAGGAGCTGTTGGACAGCGGCGCGATTACGGCAGAGGAGTTTGCCGCCAAGAAAAAGCAGCTATTGGGAATCTGAAACAACGACGTATAAGCCCTGGGGCCGCAGCCTGCCCCGGGGCTTTTGCCCTGTGTGCGGCGCGCCACAAGAGCGATGCACACCACGTTTCCTCGCCGCGCGGCAGCAGATTCCGCCGCGCGTCAGTCAGTATGCCCCTCTGCTTTGCCGTATCGCCCATATTTCTGGCACAAAGCGGTACTTTTGCGCGCGGGCTTGTCCGCTGGCGGGCGTTCTGTGGTATAGTATCCAATATAAAAAGAAAAGCGCCGGGTGCCCGGCGCGTGAAAAACGGGGAGTGTCCACAGCAGGGAATTTCCGAGGATATCCAATGCGGGGTGTTTTCGTGTATTTCCCCGCCCGAAGGGCGGGGAAATACACGGCAATCAATCCGTGTTTCCGCGTTCCCCGCAGCGTGGGCGTTCCCGCAAAATGGATAGGAGGCTGCTGTATATGATCCTGAAAAACGGGCGTATTTTTACCGAGGACGCGCGGCTTGTGCCGGCGGATGTGGAGATTGCCGGAGGGCGTATCGCGCGCGTAGCCGAAGCGGGCACGCTGCACGGGGCCGATGTTGTGGACGCGGCGGGCAAGATTGTCGCGCCAGGGTTTGTCGATATCCATATCCACGGTTCCAAGGGCAGCGATTTCTGCGACGCGGAGCCATCCGCCATTGAGACGATGGAAGACTACCTCGGCAGCGAGGGCGTCACCTCCTTCTGCGGTACCACAATGGCCTTTGACGAGCCGATCCTCTCGAACATCTTTGATGTGGCGAAGCCCTATATCGGCACCGAGCGCGGCGGCGCGGTACTGCGCGGCATCAATATGGAGGGGCCGTTCTTCAATAAGGCCAAGAAGGGCGCGCAGGCGGAAAAGTATATCGTCGACCCCGATATTGAAATGTTTGAACGCCTTTGGGAACGCTCCGGGGAAAATATCAAGCTGCTGGATGTCGCGCCAGAACTGCCGGGGGCCGTGCCCTTCATTGAGCGCGCCAGCAAACGGTGCGTGGTGTCCATCGCGCACACGACCGCCAATTACGAGCAGGCAAAGGCCGCCTACGCCGCCGGGGCCAGCCACGCGACGCATCTGTTCAATGCCATGCCGCCGTTCGCGCACCGTGACCCAGGCGTTGTGGGCGCGGCCAGTGACGACGCCGCCCATGTGGAGATTATTTCCGACGGCATCCATCTGCACCCCGCCGTGGTGCGCAGTGTGTTCAAATGGTTCGGAGCGGAGCGTGTGTGCCTCATCAGCGATTCCATGCGCGCCGCGGGCATGCCCAACGGCGTCTATTCCCTGGGCGGGCAGACCGTCTATATGACGGACGGCAAAGCCACACTGGAGGACGGCACCATCGCGGGCAGCGCGACCTGCCTCGCCGAGTGCTTCCGCCGCGCGGTCAGCTTTGGCGTGCCCCTCGAACAGGCTCTGCGCGCCGCAACCATCAACCCCGCCCAGGCCGTCGGCCTTTTTGACGAGCTGGGCAGCATCACCGAGGGCAAGCGCGCCGACGTGCTGCTCCTCGACGAAACGCTGCACCCGGAAATGATTTTCATCGGCGGCGTGCGGACAAAGTGATTGGTATATCCGAAAAACTGTAAACAAAACGGCAGCGGCTGTCCGGCAGGATGGCCGCTGTCGTTTTTCCTTCCCCGCTAAGGGAACTTTATTCCTGGGGAAGGGATTGAATATACTGCTCTAAAATAAATTCGATCTCTTTGACCGTTGACCGCTTGTTCTTTTCTGCGTCGGCTCTGACTTTATCCAACAATTCCGTATTGATACGCATGGTGAAACGTGTTTGATAATATGGGGTGTAGGGGTCATTATCCTTCATCTTCATGGGAAGCCTTCCTTTTTACGCCATTTTGACACTATTATTATGACACAACGGAGAAAAATGGCCGCTATCGTTTTCCTTTCCCGGCTGCGGGAACTTTATTCCTTGGGAAGGGATTGAATATACTGCTCTAAAATAAATTCAATCTCCTTAGCACATGACCGCTTGTTCTTTTCCGCATCGGCTTTGACTTTATCCAACAATTCCGTATTGATACGCATGGTGAAACGTGACTGGTCGCATCTGGTAGAGGGATCATTATCCTTCATCTTCATGGGGAGGTTCCTCCTTTTAATGTCATTATGGCACCAAAAATGAAAAAAGTAAATATGGCGTATTGACACCATGACTAAACTATGCTATTATATGTAAGACAAATAGTGTCAAATTGCCGAATAAAAGGAGTGATATAAAATGAATGCAGACGTAGCAGACAGGCTTTTTGACCTGCGCAATGGGGTAGACGCGATTCTGTCCATCCAGATTGCGATGGAGTTGGGGGGCAAGTGTGAAGAAGCATTCGAGAACGGGCTGCGTTATGTGGCGGAACACATGTACGCGGACATGAATGCCTGGATGGACGAGATCGAGAGAGAAGCAGGGGAGGCCCGGAGCTGACAGCTCCGGGCCTCCCCGCGATATGTTTTAAATAGGTTACATTTTTTGTTTTGCGAGGCGGTCCCCCTACAAGGGGCCGGCGGCTTCGGGGATTTTGAAATCGGCGAGGG
>CANCXY010000330.1 GCA_947381875.1 uncultured Clostridia bacterium | reverse complement strand
GCAGGATTCCAAAGGGCAGCGCCCTTTGGGCAGGTTTGGGCGGCAGCCCAACAGGGAAGGAGGGAGCGCAGATGGAGAACAGGCCGTCGGGGCAAATGCCGCCTGGCTTTCAGAGGCCGCCGCGCCGTCCGGGCAGCGGGCAGGCCGCGCAGGGGTCCGGCGCGGGGCAGGCCGCAGGTGCGGGCAGCGGTCGGCCGGGCGCAGCGCGCGGCGCTCCCCGTTCCGCACAGCCCCGCGCGGGGCAGGGGCAGGCGCGTTCCGGCACGCAGCAGATCCCGCCCAGTGCGACACGTACGGGCGCGCGGCAGGGGCCGCAGAGTACGGCGCGCGCAGCCGGGCGTCCGGGACAGGGGGGCGCACCCCGTCCTCCGCAAGGGGCGGCGGCTCGCCAGGGGCAGGGGAACGTCCAGAGGCCGCCGCGCAAAAGGAGGAAGAAACGCCCCCTTTCCCCGGAAGAAGCGCGCCGCAGGCGAATCCGCAGGGGCATCACCGTGGGCGCGTTTGCCGCCGTTTTGATTGTGGCTGCCTTTTCTATCTCGGCGGCGGTGCTGTTTAAGATCAAGGCCATCACGGTGAACACGCCGGACGGGGAACTGCCCTATGAGGAAAGCCAGATATTGGCTGCGTTCGGGCATACGGTGGGGGAAAATCTGTTTGGCTTTGGTCTGGAAGGCGCGCAGGAAAATATTGCCAAAGCGCTGCCGTACTTAGAAAATGTTTCCATTGAGCGGCGTCTACCCGATACTGTCGTTATCACGGCTTCGCCCGCTGTGGAACAGTGTGCGGTCGAAAGCACCTATGGATGGGCGGTGTGTAGCGAACGGGAGAAGGTTTTGCGCATAGAGGCGCAGCCGCCGGAAGGGCTGATCCGCGTAGACGGCGCGCGCGCCGATTCCCCGCTGCCCGGCCAGCCGCTCAAACTGACAGAGGAGGACAAGCAGCCCATCCTGCGCGCGCTGCTGAAAAAGACCGCCGCGCAGGGCCTTGTGCCCATCAACGAAATAGACCTTACCAGCATGCTGGAGATCAGCATTTTGTATCAGGATCGTATCCGAATCGTGCTGGGCACGGAAAATGAGATGGATTATAAACTGGACTGGGCATGGCGCATGGTGACGCCGGGGCAGACGGACGACAGCCTTGGCGACGCCGAACGCGGCACGCTCGATGTAAGCTCACGCGGGGAGGATGGACTGGGCCGCGCCCGCTGGCGCGCCGGTGTTTTGTAAAATATGTGCGAAATTTTCGGAAATTTTCTGCTTTATTTTACTTTCCCGAAAAATCACTATTGAAATCGCGGCGCAAATCTGTTATGCTTATTACTATTATTAGGAATTTTTATTCTGTAGGGGGAGTTCACTGTGCCATTTATGCTCGAACCGGAAGAATTATTAAATACAACGAATATTAAGGTAATCGGCGTGGGGGGCGGCGGCGGGAACGCTGTCAACCGCATGGTGGAGAGCGGCCTGCGCGGTGTGGAATTCATCAGCATGAATACCGACCAGCAGGCGCTGATGAAATCGAAAGCCACCCAGAAGGTGCAGTTAGGTGC
Source organism: uncultured Clostridia bacterium (assembly GCA_947381875.1). GTDB lineage: Bacteria > Bacillota > Clostridia > Oscillospirales > Ruminococcaceae > Ruthenibacterium. Next base: position 1,251 of record CANCXY010000330.1, on the reverse strand, counting down.
GAAGCTTACCCGCGGGCGCGGCGCAGGTGCAGACCCCGATGTGGGCCAGCGCAGCGCCGAGGAGAGCCGCGACGAAATCGCGGCGGCTCTGCGCGGCGCGCAAATGGTGTTTATCACTGCCGGCATGGGGGGCGGCACAGGCACAGGCGCCGCGCCGAAGGTGGCGGAAGTGGCGAAGGAATTGGGGATCTTGACGGTAGGCATCGTGACAAAGCCCTTCAATTTTGAGGGCAAGCGCAAGATGAATATCGCGGAGATCGGCATTTCCGGGCTGCTGGAACGCGTGGACTCCCTGATTGTGATTCCGAATGAGCGCTTAAAGCTCATCAGCCAAGAAAAGATCACGATGCTCAACGCCTTTGAAGCCGCCGACAACGTACTGCGCCAAGGCGTGGAAAGCATTTCTTCGCTCATCAACGTGGCGGCGTTCATCAACCTCGATTTCGCGGACGTGCGCAGCATCATGAAGGACGCGGGGTACGCACATATGGGCGTGGGCGTCGGCAAAGGCGTCAACAAGGCGGACGACGCGGCCAAAGCCGCTATTTCCAGCCCGCTTTTGGAGACAAGCATTGCCGGTGCGCGCGGCGTGATTATCAATATTACATCATCGCCGGACATCGGCCTGGAGGACGTGGAGAAAGCTGCCAGCCAGATCACCGATTCCGCGCATCCCGACGCGAACATCATCTGGGGCGCTTCTTTCGATGAAAAGATGAAGGATGAAATGAGCATCACAGTTATTGCCACAGGCTTTGACGCGGGCGCGCTGCCAGGCGCGGAGCCGCAGCAGCAGGCGGCGTCGCCGTTTGGCAGCAGGGGGCCGGTATTCAGCAATACGGCTTCGGTGGGTGTGCCGCCGCGTCCCATCTCGCCGGTCACGCCGCCGCCTGTGGTGGACGCACAGCGCCCGCAGGCCGTCACGCCGCCGGAAGACAAAGACTACGGAGACGACATCGACGCAATCCTGAAAATGTTGAACGACAGGCCCGGAAACTGAACGGCATAAACAAACCGGCAAAAGCGCTGTGCCCGAAGGAAACAAGTTATGGAAACAACCAAAGCGGGGCAGAGCGCCCCGCTTTTTTGGGCTGCCGCCCAAACCTGCCCAAAGGGCGTTGCCCTTTGGAATCCTGCCGGGCTCTGCCCGGACCTGCCAGAAGCGCTGCCTCTGGACTCCGCCAAAGGGGCGCAGCCCCTTTGGAATCCTGCCGGGCTCTGCCCGGACCTGCCAGAAGCGCTGCCTCTGGA
>CANCXY010000329.1 GCA_947381875.1 uncultured Clostridia bacterium | reverse complement strand
CCCACGTCTCGCAACACTCTTTCCCTACACGACGCTCTTCCGATCTAAATTTCTGTCAGCGCCGATAAAATTTCCTCTCTGCTCATACGATTTCAACCTCCATCACTTGATTCAGCGGTGCGCTGTTTTCCGGCACCGCAAAGCGGTACACCGTTTCTTCGTCGCTTTCGCTGATTTTTTCAAACCCAAGGCTGTCATAAAACCCGGCGGCGGGGCGGTTTTTTGCGGTGGGCCGGAAAATACCCCGGATATCCCATGTGCCGCGCGCGCGGCAGATATCGCAGATGCGGTCGAATACGGCATATTCCAGCCCACGCTGGAACACGCGGCAGCTCATTACCCACAAGTCGACCGTGAGCGTACTGCCCACAAAATGCCCGATCACGGCTGTCACAATGCCGTTGTCGCCGAAGGTATCGGCCAGACGCCCATAGAGCGTGAGGCACGCGGGGTCGGCAGCGCAGGCGGCTGTCTCGGCGGCGGTATAGCGCCGTGTGGTGAGATTGAACTGGTTCGTTTTGTTGATAAGCTGCGTGATGCGCTCGATATGCGGCGCGTCGAACGCCCCAAAGGTGCAGCGCATTTCCAGCCCGCGCAGATAGCTGTCATAGTCCGCCGCCGCGCTCTGCGCCTCGGCGCGCTGACGGTTCTGGCGGTACATCCCTGTACGTTTGCGGTCGTCGTCAGAAACACTGACAGGCTCAAACCATCCGCCCCGATCCAGCGTGCGCATATAGGTTTCGGGGGCGGTCATCTCCGGCGCGGCCACCTCCGGCAGCTCCTGACGCACCAGCGCGCGCTCCGCCGGGTTGTCGTCCACAAATACAAGGCTGTCCGGCAAAAGGTTGATCTCCTTCGCGATCGCCGCGATATTGCGCGGTTTTGTCTCCCAGTTGGCCTTAAAGCAGACGAAATCCTCGTCATGCAGCACGCTGTCTGGCCGCGCGAAGCCGGAGCGGGCGGCGCTGTCCTCGTTTTTGCTCGCCACGTTCAGCAGCACGCCCATGCCCGAAAGCTCCTTCAAATACTCTTGGAACGCCGAAAACGCGCGCCCCGGCGGCGATTCCCCGCCCAGTGCGACGCCCTCCGCGCCGTCGTCGCCGATCACGCCGCCCCAGAGCGTGTTGTCGAGGTCAAGTACCAGCCCTTTCTTGTTTTTCCCGAACAGGCTTTTCATGATGTTCGCGACGCTGTGGCACAAAAGCGGGATGCACTCCACAGCCTGCGCGTACTGATAGGCGTACCATGCGGAGGGCGAACACCATTTTTCCAGCCCGACGCTTGCGGAGAGCCAGCACAGGTCATGCAGATAGAAATTGGGCGTCTGCGCGGCCCATGAGGACACCATGTTGTTCATCAAATTGACAAAGCGCACGCGCCCATGCACGTCCACCGCGTCCAGATGCCCCATCACGCGCACATCTGGCAGCTCAAAGGTATTCTGGATTACAGGGCATTCAAAGCGCTGCAAAGAGCGCCAGAGCTGCTGCCAGCGCTGTGTTTCGGACTGGAATTTGCGTTCGGCTTCTTCGGGCGTATCGGTTTGCCGGGGCAGGTTTTCCAAGTTATGCACGCAGGTGTGCATATAGATCACGTCCGGCGCAAACTCGGCGAGCGCCCCGGAGGGATCGAACATGCCGTCCTCGTAAAACCGCGCGTGGTCGCCGACATAAAAGGTGGGCTGGATGCCCGCGTTCAACAAAAACAGCTCCAAAATATTTTTAATTTCTCCCACCGTCGACCCGCTGAGGATGGCAACGCGCTTTTGCACAAGGCCGTCCTGTTTGAGGAGTTCACGGCGCAGGGCACGCTTTTTCGCGAGGATCACGGCGGGGTCGAATGGATATTCCAAACATTGCAAAGCGGCGGTTCCCCCCTTATGGATGTTTTTTCTATGTCCAGTATACCTTATATGCGGGGGAAAGTAAATAAAAAGTTGCGGGAGAGGGCGGGAAAGCAAGGGAGGGGCGAAGGAGGACACCTGGCCGGAAACAGGAAAAGAGCAGCCGTAGGCCCGGCGGTTCGGGGGTGCTGCGGCTGTTTTTATGCTTGGATTTTATGCTTTAAGTGTTAAAATTTGTTGGAAAATATTGTTAAACATTTATCAAATTCAAAACCCCGAAATTTGCAGGAAAAATTCACCTTTCCCCAACTTTGCCATATGTTCCCCAATGCCCGAAAAACTCAGATAAACAGCCAAAATTCGGCATTTTAGGACAGAGGAAAAGGCTTGTGGGAACTGTATTTTTTGCACAAAAAATGACCTGCAAATGCAGGCCAGTAGCCAAAATTTAGGATTTACAAAAAAGTATACTTTTTTGTAAATTTTCTCTGTGCATTTTTCACAAAAATTCATTGTGCAATATGCTGTGTTTCCTTGCCCTTTCACTCCCTGTATTCGGGCGGTATCACGGAAACTTAACCCTTTTTTTAAAAATTTTTTGGGGTATCTCAATTTACAAAAAAGTATACTTTTTTGTAAATCCTGCCCAAAGTTACGCACAAGGCCCGAAGGGAACACTGTAAGAGTAGTTTCTCCCGCATGCGAAAGGAGTTGCAGAAGATGCTTGTGCTTGGAAGGAACATTGGAGATACCATCGTCATCAACGACAACATCTACATCACCATTTTTGAAACGAGCAGCGCGGGCAATCGGTTCAAGGTTGCCATTGATGCTCCCACGGACATGAAAATCTCCCGCGGCGAACACTACGCAAACGACGCCGAGCGCTGGGCGAAAATCGAAGCTATGAAAGCCGAGAGCCTGCGGCGGAGTAAAAAGGTACTCAAAGCCGAAAAGGCCGCGCAGG
>CANCXY010000328.1 GCA_947381875.1 uncultured Clostridia bacterium | reverse complement strand
GATAGATGTCATCCCGTGAGAGAATAGTCTGCCCCTCCGCCGCCATTTCTTCCAGTACCGTTTCAACCTCTTCACGGCACAGACGGAGTTGTGGCACGGGGAGTTTTTCGTTCAGTAGTTTCAGCGATTCGCCGATGAGTTCCTCGCGCGGGAGAAACAAGTGCCCGTTTTTACTCCGCGCCTCGTCCAGTGCGCAGTTGACAGCGCCTTGAATCCGCATAGGGTCGTGCGGCTGACAGCCTGTTTTCAGCGCGATAGCATCTACACGCCGGAAGCCAATGCCGGAAATCCGGCAAAGCCCAAACGGGCTTTTGTGCAAAATATCCACGCAGGCCGGGCCGAGTTCCCGATAAATTTTCGCCGCCATTTTGGGCGTGAGATGGAATGGGGCCAGCAGCGCGATCACGTCGCGCAGTGTGCGGTTTTGGGCATAAGAAGTTTTAATATCCGCCAGTTTGCTTTCTGTAATCCCTTTGATCTCCGTCAACAGCTCCGGCTAACATTCCAGAATGTCCAGCGCGTCTACGCCGAACCGCATGACGATGTCTGCCGCCGTCTTTTTGCCGATGCCTTTGATAAGGCCGGAACCAAGATAGGCAAGAACGCCGTCTTCGGTCTGCGGCACGATTTCCCGCCAGTCTTCCACTTGAAGCTGCAACCCGTATTTGCTCCTGACCCATTCGCCGCTTAGCTTCAATTCCACGGCGTCTGTGAACGGCAGGTCGTACCCGACCGCTGTAAAACGGATCAGGTGATCGCTATACCGCCGTGACGAGCGCGCCTGCACAGGGATGGAGCCATCTTCTGATTTGACGCGGATCACGCAATATCGGCTGGCCGGGTTTTCAAAAATCTTGCCGTCGAATGTACCGATCAGGTCTGCGCGGGCAATGTTTTCCGAACAGTCCGTATTCATTTTTTCACCCTTTCTTAAGCCGCCTCGATAGGCGTTGATTTTACATGAAACCGTCTCGATTCCGAAACGGTCACAAATTTATCGTACACATCGGGGTATTGCAGCTTTAACCGTGTCAGCCCGTCCTTGTCGATACCCGCCTTGCGGACAGGGTTGTAGGTGACGGTATAGCTGACGCCATCTTTCCGGCATTGCGCCGCACAGCTCGGCCCCATTCGGGCAATCAGCAGCGCCTTTAGCCGCTGCAGCTCCGCCTCCCGTGTGCGGGAAATGGTATCCGATTGTTTCTTTTCCTCGGCCAACTGCAGATAACGCATAAGTGTGTCGGTCATTTCCTCATTCAGCACAATGGCGGGGGCCTGTATATCCGCCGGGCCGCCGTAACGTCCGGCGCTGGCAATGATCAAATCGCCCTCCTCCACATAGGGCGGCGGGCATTTGGCCTGCACATGGTTTTCCCAGAAGTCCCGCTCCAGAAAAATCATTTCCGCCTCGTAGTCGGCGTCCCGTTTCAGCTCGCGGATGATTACCTCGTCTTCGTTGTTGCCATAAAGACAGCAGAAAAAGACGCGGTTCAAATCCATGACAGCCATGTAATGCCGTCCCTGCGTTGCGTAGTAGGCGGGGACAATATCTTTCCCGTCCCGGAACCAGTGGTCGCGTGCGTTGTAGTTCGTGGTTTTGATTTCAAGGATGGCCGTCTCGCCGTCCGGAAGCGTGATGAAATAGTCCACGTCGGCCAGCATGAACGGATACCGCGCGTGGCGGAACATTTTCTTGATTTGGAAAATGGGGAAGCCCGTCTTGCGGCTGAATATCTTTGCCACAAGGTCTTCAAGCAGATGCCCCATTTCCAGCGCGACCCAGTTTCCCTCGTCGGGTTCGGCGGGGGCAATATTCAGCTTGTCGTAGTACACGTCGCGCGCGGTGCGAAAAGGGGAGATGCCGAGGATCGCCGCGACATCGCTGCCGCCGATCCCGCGCCTGCGCCATGCGAGCCATTGTTCCTGCGTGAGATTGGCTGTGTTGACAAGCACACAGGGGCTTTGTCCCTTATGAGCCAATGTACTGACCGCCATGCTTCATGCCCCTCTCTGCGCCCGGCGCGGCAAATAGGCCGCGCGGTCAACAACGCGGCACCGGCGGTAATATAGCTCCCGCTTTTTGCTGCCGGGGACAACGCGCAGGCGGGTATACGCCTGTTTTGTCCGGCGATTGTGTTTTTTTCTTGTTCTTGCGTTCATTTTTACTGCTCCTTTCGGTGATCAAATATATCCTCAAAGCCAAACGGCATTTGGGCAAAAAGAAAAGGCGGGAATGACGTGAGGCAAAAAGCCTGCTGTGCATGAGGTTCCATGCACCGATGTCATTCCCGCCGCGAGGGGGCAAAATATGCCGAAAAAGAAAAAGCCGACCGCTTCCTGCCCGCAAAAGGGCATAGGGAAGCTATCAGCAAACAGATACAATGCAAACAGCGTGTGCAGTGCGGCCGAAGCCGCAGACAGCCGTAGAAAGGCTGCTGTCCTGTGAGGGGACGCGCACAAAAATCAATTACAGGTTCAATATTACCACAATATGTGGGACTTGTCAATAGAAAAAATCTATATATTGATTTTTTTGCTTCTTTGAAAATTTTTAAAAAATGAGAAGATTTTTTAGAACGCAGCCCTACTTATTTAGTGTATGGCTCTTTACAGAAAATCTGAAAGCCGTACACTCCTCTGGCCAGCGTCAGTACCTTGAGAAAGAAAGCCTGCAAGATAACGGCAGCGCAGTATAGGGCAGCGGATACATTCCGTACACACTGCGTCGATGGGTGCGCCATGACCCCATATTTTATGGGAGAGCGATAACAGCTTACATCGAATCCAGGCATTTTATGAAGAACAGTGTATACAACAATGATACTCCCCCACAGCCACAGCCGGAGCGTTCAAAGCGTCGCAGGCAATGGGTGGGGCCGCAGAAGGA
>CANCXY010000327.1 GCA_947381875.1 uncultured Clostridia bacterium | reverse complement strand
CTTCGCGGCCTTCGACGCCCCCAGGGATGCCATCAGCGAGGTGGAGGTAGTGCCGATATTCTGCCCTAAGATAATGGGAATTGCGCTGCTCCATGTGACAAGCCCTGTGCGGGAGAGCGCCTGTAAAATACCCACCGACGCGGTAGAGCTTTGCACCGCCACCGTGATAAGCGCGCCCGCCAGCAGGCCGAGGATGGGGTTTTTCAGCGTGGCAAAGAGCTGTGCGAAAAGCGGCGAATCCTGAAGCCCGGAAACGGCCTCCGTCATCGCCTGCATGCCCGTGAACAGCAGGCCAATCCCCAAAAATACCTGCCCCCAGTCGCGCTTGCGCGGGCTTTTGAGGAACACGAACAGCACCGCGCCCGCAACCAGCGCCAGCGGGGCCAATGTGCTGGGGCTGAGGAGCCGCGCGAACAGGTTATCTTCCGAAAGCTCCGCCAGCCGCAAAATCTGGCTGGTGACGGTGGTGCCAATATTCGCGCCCATAATCACGCCGATGGCCTGCGAGAGCTGCAATACGCCCGAATTGACAAGGCCGACCACGATTACCGTAGTGCCCGAGCTGGAATGGATGAGCGCGCTGATGAGCGCGCCTAAGATCACCGCCACGGGCAGCGACGACGTGACCTTTTGCAAAATGCCCTCCATCCTGCCGCCCGCGCACTTTTCAAGCCCCGTGCCCATAATGGACATCCCGTACAAAAACATCGCAAGGCCGCCTGCCATTGCGATCGCGTCAAACAGCGACATAAATTCCTCCCTGTTCCCTTCAATCATCCTGCACGAATATTCGGTTGCTTTTTTGGGGGAGAGTGCCCAAGGGCTTTTGTGGATTCCCTACCTGCGGAGCGGGGAATACACGGGAAATATCCTGCGGCTTGGACACTCTGCGTTTTTCGTTGCATAAAATTTTTTTGTTGCCCTATTCTATATTATAATGGCACAGGCGCATTTGCGCAAGGTGGGAGATTTCATAAATCGGAGTGGTGGAAAAGGAAAAAATTTGTGGTTTTCCCTTGTGTTGCCCCGCATACTATACTAAAATAGAAGTTAGAAGCAGGATATCGCCCGCGTATTCCCCGTCTGTAAAGTAGGGAATACAGAAAACCGTTTTAGAAAAAAGGAGAGACCAACAATGGAAGAAACGCAGCTTTTACAAAAAATCGACGCCTTTGTAGAGGCGAACCAGGAGAACATCTTGCGCGACTTAGCCGCGCTGATACGCGTACCCAGCGTGGAGGGAACGCCGGAACCGGGCGCGCCGTTCGGCCCCGGCCCGAAAGAGGCGCTGAAAACGGCATTGGCAATCGCGGACAGCATGGGTCTTGCCACCCGCGACTGTGAAGGATACATGGGATACGCCGAAGTGCGCGGCGCGAGCGAAAAGCAGATCGCCACCATCACGCACTTAGACGTGGTGCCCGAAGGCAACGGCTGGACGGGAAAACCGTTCGAGCTGGCGCGGCGCGAAGGGTATATTCTGGGGCGCGGTGTGGCCGACGATAAAGGCCCGGCGGTGCTGACGCTCTATGCCGCGAAATTCTTTGCGGAGCTGGGCGAACCGCTGCCCTATACCCTGCGCATCCTTTTAGGTGCGAACGAAGAAACGGGCATGAAGGACGTGGACTATTATCTGGAACATTACCCCATGCCCGCGTTCTGCTTTACGCCGGACGCGGAGTTCCCTGTGTGCTACGGCGAAAAGGGCGGCTTTTCCGGCTGGCTGGTGTCCGCGCCCACTGCGGGGAACTTAGTGGCGTTTGAGGGCGGCGTGGCACGCAATGTGGTGCCGGACCGCGCGTTCGCGCTTGTCAAAGCGGATGCCGCCGCGCTGCGGGATACGGAGAATGTCAAGGTGACGGATGAAGGAAACGGCGTGGCGCGCATCGCGGGCTTTGGCAAGGGCGGGCACGCGGCCTCGCCGAAGGGGACAGTAAACGCCATCGCGCTGGTGGTAAATTACCTGCTGGACAACGCCCTGTGCAGCAAGGACGAGGAGCGCGCGCTGAAAATGCTGCGCACGTTCCATGCCGAAACAGACGGCAGCAGTATCGGCATTGATGCGCGGGATGAGCTGTTCGACCCGCTCACCTGCGTGGGCGGCGTAATCAAATGGGAGGACGGCAAACTGCGCCAGAGCTTTGATATCCGCTTCCCGACCAGTACGACAGTGGATACCCTGCGCGCCTCGCTGGAAAAATTTGCGGCGTCCAATGGCGGGACGCTTGAGGCGGGGGATGGCCGTCCGCCGTTCTATGTCGACCCGAAGGCCCCCGTCATCCAGGTGCTGATCGACACCTACAACGAAGTAACAGGCAAACAGGCGGTCCCGTTCACGATGGGCGGCGGCACCTATGCGCGGCACTTTGCGAGCGCTGTCAGCTTCGGGATGGAGGAACCGGGCGCGGCGGTGCCCACCTGGGTTGGCCCGATGCACGGCCCCGACGAGGGTGTGCGTGAAGGGCTGCTGTGGGAGGCGCTGAAAATCTATATTCTGGCAATCAGCCGCTTGATGAAGCTGAAATTCTGAATCTGTATTTCCCCGCCCTCCGGGCGGGGAAATATCCATATAGCAGAGGATACAAAAATGTTGGGTCATTTTGGCTTTTCCTATATAGGGCTTATATTTTTGCTTCTGCTGTTTATCCCCAACATCCTATGGGCAGGGAAAAAGCCGCAGGGATACACGGCGGAAAACGAAAACAAAACCTTACTGTTTCTGGAACGGGCAGGGGAGATATTGACATGCTGCTGTGCCCTAATCTTTTCCGATTTCAACATCCGCCCCTGGACGCCCTGGTCTTTGTGGCTGATTGCCGCCTGCTTTTGCATGCTCCTGTATGAATTGTGGTGGATACGCTATTTTCGGAAAAGATTATGGCACAGATCGGAAGAGCACACGTC
>CANCXY010000326.1 GCA_947381875.1 uncultured Clostridia bacterium | reverse complement strand
GCTCTGCCTCTGGACTCCGCCAAAGGGGGCAAGCCCCCTTTGGAATCCCATCTTGTTCCATATTTCTTTGTTCCCTGTCCGAAGGGACAGGGCGCATTTGACTATACGCCAAAACCCCGCCGCGGGCATTCCACAGCGAGGTTTTGGCTGAACAGGATGGAAATATATATAAGGTATCCGCAAAAGGAAGGTTTATGCGCGCGCTTTTTCCCGGATATCGATGCTCAAAGCGCTGCCGCGCGTATAATCAGCATTGTATTTTGTCGGGCGTACCAGCATATAGATAAGAAACACAAGTACCAGGAACGCGGCTACTGTAGCAATGCCGAAAGGTGCTTCGCCGGTGAACAGTCCGCCGATCTGATACATCATCAGGGAGACGGCATAGGCAAACGCGCACATATAGCCGATAGCGGCGGCAGTCCACTTGCCGTTGTTCATCTCACGCTTGATCGCGCCCATCGCCGCAAAGCACGGCGCGCACAGCAGGTTGAACAGCATGAAACTGTAGGCGGAAAGCTGGGTGTAGTGCGCCGCAATGGCCGCCCAGAGGCCAGGGTCATCTTCGCCCACCTCGTCGCCGAGATGGAACAGTACGCCGAATGTATTGACAACGTTCTCTTTCGCGATAAGGCCCGTGACTGTTGCAACTGTGGACTGCCAGTCGCCGAAGCCAAGCGGCGCGAAGATAAAGGCAACGGCGCTGCCCACCGCGGCAAGCAAACTGGAATTGTTATCCTCGACCATGCCGAACGCGCCGTCCGTAAAGCCGAAGCCCTGGAGAAACCACAATATGATAGAAGAAGCAAGGATTACCGTGCCCGCGCGCTTGATGAAGCTCCATCCCCGTTCCCATGTGGCATGGAACACATTCTTTCCGCTTGGCACATGATAGGCGGGCAGCTCCATCACGAACGGAGCCGGTTCCCCAGCGAAAGCCCGCAGTTTTTTCAGCATAATGCCGCTGACTACGATCGCCGCCACGCCGATAAAGTACGCGCTGATTGCCACCACGCTGCTGCCCCCGAACAGTGCGCCCGCGAACAGTCCGATAATGGGCATTTTCGCGCCGCAGGGGATAAAGCAGGTTGTCATGATCGTCATTCTGCGGTCGCGTTCATTTTCGATCGTGCGCGAGGCCATCACGCCCGGCACGCCGCAGCCCGAACCAATGAGCATCGGGATAAAGCTCTTGCCCGAAAGGCCGAATTTGCGGAACACGCGGTCTAAAATGAACGCGATGCGAGCCATATAGCCGATGTCCTCCAGTATGGAGAGCAGCAGGAACAGCACCAGCATCTGCGGCACAAACCCAAGCACCGCGCCGACGCCCGCCATAATGCCGTCCGCGATCAGGCCGACGAGCCAATCTGCCACGCCCCAGCTCTCCAGCAGTGCTGCCGTGCCGCCCTGGAGCCATTCTGCGCCTAATACGTCGTTTGTCCAGTCTGTCAGGAACGTGCCAAGCGGCCCCATAGCGATCCAGTATACCAGGAACATCACGCCCGCAAAGATGGGCAGCGCCGCGACGCGGTTCGTTACAATGCGGTCGATCTGGTCCGAAACCGTCATATGGTGCTTTGCGGCTTTTCTCTGCACACAGCCCGCTACGAGCTTGTTGATATACTCATACCGCTGGTTTGTGATGATGCTTTCCGCGTCGTCGTCCATCTCTTTTTCACAGTCCGCGATGTGTGCTTCCAGGTGCTTTGTCAGTTCGTCACCCTGGGCCAGTTCTTCCATAACTTTCCCGTCGCGTTCAAATACCTTGATGGCGTACCAGCGCAGGCTGCGCGCGTCGACCTTCTCCACGATGGATTCCTCAATATGCGCCAGCGCGTGTTCCACGCTGCCGGTGAATACATGCGGGTGTTCGGCGGCTTTCTGCCCGGCTGCCTCAATGGCCTTTTCCGCCGCGGCCATGTTCCCCTCGCCTTTCAGCGCGCTTGTCTCCATCACCGGGCATCCTAACGCCTGCGAAAGTTTAGACAGGTCGATGCGGTCCCCGTTTTTGCGCACAATATCGATCATGTTCACCGCGACGACGACCGGCAGGCCAAGTTCCAGAAGCTGGGTCGTCAGGTAAAGGTTGCGCTCAATGTTCGTCCCGTCGACGATATTGACGACGGCATCCGGCTTCTCCTTCACCAGATACCCGCGCGCCACCACTTCTTCCAGCGTGTACGGGCTGAGCGAATAGATGCCGGGAAGATCCTGGATCACGACATCCTTGTGCCCTTTCAGCCGCCCCTCTTTCTTTTCCACCGTGACGCCGGGCCAGTTGCCGACGTACTGGTTCGACCCCGTCAGGTCGTTGAACATGGTCGTCTTGCCGCAATTCGGGTTGCCGGCAAGCGCAATCGTTACGCTCATAGTATGTATCCTCCCTCTGCTTTCCGCTTGTTAGTAAACGCTAACTCATGGGGCGAAAAAATGCGCGCCCCGCCTTTGCCTGATGTCATTCTACTTCGATCATCTCGGCGTCGGCTTTGCGCACGCTCAGCTCATAGCCGCGCACGTTCAGCTCCATCGGGTCCCCCAGCGGCGCGACCTTGCGCACTTGCAGCGCCACACCTTTGGTGATGCCCATATCCATGATGCGGCGTTTGACAGGACCTTCCCCGTACAGCTTTTTCACCGTAACGGTTTCGCCTACCCTGGCATCCTTTAAGGTTTTCATCTGTCTCCCCCTCCCTTTTCAAATCATCACTCGGTTCGCCAGCGTTCTGTCCAGCGCAATGCGGCTTTCCTTCACCTGAAGGATCAGGTTCCCTGCAATCTCACTGATCACCGTGACGCTCTCATCCACCACAAAGCCGAGTTCCGCCAGGTGCTGGCGCACCTCATCTTTCCCTGTGATGCGGCGGATTGTCACTGTTTCGCCCGGTTTTGCCATTGCCAACG
>CANCXY010000325.1 GCA_947381875.1 uncultured Clostridia bacterium | reverse complement strand
TGTCATGTAAAAATCAAAAGGCAAGTATTGTAAAATTGATGTAAAAAGTGCGCCCCGGCATGGCCAAGGCGCACTTGATATGGAAGCTAAACATATATCAGATCAGAAAAAATGATTTCCTCCACTCTGGCCCGGCAATTATTCACCAGTCCCACCCATGCCATCTGGTCACGGGCTTTCAGTTCCTCGGTCGCGCCAGCGGCTTCCATCATCTGCGGGAGCATCTTGTCCATCCACTCCTGGGCGGTATCGTCAATGTCCAGCAGATGGGCAGTAAGTTTTCCGCTGCCCGCCAGTTCCCGCCATAGATCATGTTTGTTCTGCTTCAAGTAGTTGCGCCGCAGACTACCGTACTTGCCGACTGTCCTGGCTGGCTCCGGTTCATCAGCTATCAGATTGGGAATGTAGTAATCTCCTACCCGAATATAAGTCAATTCTGCCATCTGTAACCATCCTTTCATCAGCCATTTCATTTGTGCCGCAAATGAGCTGACCGTATGTTGTATTTGATGCATTTGAAATACATCGCTTACAGCATACATCGTCTAAAACCGCTTGCATTTCCGCCAAAATCCGGCTATACTAAGAGTGGTTCAAAATCACGAGCCAACTATGAAAGGAGCAGGAATGATGAAAAACATCTGCGTAGTTACCGGCGGCGGCAGCGGCATGGGGTTGGAAACGGCCAAGATCGTGGGGAAAAACATGAAAATCATCCTCACCGGACGCACCGTCGCCAAACTGGAAAACGCCATCACTGAGCTGAAAGAACTGGGCATTGAGGCGGAAGCGTACCCCTGCGACGCCAGCGACCGCGCCTCGGTGGACAAGCTGGCCGCCTATGCCGCCGGGCAGGGAACGGTCAAGGTTGTCATCCATGCGGCGGGGGTATCTCCGCATATGACAAGCGCGGAGAATATTTTTGCCATCAACGCCGGCGGCACCATCCATGTGGACGAGGCGTTCGCGGCTGTGATGGGCGCGGGGAGCGTGATTTTGAACGTCAGCTCCATGTCCGCCTATATGATGCCCGCGGACCGCGCGCCGAAACAGCTCTACAGCCTCGCGCTGGACAGCGCCGACGCGTTCCTTGCGGGGGCAAACCAGATGCTCTCGTCACTGCCGGAGGCGCAGCGCAACGGCATGGCATATACCACCTCGAAAAACTTTGTGGTGTGGTACACGGTGCAGGAAGCGCTGAAATATGGCCGGAAGGGTATCCGCGTGGTGTCTATCTCTCCGGGCACTTTCTCCACGCCGATGGGTGATGTAGAGGGTGAAGAAGCTGCCGGCTTCGCCAAGCGCGGCGCTTTGGGGCGCGTGGGCGATCCCGTCGAAATTGCCCGCATGATGGCGTTTATGGTATCGGACGAGGCCAGCTACCTCACCGGCACGGATATCCTCTATGACGGCGGCGCGATCGCCGCGTTCCAGGATATGATGGCGAAACGGGCGGCGCAAAACGCCTGACGCTTTTCCGCCGCTGCCGGGGAAAACCTTCAGGCGGCGGCACAGAGATAAGCCGGAAAGGATACCAACGGACCACAGCGATGGGAGGTCATTTGTATGGTCAATTTTAGTTTAGAGGGCAAGGTGGCCCTCGTTACTGGCGCGTCGTATGGCATTGGGTTTGCCATTGCCCGTGCATTGGGCGAGGCCGGGGCGAAGATCGTATTCAATGGCCGCAGGCCCGACCTGATCGAACAGGGCGTGGCCGCATACCAGGAATTGGGTATCAATGCGCATGGGTATGTTTGCGATGTGACGGATGAAAACGCTGTCCAATCCTTGGTGGCGCAGGTGGCGCGGGAGATCGGCGTCATTGATATCCTTGTGAACAATGCGGGCATCATCAAACGCATCCCCCTGTTGGAGATGTCCGCAGAGGAGTTCCGCCAGGTGGTGGATATTGATCTGACTGGCCCGTTTATCTGCGCAAAGGCCGTCCTGCCCGGCATGATCGAAAAGGGCGGCGGGAAGATCATCAATATCTGCTCTATGATGAGCGAGTTAGGGCGTGAGACCGTCTCCGCCTACGCCGCCGCAAAAGGCGGATTGAAAATGCTGACGAAAAATATTGCCAGCGAATACGGCCAATACAATATCCAATGCAACGGCATCGGCCCCGGCTATATTGCCACACCGCAGACGGCCCCGCTGCGCGAAATCCAGCCCGACGGCTCCCGCCATCCTTTCGACGAGTTTATCCGCGCACGGACCCCCGCCAGACGCTGGGGCGAGGCGGTTGATTTCGGTGGTCCCGCCGTGTTCTTAGCGTCCAGCGCCAGCGACTTTGTAAACGGGCATATTTTGTATGTAGACGGCGGTATCCTGTCCTATATCGGCAGACAGCCGCAATAGGAGGCACAATGGAAAAACAGCATCAGGGGACGGTCTGGGTCCCGCACAGCGAGATCGAGCCGGAGCAGGCGGCAGAGGGCGTACAGCGCCGGGTGCTTGCCTACGGAGAGAATGCGATGTGCGTAGAAAACACATTTGAAACAGGCGGCGTCGGGGCCATGCACAGCCACCCGCACACGCAGATAACGTATATCGTCTCCGGCCGCTACCGCTTTACGATCGGTGAGGAGACACGGGAAGTAGGGCCAGGCGATACCCTTTTGAAAGAAAACGGCGTAGTGCATGGCTGCACCTGTTTAGAGGGCGGCGTCATGCTGGATTTCTTTTCCCCCATGCGCAAAGATTTCGTTTGAGAGGTGTTATACATGAAAATCGCGTTGATCAATGAAAACAGCCAGGCGGCCAAAAACGGTGTTGTTCTGGCGGCACTGAAAAAAGTAGTGGAACCTATGGGGCATACTGTAGACAATTACGGCATGTATGCGGCGGACGACGCAGCCCAGCTTACCTATGTGCAGTGCGGTATTTTAGGGGCCATCCTGCTGGGCAGCGGCGCGGCGGATTTCGTCGTCACCGGCTGCG
>CANCXY010000324.1 GCA_947381875.1 uncultured Clostridia bacterium | reverse complement strand
TGGACGGAGTGAATACATCCCTGTCAAGATAGCGGGCGGCTTCTGCCATGATCTGGGGAGATAGATCATCCACTTGAAAGCCCTTTAGGTTTCCTTCTCTGGGAGCTGCCTGCCTATCAAACAAAGAAATTCCGGCAAAAAGATTGTGTTCCACTTCTATCCGAAACCACATCTGCAAACCTTTTTGAGAGAACTGTGCTTTTTTTACCACATAGTTCAAGCCGGGATATGTACTGTAGCAGTCATAGAATTTCTCATGCTGTTTCCCCTCGTAAGAATAGTAAAGCGCATCCTGTTCAGGCACCAGCCCATATTTTGCTGACACGGTTTCCATCGCTCTTTTGAAATCGTCGAAAACGAGCCGTATCAGATTGACTTTTGCCGCCTTCATGGATTTTTCAATTTGTATCCCCGCATTGAAAAAATCCGCAGACGCATACAGGATTTCTAAATTCCTTTCCATCATTTTTTCATCCGTTCGGTCAGCGATAGAGCGAATTGCATTCATGTATTGCAAAATGAATTGGCGCAGTGGTTCATCTAAACGTATCAGCAGCTCAGACAGCCATGTGTATATATCCTTTTCCCATGAAATACATTTTATCTTTTCGGTTGGTACGAGTTCATCCCCATTTTTATTTTTCCGGCTGTATTGTGAGGGCATATCCCCAAACCTGGTCAGATAAATAAGGAATGTGTCACTGTCAACTGATTTTGCGTAATTGTAATAATCGTAACATTGCCCCTCCTGTTCGCCCGCATAAATTTTCACCTCTATTGGAATAAAACGTTGGGCGTTTTGTATGACAATATCGATCCTGTGTTCGCTGTCAATAACAAATTCCGTGATAACATCTGTATGGGCAAGCAGGATATCACTCATCCCATATGAATTGGATATATGTTCCAGAAAGGATTTCAAAAACAATATCCCGCACGCATGCGCTCCTTCAGGGTTCAACAAATCCGCTAGGAACCGACACATGATGACTTCTTTTTCCGCAACGCCCAAAATGTGGAAAATATTATATTCTGGCTGCGGGGTATAGGGCACATTCTCCTGGTCTTTCATGCTGTCGCTTATGCGTGATAATAAATTTCTACAGCGATTCATGTTTGCGCCGCCGCCCTTTTATATCTATTGTATTTGCTTTATACCTGCCATGTCAATATGCTGCCTGTTCTTCTCCCACGCCCGCAGGCGTGTCATGTGTACTGTCCCGCCCCCTCAAAACGCAAAAAGTGGTACAATATCCTCTTTTAGCACGCGTCTGTATACAAAATGTTCATAATTTTATGGTATACTAAATTTTTATCCGAAAATAAACATTCAAAGAAAGGGAGGCGACGAGTTGCCCATTGACAAATCCATTGACTATTCCGCAATCACGCCGCAGATTGAGACGCTGACACAGCAGTATCTTTCCGGCCGTGCAATCCCGTCCGAACAGTATGTGAAATATGCGGTCAACCGGGGCCTGCGCGATTTGAACGGCAACGGCGTACTTACGGGGCTGACGCGCATCAGTGAGATTGTTTCCAGTAAAATGGTCGACGGCGAAAAAAAGCCGTGTGAAGGGAAACTGTACTATCGCGGCGTCGATGTGGAACAGATCGTCTCGGGGTTCATCAGCGAGGGGCGGCGCGGTTTCGAGGAGGCCACCTACCTGCTGCTGTTCGGCGAACTGCCCACGCCCGCGCAATTAGACGAATTCAATCAACTGCTGGCGGGCTACCGTTCGCTGCCCACCAATTTTGTGCGCGACGTGATTTTGAAAGCCCCCAGCGCTGATATGATGAACACGCTGGCGCGCAGTGTGCTGACGCTGTACAGCTACGACGCGCGCGCCAACGACAACAGCGTAGACAACGTACTGCGCCAGTGCCTACAGCTCATCGCCCTGTTCCCGCTGCTCTCGGTGTACGGCTACCATGCGTACAGCCACTATGTACTGGATCAGAGCCTGTATATTCACAACCCCGTGCCGGAGCTTTCCACCGCCGAAAACCTGCTGCATATCCTGCGCGCGGACGGCCAGTACACCGACTTGGAGGCAAAGCTCCTCGACCTCGCGCTTGTACTGCACGCCGACCACGGCGGCGGCAACAACTCCACCTTTACCATGCACGTTGTCACATCGTCGGGCACCGATACATACTCCGCTGTCGCGGCGTCGTTGGCCAGCCTGAAAGGCCCGAAGCACGGCGGCGCGAACATCAAGGTCGTGCAGATGTTCGACGACATGAAACAAACGCTGGCCGACTGGCGCGACGAGGACGCTATCGAAGCCTACCTGCGCGCGCTGCTGCACAAGGAGGCATTCGACAAAGCGGGCCTGATTTATGGCATGGGGCACGCGGTCTATTCGCTCAGCGACCCCCGCGCGAAGGTGTTCGGCCACTTTGTCTCGCTGCTCGCGCGCGAAAAGGGACGGGACGAGGAATACGCGCTGTACGACGCCGTCGCGCGCCTCGCGCCGCGCATCATCGCCGAGGAGCGCCGTATTTATAAAGGTGTTTCCCCCAACATCGACTTCTACAGCGGTTTCGTGTACAGCATGCTTGACCTGCCGATGGAGCTGTACACGCCCATCTTCGCCGTCAGCCGCATTTCCGGCTGGAGCGCGCACCGCATAGAAGAACTCATCAACGCCGGAAAGATCATCCGCCCGGCCTATAAATGCGTACAGCCGCGCCAGCCCTACACCCCGCTTGCGCAGCGCGCATAGAAACGCCCCAGGGGGAAGCGCAAGGGGCTCTGCCCCTTGACTCTGCCACCTTTGAAAAGGTGGACGAAACTTTTGATCGCCCTCAAAATTGCATTTTGAGGGCACAGATACAGAATGAATCTGCACCCGCAGGCGTGCAGGGGAAATGCGCGATGGGGTGCGCGGCAATGGAATTGCCGCGCGTGATGGGTTTCCAAAGGGGGCTTGCCCCCTTTGGCGGAGTCCAGAGGCAGAGCCT
>CANCXY010000323.1 GCA_947381875.1 uncultured Clostridia bacterium | reverse complement strand
ATGTCCGTGCGTGACTGGAGTTCAGACGTGTGCTCTTCCGATCTAAAATCATATCATATGTGCCCGGCTCGCTTTTCATGAACAGGTCGACAGCTTCCTGCCCGTTCTCTGCCGCAACGCACTCCGCGCCGCAGTTCGTGAGGATCTTGTTCAGGATCAGCCGGTTCACATCAATATCTTCCACGATCATAAAGCGCTTGCCCTGCGCGGCGCTCACCTTGGTGGCCGACATGGCGGACATCTTGCGCGAACCCATCACCTTTTCCACGGCGCGCGTGAAGTTCGAGAGGAAGAAAGGCTTGGGTACAAAGTGGTCGATGCCGATCTCCGAAGCCTCGTCCTCAATATCCTCCCAGTCGTAAGCGGTGAAGATCAGGATGGGGACCTTGCGTGAATAATTCTGGCGGATCAGGCGCGCGGTCTCCAGGCCGCTCAACCCCGGCATCTTCCAGTCAAGCAGGATCAAATCGAACGGGTTGCCCGCCTCACGCGCGGCGCGGATGGTGGAAAGCGCCTGTTCGCCGTCCGTCTCATACAGCACTTCCACCCCAGTGCGCAGCATCGAGGTGACAACATGGCGGCAGATAACCTCCTCATTGTCCACTACGATCATACGCTTGATATCATGATTGACCCAGAATTCTGTATCGACCTCGCCGTCCTGTATGCGCAGGTCAAGCTCGACGGTAAAGGTGCTGCCCTCACCCTTCCGGCTCTCCACATGGATGGTGCCGCCCATCAGGTCGACAAGGTTCTTGGTGATCGCCATCCCAAGACCGGTGCCTTGGATCTTGTTTGTCAGCGTGTCCTTTTCGCGCGTGAACGGGTCGAAAATAACATTCAGGTAATCCTCGCTCATGCCCATGCCGTTATCGGCCACGCGGAACTGGATATGGCTGTAGTGCGGCACCACCTGCGGCAGCTCACGCGCGGAGATCTCGATGGAACCGCCCGTCTGCGTATACTTCACCGCGTTGGACAGCAGGTTGATCAGCACCTGGTTGATGCGCGTCTTGTCGCCGCACAAATGCTCGTTCGGGAGTTGGGAAATGCTGATCTTGAATTCCTGCCGCTTGGCTTTCGTCTGCGGGCGGATGATCGAAACAATCTCGTCGATGATCTCCGCCATATTGAAATCGGCGATATTCAGCGTCACGCTGCCGCTCTCGATCTTGTTCATATCCAGGATATCGTTGATGAGCGCCAGCAGGTGCTGGCTGGCCGCGCTCATGCGCTGTGCATACTCAATCACGCGGTCCGGCTCGTGCGCGTCCTGCTGCAAAAGCACAATCAGGCCGATGATCGCATTCAGCGGCGTGCGGATATCATGGCTCATGCTGCTGAGGAAGGAGCTTTTGGATTTATTGGCAATGCGCGCGGTCTCCAGCGCCGCCGAAAGCGCCTCCTGCGTCTCATGCTCAGCGGTACGGTTGGATATGTAGGTGACAATCTTTTCCTGGCCCTGGATATCCACGGCATATACTGTCTCCTGGAACCAGCAGTGCATGCCCGTCTGCGGGTTGATGCGCTCGGTCTCAAACGGCCCCAGTGTGGAATCGCCTCTGAGCTGGTGCAGGTCGTCATACCCCGGCGCGTTGTTGTTGATATAGGTCGCGTAGCCCAGTACGCCGATGTTGCGCGAGACTTCCTCCTCCGAGATGCCCAGCACACGGAAGATGTTCGGGCTGATGAACTCGACGGAATAGCTTTCGTGGTCCATCAAAATATACACGTCGTCCGTATTATTGGAAAGGAAAGTAGCCAATGTATTGAAGCGCTGCTCATGGTAGTGGATAGTCTGTTCCTTCTTCGCGACACTGCGCGTGGTGTGCTGCACATAGATTGTCGCGAGGCCAAGGATGACTAACAGCAGGACGAGTACGATCGAGACGACATGCGAGTTGTTTATAACCTGGTTGGCCTCGCCCAACATGGCCGCGTAGGGGACGATGGAGATAAGGTACCAGTCGTTGTACGCGGAAACCGGCACGAACGTGTAGACATATTCTGTGCCGCCTGAGTGGAAGGTCTCGGTACCCACGCGATGTTCCGTGAGCAGCTTGCGCAGGCGTTCGATCTCGGTCTGCTGCGCATCATCGTTCCCCGATGCGCGGATCAGGTCCAGCAGATTGTCGGCGGCATAGCCGTTGACGCTGCCCGTAGAGCGTAAAAGCACATCGCCGTTCGTATCTGTGACGAAGGCGAAGCCCTGATCGTTATAGAAGGAGAGCGAAAATTCGGCGCTTACGCGGGAGCTGTCGTAGCCCTTCTGCAAAAGGCCGCGCCCGCCGTCCGCGAAACGGAACGTCTCGTAGTAGCCGAACAGCGTGGCGCCGTTGATGATGCTCTGGTACGGCCTGCGGATGCCGCTGCCCTGGAAGGAGGAATATTCTTTCAGAAGATCTTCGGGAAGTTCCTGCGGGCCGTTGGTATAGTTGCTGTAATACAGGCCGTGGTCGATATCATAGATGCTGTATACGGCATCGATACGGCCGAAAGCCGTCAGTTTGCTCTCGATGGTTTTGCTGTCTGTGGAATCGCCCTCGGCGAAATTGACCGCGAAGCTATGCAGGCGCTCCCGGTCCTGTTCTATAAAATTGGAAAAAGCGACCTGGTGCTGCTGTGTCATGGAAAGCACATTGGCGGTGGCCTGGTTCAGCACCCCCCGCCGCACCGAGGCGAGGTAGAACAGGCCCATTGCCAGTATGCAGATAAAGCACACCACGATCGCGATAAAAGCCAACGCAGCCGATCGGTTTTTCTTGTCCAGCATTTTTTTCTCCATATAAGGAAGCCCCCTTCCAAGTAACGGCATTCGGTAAAAAAACCTACGTCCACAGGCTGATCGGAAAGCTCCCGGAAACACCGCTGCGCCGGCGGGAAATGAGATGACGCAGAACGGGGGGGGGGGGGGGGGGGGGGGGGGGGCGTTAATAAAACGTGACCCAAAAAAAACCAGTTAACAAAGGT
>CANCXY010000322.1 GCA_947381875.1 uncultured Clostridia bacterium | reverse complement strand
CCACAAGCCCAGAAATCAGGGCGACAGCACCACCCAGCAGGTTTGACATGGATTCGGGATTTGTCAGTCCAGAGATAAATGTCAGGATGGCTTCGACCGCCGCCGGGATAAGCGTCGGCAGTGCCTCGCCAATGCCCGCCGCCAGCGTGGAAATGATCTGCACCGCGCCCTCGGCAAGGGAGGGGAGGGCAGAAAAAAGGCCCTGCCCAAGGGCAAGGACCATCTGCATCCCGGCGGAGATCAGCGGCGGCAAAACCGTTTCGACCAGCTCCGGCAGTTTTTCCGTGATAACAGGCGCAAGCCCTACGACAACTTCGCCAATGCCGGACAAAATCTGCCCGATGCGCGGGATGATGTTGTCGGCGGCGGTGGCGGCTGTCTCAACAAGATTGTCGATCAGGCCGCCCAGGTCGGCGTTGTTGTCCGCGATGCCCGTTACAAGGTTTTGCCATGCCGCGCCCATAGACGCAACACTGCCCTGTATGGTGGTACCTGCTTCCAGCGCTGTTGTGCCGGTGATGCCGATTTCCGTCTGTACCACATGGATGGCCTCGACGATATCCGCAAAGCTGCTGATCTGGTAATCCGTCATAACGCCCTGCTGTGCGTTCAGCTCGTTGGCCGTCTCGAGAAGGCGCTGCATTTCTTCTTTTGTGCCGCCGTAGCCCAGTTTGAGGTTGTCCAGCATGGTATAGTTTTGCTTTGCAAACCCCTGGTAGGCATACTGGACGCTTTCCGAAGCCGTCCCCATTTTATTGATGTTGTCTGCCATATCGGTGAGGGCCATGTCCGCCATAGACGCCGCTTTTTCGGTGTCGCCGCCGAGGGATTGCAGCAGGCTGGCGGAAAAGCCTGTCACGGTCTCCATGTAATCATTGGCAGAAAGCCCGGCGGTTTTGTAGGCGTTATCGGCAGACTGCATAACAGCACCAAAGCTGTTCTTGAACAGCGTTTCAATGCCGCCTGTAAGCTGCTCATAATCCCCGTAACTGTCCAGCGCTGATTTCGCCAGCGCTCCCACAGCTGCCTTACCCGCGCCCAGCGCGACACCCGCCGCTTTCCCAAGCCCGCCGAGCGCGCCCTTGAAACAATCCCCCAGCGTCCTTCCCGCGCTGTCGCCTGCGCTGGACACCTCGCCCGAAAGTTCCTGCTGGAGCATTCCGCTGATGCCCTTGGCCGAGGGCACAATCTGTACATATGCTTTAGCTAATTCCGTCGCCATGCCCGTCCGCCTCCTTCAAAATCTGCGCCCGCGCCGCCTCGAAATCCGCCGCGCTGTCAAAGCCGTACACGTCCTGTGCGTCCGGCGTGTCCGGCACACCCAAAAGCTGCGCGGCGAAAGAGGCCGGACGCTGATCTTCCTTCGCGCCGCCTATCTGCCAGCACAAAAGGCCGAGCAGGTCGGCCAGGCGTGCCAACAGGACCGTATCCATGCCCGCCAGCGCGCCCGACTGCTTCCTGCGCACCCGCGCGTCGTCCGGCAGGCCGTTTGCCAGCATTGCCAGGCGGCGCACGCCGAGGGCGCGGGGGTCCAGTACGCCGTACACTTCCGCCAGGTCGCAGAAAAGTTCATCCTCGCCGGTGTGCATCATCCCGGCGAGGATGAGGAGTTTTTTCCCTGTTTCCCGAACGCGTCAAACATATCCTTCAATTCCTGAACCACTGCCGTGACGGGGACGCGGCCATGTTCACTGCGCAGATGACCGTACAGCCTTTTGCGTGTCTCCTCGCCTAAAAACAGGCGGCACACGCGTGAAACAGCAAGGGGATCATCATCCATGCTGTCCGCCAGCGCGTCTATCAGCTCCATGTTGTCGACAGCGTTTTCCGGCAGGGAAAACGAAAAGCCGCTCTTTGTTGTGCCTGTGATCATTCTGCGCCACCTCCCGCTTTGGGCTGCACCATGTACTCATAGTGCGTATTGCCTGCATCGTCTGGCGTGGCGGTGAACGTTGTCTCATAGCCCAGCACCGATTCATCGGCATACTGCACATCGCCCACTGCCGTGACCGCCGCCGTGGGGATTACTACGCGTTTCAGGATACCGCCGCGCAGGATGGTATCAATAACGAGCGCGTTTTCCTCCTGTTCGTCGTTGTTCGCCGTAATGGCCAGCCCCGTTTCCAGTGTGCCTGTCACGTTACTGTCACCGTATACAGCTTTCAGCACCTCGACATTGAGGGCCTCTATCAAAGTCATTTTGAACGTGTCGGGCTTTTCCTTTTTGTAGGTATAGACGGTATCGCCGCCCCATGCCTTGACGCTCTCGCTTTCGGGGCTGTTGGCGTTGGTAACGCCGTCTGTGCTGATGTAGCCGAGGCTGACGAACGCCTCGTTCAGCGCTTCCGCCGCCGATACCGGCAGCGGCGTACCCAGCGGCGCGCGGAACACAGCGCCGCCTTTTTTCGGCTTTGCCACTGTTACTCGTAATCGTTTGGGCATGGTGTTTTCCTCCTTCAATAGTAAACCACGTCGAACACCGCCTGATAGCGGCGGCGTTTGAGCGACGGGTCTGTAAAGCGGTAATCGGTATTCAGTTCCACGCGGCAGATGCCGTCCAGTTCATCCAGAGCAAGCATCGCGTCCTTTACGGCCTCGTTCAGCCGCATAGCGCCCGGTAAATCCGGCCCATACGACTGTACGGCTAGCGTGGCATGATAAAGCCCCTCGCTGCGCCCGCCGCCCGTCTTTTCCACTACGCAAAAGCGCGCGGGCGGACTGGGCGGCACTTCGGGCAGCACAGGGGCATCGAGCAGTGCGGACAGATAATCCATCACAGTTTGTTCAATCATCGCAGTGCCTTCAATATCGTGTTGTTTTGGGCGTTCTCGCGGCGGGCGGCATAGGTCTTCGCGTGCAACGAGGCATTCACGCGGTTTTTGCCTGTGCGGGTTGTCACCTCATACCCCGCGCCGAGGCGGGATAAGGCGGCGTTCGCATGCCCCTCGCATACGGCCATCATTTCCGGGGAGCGCAGAAGTTCCCGCACGCCCG
>CANCXY010000321.1 GCA_947381875.1 uncultured Clostridia bacterium | reverse complement strand
AGGACCCGCACCTTGCCGCCGGGTATGACAAGGAGTTGGCAGAGGCCGAAAACACACTGCGTGTTATCAGCCGCCATATGGATTCTGCCCAGCGCGGCGTTGTGGAAATGACGCACGTCGCCATTGAGATGATGCGCGTCTGGAACGAAGTGGGCACGGCGCTGCTGAAACTGCGTGACCATGAGAAGCCCGACGCCCCCGCCGCGCTGGCCGATAAATTGGAAAAGGCCCTGCATGTGTACCAGCGCCTGTGGCGTGAAAACGGCAAAGAAGGAGACATTGGCCGTATTACGGATGTGTTCTGCTGGTATGCCGACAGGCTGCGCGAAGCCGCTTTTTCTTGAAAGAAAAAGCTTGGCAAAAAGAACAACAATGGAACAGCCCGTCCGGCGCTGCATGCCGCTGAATCTCTCGACGCAGGTTGGGCGTGGGGAAGTGTCTCATGCTTTTGCCTCGGAGAAAAGCGCGGCAAAAAGAACTTTAAACAATGAGAAAGGGAACAGTATGAAAAATGAGATTATCGCCTACGTCGGCAGCGGCGTATTTACCGAGGAGGACGCAAAGAAGCTCACGGCAATCAATTTTGCGTTCGGGCATCTGCACAACGACGGCACAGTCACCTGCGAAGGCTGCTGCAAAGAGAAATTGGAAATGATTCCCCAGATCCGCGCCTGGAACCCGGAACTGCGCATTTTGCTTTCGATGGTACAGCCGGAGCGCGACGCTTTCACCCGCTGCTGCGCCGACCCCGCCCTGCGCGCCAAGGCCGCCGCGTCGCTGGCGGAGACGGCGAAGCAGTACGATTTGGACGGCATTGATTTAGACTGGGAGTATCCGTGCGTGCCCTCCAACAACAGCGTCGTTTCCCGCGACGACAAGCACAATTTCACGCTGTTCTGCGCGGAGATTCGCAAACAGCTTGACACCCTCGACGGACGCCGCCGCTGGCTGACGATTGCGGCGGGTGCGGATCTCTATTATGTGAACTGCGTAGAGCTGCCCGCCCTGATGGATTCGCTGGATTATATCAATGTGATGACCTATGACCTCAAATGCGGGTTCCATGCGCTGGCGGGCCACCACACGGCGTTGTTCTCCAATGTCGGCGACGTGTTCCGCAACAGCTGTGCGCAGGCGCTGGCGCTGTTCGTCGAATACGGCGTACCGGCGGATCGCCTGATTATGGGCGCGGCGTTCTATTCCCGCAAATGGGAGGGCCTGAACGACAACGAGAACCACGGCCTGTTGGAAATTTGCAAAACAGGCGGCGGCTACGGTCCCGACTACACCCAGTTGAAGGAGTCGTATATCGGCAAAAACGGATATACCGAATACTGGGACGACGAGGCTGCCGCGCCCTACCTGTTCAACGGCTCCACGTTCCTCTCCTACGATAACCCCCGCTCCCTGCGCGCCAAAGTGGCGCACGTTCAGGAAAAGGGGTACGGCGGTGTGTTCTATTGGGAACACAAGTGCGACGAAACGCGCGAGCTGTTGGATACGCTGGTGGAGGCCACAAAGGGGTAATGATTGGGCTGCCGCCCAAACCTGCCCAGGGGGCGCTGCCCCCTGGACTCCGGCCAAAGGGGCGCACCCCTTTGGAATCCCATCACGGCTGTCCCCCGCCTTTGGCGGGGAGACAGCCCCGAAATATTTTGATTATGATTGATATAGGGAGGCATTTTTCCTGTGTTTTCCTGTGAATACGCCGCCGAGATCGCGCGGCATTATCAAGAGCGCGTGGATATGTGGCGCACTGCCTGGGCAGAACAGGCGAAAAACGCGCCCCCGGAGATTGCCGCGCTGCAAAGCCGCCTGCTGACGGAGAAACTGCGCGAGGCCGAGGAGACGCTTGCCGCCTGCACCCCCGACGAGGCCGAGGCCCTGCGGTTCCTCTTTGGCGCAATGCCGCTGGCCGATTTCGTCGATTACCCGGCGTCGCTCTATCTCACCTATGCGAAACACGCGGTGTTCCTCTGGCACGAGGGGCCTTTCGCGGGGCGTGTGCCGGAGCGTCTGTTTACCAACTACGTCTTGCTGCACCGCGTGAACAATGAGGACATCGCCGACGTGCGCGGCCTGTTTTACGACCGCCTGAAAAACATCGCCGGCACAGGCCGTCCGATGGAGCAGACGGTGTTGGATATCAATTACTGGTGCGCGCATGAGGGCACCTACCGTTCTACGGATGGCCGCACCCAGAACCCCGCCACCATGCTGCGCACTGCGGTAGGCCGCTGTGGGGAGGAATCGACGTTCGCCGCCACAGCCCTGCGCAGTGTCGGCATCCCCGCGCGCCAGGTTTACGCGCCGTGGTGGTCGCACTGCGACGACAACCACGCGTGGGTGGAGGTATGGTGCGACGGCGAGTGGCATTTCTTCGGCGCGTGCGAGCCGGAGGAGGCGCTGGATCGAGGCTGGTTCGTCGGCCCCGCGTCCCGCGCGATGATGGTGCATTCCCGCTGGCTCAGCCTGGAGGAGCCGGACGGCGAACGCGCGGGCACGAAGGGCGCGATCACGCTGCTGAATCAGCTTGCGCGCTACGCCGATACCGTCCGCGTGGTTGTCCATGTGCGGGATGAGGCGGGCCAGCCCATCCCCGGTATGCGCGTGCGCTTCTGTGTGCCGAATGAGAGCGCAGCAGGCACGATTGCCGTGATGACAGCGGATGAAAACGGCGATATTTCGCTCACGACGAGCCGTGGCGATTTATATGTTTGCGCCGGGAGTGAAAACGGCCTTTGGGGTGAGGCGTGGGTGCTTTCGGACAACGGCGCGGAGTTCCGGCTCACAGTCAAGGCAGCCGCGCCGGGTGAGAGCGGTTGGCACGACATAGATTTCCATGCCCCCGTCCTCAGCCGCCGCGAAACGGCGCTGCCCGAAGATCAGCGGGAGACGGGTGCGGAAAAACTGCGCGAGGCCGCGCGGCAGCGCCAGCACAAAGCGGACCACCTCACGGATCCCCGCGCCCTGTCCCGCGCGCTGGGCATTTTCACAGATG
>CANCXY010000320.1 GCA_947381875.1 uncultured Clostridia bacterium | reverse complement strand
GAGATGTCCGTGCGTGACTGGAGTTCAGACGTGTGCTCTTCCGATCTTTTTCACAGATGCAAGAGCGCGTGAGGAAGCCGAAAAGATTCTGTGCGGCGCGCGCGGCAATGAGAGCGAGCTGATCCGTTTTCTAAAATGGGACGCCGCCGGGCTGGCCCCGGAAAGCTGGCTCTCTGAATCCGTGTGGAAACTGGCAATGCTGAAAGCCCTGCGCGAAAAAGACACCTGGGACATCACCGCCGAAGTGCTGATCGACGCCGCCGAAACCGCGCTGCCCTATGCGGGCACTGTGCCGGACGAGGTGTTTTTCCAGTATTTAGCCTGCCCGCGCGTCATGAACGAGTTCCTGCGCCCGGAGCGCGCGTTCCTGGCGCGCACCTTTGCGGCGCGTGCCGACGCTGTGCGCAAGGACCCGGCGCGCCTGTACCGCCATATGGCCGGATGGTTCGCGCCGGAAGGCCCGCTGGGCTATGAGCGCACATTCACTTCGGCGCGCGGCGTCCTGCGCGGCGGCCTGGCGGATGAAGCCTCGCAAACCATCTTCTGCGTGGCGCTCTACCGCGCGTTGGGCATCCCCGCCCGCATCTCGCCCGCCACCGGTGCGCCGGAATACTTTGACGGCACATCCTTCACCGCGCCGGGGCGCGACACAGGCCGCGACGCCCATCTTACTCTGCGCACGGCGGGCACGCTGAAGTTTTCCGATTGGTCGCACTATTCGCTGGAGCGCTTCGCGGGCGGCACGTTCGAGCATGTCTGGCTCTGGCTGTACCTGCGGGACGGCGCGCCGGAGGAACTGACGCTTTCCCTCGCGCCGGGCGTTTACCGCGCCACGACCTCCAACCGCCTTGCGGACGGCGACCAGCTTTTGCGCCAGACGACATTCACGCTTTCCCCCTGCGAGGAAAAAACGCTGACGCTGGCCCTGCGCGACATTCCGACCGAACGCCTCATCAAGCATATGCCTGTCACCGAGGCGGCGTTTGCCACACAGGACGGCGCGTTGAAAACCCTCTCCGACCTTGCGGGCGATGGCCGCTCCCTGGTGGTGTGGCTGGATGTCAGCCGCGAGCCGACCGAACATATCCTCAATGAACTGTACGAGCAGCGGGAGGCGTTCGAGGCCCTCAAACAGCCGCTCTATGTGGTGCTGCGCACGGAACAGGAGTTGGATGACCCCACCCTGCGCCGCACGATGGCTGCCCTCCCTGCGCTGACGCCATTGTTCAGCGCCGACGAGCTGCGCCGCGACGAGATCGCCCAGGACGCGGGCCAGGATGCGGGCCGCCTGCCGCTTGCCCTGATCGTCCAGAAAGGGCCGGAGTGCCTGTACAGCGAAGCGGGCTACCGCGTGGGCCTGGCGGATATGCTGCTGGAAATCCTGAGCAGCAAAGAAGGATAACCCACCAAAAAAAGAGGGCGCGGCGCGCGCCGGGTTTGAACCATCAACCCCCAAAGCGCGCGCCGCCCCGCTATCCTTTTTCCCGTGTATCCCCACCCTGCGGGCGGGGAACATACAAAAAACCCCAAAGCGCGCCGCCATCTTTCCTGTGCAGCCCTGCGCCGTAGAGGATACAAATACCTTGCGTGCTTATGCGTCAAAATGGGCGGCCCTGCCGTCCCCGAACACCGCCAGTACGCCGCTCTTTTCCGCCGGGCAGGTAATCTCAAAGCTGTGCGGCGTCACCGTTAGCGTATAATCCAGCGGACGCACGGTCTTGTTTTCCTCGCAGGGGCTGATGGCCGCGAGCGTGTCGCACAGCAGGGCGAGGTCGTCGGTATAGTGCCCGGTCTGGTCCAGCACCGCCTGTTCGGCGTAGTACAGTTTGCGCAGTTCCCATTTGCGGCGTTCATCTTCAGGGATTTCAAACACCTCCGCGCCGTCTTTCGCGAAGAATACGAACGCCCACAGCTCAGGATAGTGGATATTGACAACGCCCGTAGGTGCCCATACCCAGTTGTCTTCGGGCAGGGGGTTTCCGGTCGCGGCGTCCAGGCGTTTCTGATACGCGCCGTTTACCACGTCCACTTTCCATTGTACGCGGGAGAAGTTCACACGGTAAAACTCCCCGGCTTTGGGCGGCTGGCTGGCGGGCGTACACTGGCGAAGGACCGCGAACGGGATCGCTACCTCTACCGTCCATGCATTGTTGCGCGCGCCCGGCTCATTGAGGATGCCGTCTACGCGCACCGCGCTGCGAAGCCCTGTCAGCTCAAAACCGTCTACGGGCTTGCCGCCGTCGCGGTAGGCTTTTGTGAGGAGCAGGTCCCAGTAGGTATTCAGCGCGTTCATTTCGTACTCATAGTACCCCTGTGTGTCCGAATCCGGGTCAATGAAAATTTCAAAATCGTTATCGTTGAAAATCACGCAGTCGTGTTCGCGCAGTGTCGCCCAGATCTCGTCGCCCTCTAAAACCGCACCGATATACAGGTTTTCCGCGTCCCATGCCAGTTTGGCGCGCGTATGGAAACGCGGTTTCGGGCGGATGTCCCCTTCAATATCATTGAAAAGTTCCGTGAACGGGATACCCTGCCAGAAATCCTTTTCAAGGTTTCCATCGGGTATAAAGGGCTTTTCTGTATACTGGCAGGCGTATACGGGCGGATGGAACCCGACGGCGGGTACGGGGATGCGAAGCGTTGTATTCATAGGGTAAAACTCCTTTCCAGAATTGCGGACGCCGGGGCGTCCCTGCTCATCCTTTATCGTATCATTCAAACGGAAAACAAGCAAGCCTTTTTTATAAATCCAAATAAAAATCCATACAGGAAAGGCCGCACAGTCCAGGGGCAGAGGTTCTGGCCCGTGCGGAGCCAAAAGACAGGAGGAAGCAGATGGAGCTTGCCGAAAATAAAGAAAAACTCAAAGAGTACCGAGCCAAAGCCCAGGCGCTGGTGGCACAGATGACATTGGAAGAAAAAGTGGCGCAGACTGTCAACGACGCCCCGGCCATTGAGCGTCTGGGCGTGAAGGAATACAACTGGTGGAACGAGGCTCTGCACGGTGTGGCGCGCGCGGGCGTGGCGACGGTGTTT
>CANCXY010000319.1 GCA_947381875.1 uncultured Clostridia bacterium | reverse complement strand
GGGGGCAAGCCCCCTTTGGAAACCCATCATGGCGCAAAAATTGCATTTTTGCGCCTGCCCTTTTGGAAGGGGCGGTGGGCTGTTCCGGCTGCGGACAGGAAACGGACACGCCGCGCACGGATGGGCGATTTTTACAGGACATTGTAGAAAATATCGTCGAGCGAAACGGAAAAATCCTTATAAAGAGAGACGGGGACGGCGGATTTATACCTTTCTTTTTCCTCTGGTTCGAGTACAATATAATCCGGGAGGATTTCGTATACTTCGTTGAGCATAAATTGGCCGCCGTTCGGGAGATATACTTCTACTGATTTGTTTTCCGGATCTACGATCCAATATTCCTGTACGCCGCAGCGTGCATACAGCTCTTGTTTATAGCCCCTGTCGCGTTTCCTGGTTCCTGGGGACAGCACTTCGACAATCAGGTCCGGCGCACCGTGGATGCCGTCGGCCTGGATTTTTTCTTTGCTGCATACGATCATCACGTCTGGAATCACGCGGTCTTTTTTGGTAAGGTACACGTCTGTACCATCTGGAAAGGCCTCGCACAGTTTACCGCGCAGATAGGATTCAAAAGCATAAAAAATGTTTTTGATGATGCGATTGTGGTTTGTGGCGGGGCGGGGGGACATGAGAACGATAGCGCCATTCAACAGTTCGCTGCGGTATTTTTCTTCATAGTATTCCTCATACGCTAAATTATCCAACATATAGCTGACGCTCCTTCTTTTTTTTGCTATTGAAACAGGGGATTTCTGTACAGGAACGGCGGAGGACGGAAAAACCGCCCCTTTGCCGGATTCAGGCGTGTGCCGCAAAAAGATAAAAATACTATACCATATTTTCAGGAAATATGCTACAATGAAATCTATGTCCCACGAAAACCCATCAACCGGGACAAGATGGGATTCCAAAGGGGCTGTGCCCCTTTGGCGGAGTCCAGAGGCAGGGCCTCTGGCAGGTCCGGGCAGCGCCCGGCGGAGTCCAGAGGCAGCGCCTCTGGGGCGTTTCCATCACAAGGCGGCAATCAAACAGACAAAGCGGGGCGGCAAATGCGGCTGGGAGAGATAGAACTGAAAACAGGTGCGGCGCTTGCGCCGATGGCGGGCGCGACGGATGCGGCGATGCGGCGTCTGTGCGCGGAATACGGCGCGGTGTGTACCGTCAGCGAGATGGTGAGCGCGAAAGCGCTGACAATGGGGGATGAAAAGAGCGTCCGGCTTGCGCGCGGCGGGGGCGGGGACGCGCCCTACGGCGTACAGCTCTTTGGGGCGCAGCCGGAGGTGATGGCCGAGGCGGCGCGTATCTTATGCGCCAAGCGGGACTTTGTGCCGTTCGATTTCCTCGACATCAACATGGGGTGCCCCGCGCCGAAGATCACCGGGAGCGGCGCGGGCAGCGCGCTGTTGAAAGACCCGGCGCTGGCCGGGGCGGTAGCACGTGCGGTGCGGGAAGCCGTGCCGGAGGCGATTCCCGTGACGGTGAAACTGCGGATCGGCTGGGACGCGGCCACGCTGACAGGCGTAGAGGTAGCGCAGCGGTGCGCCGGCGCGGGTATCGCCATGCTGACGGTGCATGGTCGGACGCGCGCCGAACAGTACGAACCGGGCATTCATCCGGGGGAGATTGCGAAGATCAAAGCCGCTGTGCCCATCCCCGTGTTGGCGAATGGCGATATCACCAGCGCGGAGGGCGCGGCGCGCCTGTTGGCCGAGACGGGGTGCGACGGTGTGGCGGTAGGGCGCGGCGCAATGGGGAACCCGTGGCTGTTCCGGGAGATTGCGGCGGTGCTTGCGGGCCAGCCGGTGCCGGAACCGCCGGGGCTGTCTGAGCGCTTCGCGGTACTGCGGCGGCACATCTACAGCATGTGCGAGGAAAAGGGCGAATGGGCGGCGATGCAGCAGGCGCGTTCACACGCGGGGTGGTATATGCGCGGCCTGCGCGGCGCGGCGCGGCTCCGGCGCGAATGCTGCGCGCTGCAAACATTTGAAGAATTAGAACATCTCATTGAGCGCGCATGGGAGATGCAGGGTGGCACAACTCCATAAACCCCTGCTGTGTGTGGCGTCGCGGCCCTGCCCATCTTCAAAATGGGTGCGCAACAATAAAATTGTTGCGCAAGATGGGTTTCCAAAGGGGGCTTGCCCCCTTTGGCGGAGTCCAGAGGCGGAGCCTCTGGCAGGTCCGGGCAGCGCCCGGCGGGGTCCAGGGGCAGCGCCCATGGGCAGATCACGTCCCGGCGGGCTGGCCGCTTGTCAGCTCGTCAAGGGTCCAGCGGTAGCAGGGGAGCATGTGAAGGAGAAAATATTCCGCTTCCTCGCAGTGCATGGCGGCCAGGGCCGCCGCCTGCTGGGCCTGCGCGCCGGTAAATTCCCGGTTGCCGCCTGTCTCCTCCTCAATACACTTGATGAGCGCCGAGAGACGGTCGGCGGCTTTCAGGAGCTGGCGTTCCTTTTCCGTGAGGGCTTCGCCGGATAGGCAGCGCTGCATTTCGTTGCGCACGGTGCCGGGCAGCAGGCTTCCTAATGTGTGCGCCGCTTCGGCTTCTACGGCCTTATAGGCGGCGCACAGGGGTTCGCTTTTGTACTTCACGGGCGTGGGCATGTCGCCAGTGAGGATCTCGCTGGCGTCGTGGTAGAGAGCCGCGACGGCCACGGCCTCGGCGCGCACCGAACCGCCAAAGATATGGTTGCATAAAAGGCAAAGCGTGTGCGCCAAAATAGCGGTATCGGCGGCGTGTTCGCCCACCGATTCCGTGCGCGCGGCACGCATCAGGCCCCAGCGAGGGATATACTTCATGCGAGCCACCAGGGCGTTGAACGGATACAATTCCATGCAATATTTTCCTTTCCTGTGTCGTTACTATAATGGCCCACTTTGAAAACAGGAAAATTTTTCTCATGCTTTCCCGCCGTGGGCGGGAAAGCATGGCCGGTTTTCAACTGTGCCAGCGATATAAGTATACCACAAAACCTGCCGCCCTGCACCAATTTGGGACAAGATGGGTTTCCAAAGGGGCTGCGCCCCTTTGGCGGAGTCCAGAGGCAG
>CANCXY010000318.1 GCA_947381875.1 uncultured Clostridia bacterium | reverse complement strand
GCGCGTGATGGGTTTCCAAAGGGGGCTTGCCCCCTTTGGCGGAGTCCAGAGGCGGGGCCTCTGGGCAGGTTTGGGCGGCAGCCCAACATTTTTGCGGGAAAATCGCGCTTTTGTGTTGACAAGCGGCGGAAAACCGGGTAAAATATAAACGTTGCGCCGTGGGCGTGTTTTGTTGTTGTGTCCACGCGCATTTTCAGCGGTGAAAAGCGGCGCTGTGCCGCTTTCACATAGAGAGGGCCTGCCGGAAAGGCGGGCCGGAGAACTTTTTGAAAGGAGGAACAGTATGCCTACTTTTAACCAGCTCGTGCGCAAAGGCCGTGAGGTGCTTGTGAAGAAATCGACTGCGCCTGCCCTTTTGAGAGGCTATAACTCCCAGAAGAAGGCGTATACCGATCAGAATTCACCGCAGAAACGCGGCGTATGCACCGCCGTGCGTACCCTGTCGCCGAAGAAGCCGAACTCCGCGCTGCGGAAGGTCGCCCGTGTGCGCCTGTCCAATGGCATCGAGGTCACGTCCTACATCCCCGGCATCGGCCACAACTTGCAGGAGCACAGCGTCGTGCTTGTGCGCGGCGGTCGTGTGAAGGACCTGCCTGGCGTGCGCTACCACATCATCCGCGGCACGCTCGATACACAGGGCGTTGCGAACCGCGGGCAGGCGCGCTCGAAATACGGCGCGAAGCGCCCGAAGGCCGGCGCTAAGAAGAAGTAAACAAAACTTTCCAAAACCAAAAGATATCAGCCCCCTTTGAAGGCTTTTTATATATATGAACTGCCTTTCCAAGGGACGATACGGGAGTTTGATTACTTTCGAGTACCGATGAATTCAGCATATGAAGGAGGGAAGAAGGATGTCCAGAAGAGGCAGTACCGCAAAACGCGACGTTTTGGCGGATCCGGTATACAATTCCAAGATGGTCACACGCCTCATCAACAGCATCATGTACGACGGCAAAAAAGGCGTCGCGCAGAAGATCGTGTATGACGCGTTCGACATCGTGAAGGAAAAAACCGGCAATGACCCGCTTGACAGCTTTGAAAAGGCACTGGATAACATCATGCCGGTGCTGGAGGTAAAAGCACGCCGCGTAGGCGGTTCCACCTACCAGGTCCCCATGGAGGTCCGCCCGGAACGGCGCGAGACCCTGGGCCTGCGCTGGCTTACCAATTACGCCCGTACCCGCAGTGAACGCACCATGCGCGAGAGGCTGGCGGGCGAAATCATGGACGCCGTGAACGGCAACGGCAACGCATGCAAGAAGCGTGAGGATACCCACAGGATGGCCGAGGCCAACAAGGCGTTCGCCCATTACAGATATTGATTTCCGGGTGTCTCATTTTTAGGAGGAAACTATGCCAAGAGACGTTTCTCTGGAAATGACCAGAAACATCGGCATTATGGCACACATCGACGCCGGCAAGACGACTACCACCGAACGCATCCTGTTCTATACAGGCATCAACCATAAGATCGGTGAAACGCATGACGGCGCCGCCACCATGGACTGGATGGCTCAGGAA
The DNA here is from genome assembly GCA_947381875.1 of uncultured Clostridia bacterium. GTDB lineage: Bacteria > Bacillota > Clostridia > Oscillospirales > Ruminococcaceae > Ruthenibacterium. The sequence continues at coordinate 1,546 of CANCXY010000318.1, read as the reverse complement.
CAGGAACGCGGCATCACAATCACATCCGCCGCCACCACCTGCTACTGGAGCCACACCGAGTTTTTGAAGGACCCCGCCCTTGCCAAAAAGAACCGGCACCGCATCAACATCATCGACACGCCAGGCCACGTCGATTTCACCGTCGAGGTGGAACGCAGCCTGCGCGTGCTTGATGGCAGTGTGACCGTCCTTTGCGCAAAAGGCGGCGTGGAGCCGCAGTCCGAAACCGTCTGGCACCAGGCCAACAAATACCACGTCCCGCGGATGATCTACGTCAATAAAATGGACATCACCGGCGCGGATTTTTACCATGTACTCGATATGGTCAAGGACCGCCTGAAAGCGAACGCCATCCCCATCCAGCTCCCCATCGGCAAGGAGGATACGTTCCGGGGCATCATCGACCTGCTCGAGATGAAAGCCTATATCTATTACGACGACCTGGGAAAGGATATCCGCTGTGAGGAGATCCCCGCGGATATGCTGGAACAGGCCGAGGCCTACCGCAATGAGCTGATTGAAGCCGTGGCTGAGAACGACGAGGAACTCATGATGCGGTACCTCGACGGCGAGGAGCTTTCCATCCCCGAGCTGAAAATCGCCATCCGGCGCGAGACAATCGCCAACACCGTCGTCCCCGTCGTGTGCGGCACCTCGTATAAGAATAAGGGCGTGCAGAAGCTGCTCGACGCCATCGTCGACTATATGCCCGCCCCCACCGATATCGAGGATATCAAGGGCCAGAACCCCGACAGCGGCGAGGAGGAGTCCCGCCCGTCCGACGACAACGCCCCGTTCTCCGCGCTGGCATTCAAGATTGCGACCGACCCCTATGTGGGCAAGCTGTGCTTCTTCCGCGTCTACTCCGGCACCGTCGAGGCGGGCGCTACGGTGTACAACTCCGTGAAGGACAACCGCGAGCGCATGGGCCGCATCTTACAGATGCACGCCAACCACCGCCAGGATATCGACGTGTGCTATGCGGGCGATATCGCTGCCGCCGTCGGCCTGAAAAACACCACGACAGGCGATACGCTCTGCGACGAAAAGCACCCCATCATCTTAGAGAGCATGGAGTTCCCCGAACCCGTTATCCGCGTGGCCATTGAGCCTAAGACGAAAGCGGGCCAGGAAAAAATGGGCATCGCTCTGGCGAAGCTGGCCGAGGAGGATCCGACTTTCCGCACCTATACGGACGAGGAGACGGGCCAGACCATCATCGCGGGCATGGGCGAGCTGCACTTGGAGATTATCGTCGACCGCCTGCTGCGTGAGTTCAAGGTGGAGGCGAACGTGGGCGCACCGCAGGTGGCCTACCGCGAGACCATCCGCCGCGCCGCCGACCAGGATACGAAGTACGCGCGCCAGTCCGGCGGCAAGGGCCAGTACGGCCATGTCAAGATTAAGATTGAGCCGAACGAGGCGGGCAAAGGGTACGAGTTCATCAACGCCATTGTGGGCGGCGCGATCCCGAAGGAATTTATCGGGCCGGTCGACAGATCGGAAGAGCGTCGTGTAGGGAAAGAGTGTTGCGAGACGTGTAGAT
>CANCXY010000317.1 GCA_947381875.1 uncultured Clostridia bacterium | reverse complement strand
GCTGCCTCTGGACTCCGCCAAAGGGGCGCAGCCCCTTTGGAAACCCATCTTGGTCTTGAATGGCTGTGTCCGGGACAGGAAAACGGCAGCGGACGCTGTGCCGCTGCCGCCTTGTGTACACTGCTCAGGCTTTATAGCTGACAAATGCGAAATGGGTAGAATCCGGCGACCAGCTATTCACGTTGATCGACCCTTGCCCGCCGAAAATTTTCAGCAGCGTCCGCGGCGCCCCGCCCTGCGCGGGGATCATGCGGATCTCCACATTTTTATCCGCCAGGTGTTCCCCCGGCTCCAAATCGCCCTTGTGGTAGGCGAGGTAAACGACCTTTTGCAGGTCGGGCGAGATATGCGGGAACCAGGAGTTCATATCCTCGTCAAAGGTCATCTGCGCCTGTTCGGTGCCGTCCGCGTTCATTTTCCACGCCTGCATCAGGCCGGTGCGCACGGAGTTGAACCAGATGGTTTTGCCGTCGGAAGAAAACTCGCTCCCATCGTTCAGGCCGGGCGCGTCGGTGAGGCGCGTCTCCGCACCGCCCGCCGCCGGGCAGGTGTAGATGTCCCATTCCATATCATCGCCCACCTGGCGGCCCGCGCAATACGCCAGCTTCCCATCCGCCGACCACCCGTGCAGATAGCTCCACGGTGTGGACACCACCTCAGTGAGTTCATGCGTCTCCATGTTCAATGTATAAATTTTGCTTACGACAGAGCCGTCCACGTTTCCACTGATGCCCATGAATTTGCCGTCCGGGGAAAGCACATGGTCGTTGTTGCAGGCTTTGCATGTGGCGGTGTCTATGGTCGTAATCTCCCCGCTTGCAAAGTCATAGCGGTAGATCAGCCCCTCGGAATTGTAGAGGATGGCCTTGCCGTCCGGCGTGTACATCGGCGCTTCGATCACATGCGGGATTTCCGCCAGCACCGTCACTTTGCCAGTGGCAAGCTCATAGAGCTGGAGGCAGGAATTTTGCGCCCTGTTTTCGTATGTTTCCTTGAATTCCATATTGTATCAAACTCCCTTTTCATAAAACCCGCCCGTCTCGTCCCCGGTACCCGGAGCGGCCAAAGCAAAGCGTTTTTATGTATTCCCCGCCCGCAGGGCGGGGAATACATGGAAATGCCCCTGCGGTTTGGGCATTCCCCCCGGTACCAGTCCCAGCGCTGGGGACATAGGTGGGCGGTATTATAGAGAATGCGTTCAGGCTGTCACATACCAGTTTTCGTAGTCGAAACTGCGGGCAAGCATCATGGTCTTGTTGATGCCCTGCACCTTTTCGCTGACAGCAACGTTCATGTTCGGCGAGTACAGCCAGATATAGTTGTACTCTGTCAGTACCAGCTTTTGAATCTCGCTGATGACCTGCTGGATTTCCTCATCCGTAACCGCGCTTTGCAGTTGGAGTTCTAAATCCATATAGGCGGTATCTTTTATTTTGGAAAGGTTGAACGGGGCGTAATCGCCGTTTTCCTCCACCGCGACGCCGCCGTACATCACCATCACGCGGTCGGCCATCTCAGCAACAACGCCCATATCGTGCGTAATCAGGATCACGCCAGTGTTCAGGTCGCGTTTCAACTCATTGATCATCTTCATGATCTGCGCCTGAATGGTAACGTCCAGCGCGGTCGTCGGCTCGTCGCAGATCAGCACTTCGGGGTTGCAGCTCAGCGCCATAGCGATAATTACGCGCTGGCGCATGCCGCCGGACAGCTCGTGGGGGTACTGCTTCGCGCGTACCTCCGGGTTGGGGATGCCGACTTTGCGCAGCATTTCCACCACATGCTCGTTCGCCTCCCGCTTTTTCATGCCCTGGTGTACCATAAACGGCTCACGCATCTGCTTTTCAATCGTCATGGTCGGGTTCAGCGATGTGAGCGAATCCTGGAACACCATAGAGATATTGTTGCCGCGCAACTTGCTCATCTGCTTGTTTGTGTAGCCGGAGATTTCTTCGCCCTTGAAACGGATGGATGATTCCGGGGAAATCTCGCTGATGCCCGCGGGCAGCAGCTTCATGATCGAGAGGCTCGTCACGCTTTTGCCGCAGCCGCTCTCGCCTACGATCGCCAGCGTCTCGCCCCGGCTCAGCGTGAAGCCCACGCCGTTTACCGCGGGATAGGTGCCGTCTTTCGTGTGGAAACTGGTAATCAGGTTTGTTACCTCAAGTATTTTTTCCATCGTTCCAGTCCCCCTTACCCGACTTTTGTCTTCGGGTCCAGCGCGTCGCGCAGGCCGTCGCCCAACAGGTTGATGCTGAGCAGTGTGATAAAGATGCACAATCCGGCGGGGATCCAGAGCCACGGCTTGTTGGCGATCACGGCCACCGACTGCGCCGCGTTCAGGATATTGCCCCACGACGCCTGCGGGATCTGGATGCCCAGGCCCAAAAAGCTCAAAGCCGATTCCGCTAAAATCGCGCTGGGGATGCCGAATGTAAACGCTACCAGCGCCGGGGAGAGCGCGTTGGACAGGATGTACTTTGTCATGATGGTAAAAGTTGCTTTCGCCAATGGCGCGGGCGCTCTCCACATATTCTTTTTCGCGGATGGAGATTACCTTTGCGTACAGCAGCCGGGCAAAGTTCGTCCAGCCCATCACGCCGATGACAAGGATCAGGGTGCCGGCGGACGGGTTCAGCACGGAAACCAGCACGATATTCAGGCACATGGAGGGGATCGACTGGAACATATCCGCTGCGCGCATGATGATCGTTTCGGCCGCGCCCCGGTAGTACCCCGCGATGATGCCCAGCGGGATGCCGATGCACGCCTGCACCACCACCGCCAGGAACCCGATCGACAGGGACGTGCGCCCCCCGTAGATCAGGCGCGCGAAGGCGTCGCGCCCCGTGCCGTCTGTGCCGAGGATATGCTCTGCGGACGGTTCCCCGTAAAATACGTCGGTGATCGTGGTGGGCTGTAGATCCATAAAGACCGGCAGCAGCAAAAGCAATAGCACTTCCACAACCACAACAGCCAAACCGGCGACCGCCAGTTTATGGCGGAGGAACCTCTCCACAGTATCGCGGAGATAGGAAGACCGTTTCTTTTCTGTTTTCATGTTCGCGCTCCT
>CANCXY010000316.1 GCA_947381875.1 uncultured Clostridia bacterium | reverse complement strand
AAGGGGCATTTGCCCACGCAGCGGCCGCAGTTGTTGCATTCAACAGGGTCAATCTGCACCTTGCCGTCCGCCACATGCGCGATCTTCACCGGGCAGCTCTCGGCCACCTGGCACTTTTTACAGCCGCGGCATTTGCTGAAATCGACCATCGGCACGCGCTGGCCCACAATGCCCAAATCGTTCAGGTCGGGCTTAACACAGTTGTTCGGGCAGCCGCCCACAGCGATTTTGAACTTATGCGGCAGCGTCACGCCGTGATAGCCCACATAGAAGCGCTCGTGCATTTTCTCGCTGAGGCCGAAGGAATCAAGCAGGCCATACTGGCATGTGGTGCCTTTGCAGGCCACGATGGGGCGCACAAGGGAGCCTGTGCCGCCTGTTTCCAGTCCGCGCTCTTTGAGGAAAGCCATAAGGGCGTCTAAGTTGTCGTAAGGCACGCCCTGGATTTCCAGTGTGAGGCGCGTGGTCATTGTCACCGCGCCGGAACCGAATTTTTCGGCGGCCTCGGCAATGGCATGCTGTTCTTCCGACGTTACCTTGCCGTTACGTGTGATAACGCGCACATTGAACACATCGTCAAACCGTTTATCCTGCAAACAGCCAAGCCCTTTCACGCGCTTGATTTCCGCAGGCGGCAGCTTGCCGGTGTGCTTTACCTTTACTTCATTGAAGAATACGCCGCCTTCCAGCACGCGCGTGTTGGTGTAGCCGTAATGTTTCAGCCGGTTTTGCAGGAAATAGCCGCGTTTGCCCCTCGTACACACAAGCAACAATTTTGCGTCCTTTGCCAGCCCCTCGATGGGCCCTGTCACTTTGCCGAGGTCGACCCACGTCGCGCCGGGTATCTTGGGTTCGGGCTGCACGTCGATAACGGTATACTCTTTGGCCGCGCCTGCCGCGTATTCGGCGGGCGTAAAGGAGTTGAGCGCGCCGGAGAGCTTGTTTTCCAGGATATAGCACGCCTGCACAAACGGATGGATGGCCGTGGAAAACGGCGGGGCATAGGCAAAATCAAGCGTGTCGAAATCCTCTATTTTCGCCTGCATGGCGGCGCCCACAACGGCGATATCCACCATCTTATCCACCGCGCCGCCGCCGATGACCTGGATGCCCAACAGGGCGTGGTCGGCCCGCGCGGCAATCAGCTTCACGACAAACGAGGAAGCGCCGGGGAAGTAATGCGCCTTATCGTCCACCACACAGGTGATGCTTTCGGCGTCGATGCCCGCGGCGGCAGCCTGCGCGCAGGTGAGGCCGGTGCGCCCGGCGTTGAGGTCGGCGGCCAGCCGCACGACGCCCGTACCCAGGCACCCGCCATAAGGCGCGTCCAGCCCGGTGAGGTTTTTGGCGAGGCAGCGCCCCGTGATATTCGCCGTCGAACCCATCGCCGACCACTGCGGTTTGCGCGTGACGCGGTTGAACACCTCAGCGCAGTCGCCTACGGCGTAAATGTCCACCACATTGGTGCGCTGGTGGTCGTCGACCACGACCGCGCCCCGGTCCAGCGTGATGCCCGTATCCGCCAGGAAACCCGTGGACGGGCGCACGCCAAGCGCCAGGATCACAAGGTCGCCGGAGAATGCGCCTACGCTGGTGCGCACGCCCCCGGCGCGCTGCGCGCCTGTCACTTCCTGGAGCGCCGCGCCGGTCACAATGCGCATGCCTTTGTTTTGGAGCTGGCGGCGGATATAACTGGCCATATCGGCGTCAAAGAGGCCGGGCATCACCTGGTCGGCCATATCGACGACGGTGACGCCGATTCCCTTTGCCATCAGGTTTTCCGCAATCTCCAGGCCAATGAAGCTGCCGCCCACCACCACGGCGGTGCGGCATTTCTGCTCGTCCGCATACGCGCGGATGGCAATGGCGTCGTCGGGCGTGCGCACGGTGAACACGCCCGGCAGATCCGTGCCCGCGACGGGCGGCACAAACGGCTCCGCGCCCGTGGCGACGATCAGCTTTTCATACGTTTCCTCCGTCTGCTCGCCGGTGTCCACATTGCGGAACGTCACAACTTTGGCGGCGGGGTCGACGCGCACCGCTTCCAGCCCTGTCTTCACCTCGGCCCCAGTGAGCGCGGCATACTTCTGGGGCGTGTTGACAATCAGCTCGTCGCGGCTCTCAATGCCGCCCCCTATGTAGTAAGGCAGACCGCAGCCCGCATAGGAGATATCCTTTGCTTTGGTGTACACTGTGACACGGGCGTCCCGGTCCTGCCGCAGCAGTTTTGCGGCGGCTTTGGTGCCGGCGGCTACGCCGCCGATAACCATAATGTGCATCATATGTTTTTTCTCCTCACTCTGTCTTTTTGTTTGTGTCCATATATCCCCCGCCCTGCGGGCGGGGGATATATGGACACGAGAAGCGTCAGCGGATCCGCCGCCGGATCCAGCGGATGATATCACAGATCACTTCGTCGCGGCATGTCTCATTCAGAATTTCGTGGAACAGCCCGCCGTAGATCTTCATCTGCTTATCGGCGGAGGGGGCGGCGGCGAAAAAGTCATAGGTATCCCGCACGCTGACAAGGCCGTCCTTTTCCCCGTGGAGCATCAGGACGGGGAAGGCGAAATCCTTCACCGCCTCTTTGAACCAGTCGAGGCCGTCACACAGCGCATAGCACAGCCCCGTCGTAAAGGTTTTGGTGTTATAGGGATCCCTGCCGTACCAGTCCACCACTTCGGGCACCGAACACACGCCCGCGCCCAGTTCATTGGGCAGTTTTGTATGCGGGTCAAGGCCCTTGGGAACGTTGGTAATCAGCTTCCCGTTGTCCTGTGTCAGCGCGCCGCTGGTGATGATGCCGCGCAGCTTTTTCTCCGGGTACTTTGCCCCGTACAGCGCGACAGCAAAGCCGCCCATACTGTGGCCCAGCAGGAACACCGGCAGATCGGGGTTCTCGCGGACAGCCATATCCACCACAGCGTCCACATCTTTCAGCATGTCCTCGAATGCCTCATAATAGGTGCGCTCGCCCTCGGAGCGCCCGTGGCCTCGGTGGTCGAAGCGGTAGACGCCGATATTCTCCTCGCGCAGCTTTTCGGCCACATAGTCATAGCGGCCCTGATGTTCACAC
>CANCXY010000315.1 GCA_947381875.1 uncultured Clostridia bacterium | reverse complement strand
CAGTACGTCAATGTTTCCCGAATACTTCAAAATAGACGGCGTTTGGCGGCTGGCGGAGGAGAGCCGGATGGACAGCCAGGTGGTGCTTGCTCCTGATGGCGCGCTGCGCGTTGTAGAAATGCGCAGGCTGAGAAAGGGCGACCGCGTGGCCGTGGGGCGCGCGGAGGACGGTTCGCAGGGCATCTATGTACACACAAAAGGATTTTTGCCCGCCGATGAAAAACCGCGCGAAGAATTTGTTTTCCGGCAGGGCCGGAGCCGGGAGACCTCGTATGCCCGCGATTATGACGAACTAATCGCCCTCCTGCGCCATGAGCGGGCACACGGAAACATTCTATGGGTAATGGGTCCCGCGTTCACGTTTGACGCCGGGGCGCGCGCCGCCATGCAGGCACTGATCGAACAGGGATATGTGCATGGGCTTTTGGCGGGAAACGCGCTGGCCGTCCACGATTTGGAGGGCGGCTATTTCCACACGGCATTGGGGCAGGACATCTACACACAGGAGAGCATGCCGAACGGCCACTATAACCATATGGACATCATCCACATGGTGCGCCGCGCGGGTTCCATCCCGGATTTCCTGCGGGAACACAATGTCTGGGACGGTATCATGTATGGCCTGGTGGAAAAGGGCGTCCCGTTTGTCCTGACAGGCAGCATCCGCGACGACGGCCCCCTGCCGGAAGTGTATGCCAATGCGTATGAGGGCGCAAACGCCATGCGCGGCCTTGTGAAAAAGGCTACGACGGTGATCTGCCTTGCCACCATGCTGCATACAATCGCCACAGGCAATATGACCCCCTCTTTCCGCTGCATGCCCGACGGCGTGATCCGGCCCGTATACCTGTACTGCGTAGATGCCTCGGAGTTTGTGGTAAATAAGCTGATAGACCGGGGAAGCCTGTGCGCCACCACAATGGTTGCAAATGTGCAGGACTTCATCACCCGCGTTGCAGGAGGGCTGCACTGTACAGTGCCCGGCAGCCTGCCGGATCGGGAAAGCCCATCCGCGCCGGATGGGAACGCCTGACATAGGAGCCGCCTGCCCAGGCGGCTCCTTTTTTGACACAAAGATTTCACAGAAATAAGACGCCAGTAGTATTGACAAGATGATAAGACGGTAGTAGTATAATAGCAGTGGCCACTATACAAAAATCTATGGAAAGGAGTTTCTATATGGACGGAAAGCTGTTCGATTCTGAGCTGAAGGTGATGAACATCATCTGGCGGGAAGGCGAAGTACCGGCCCGGAAGATTGCGAAAGAGTTAGCGCAGGAGGTGGGCTGGAATGTCAACACCACCTATACGCTGATTAAACGGTGCATCAAAAAAGGCGCGGTCGAGCGCCGTGAACCGGGATTCATGTGCCGCGCGCTGATTCCCCAGGAGGCGGTACAGGAGGCCGAGACAAACGAGCTGATCGACCGCGTATACGACGGCTGCGCCGATAAGCTGTTCGCGGCGCTGTTGGGCCGGAAAAAGCTGACCGCCGGGCAGATCGAACAGCTCCGCCAGATTGTAGGGGAATTAGAATAGGGGAGGGCGCGTATGAGCCTGATGCAAATGAGCGTTTCGGGGGCTGTCATGGTCGTGGCCGTGGCCGCCATCCGCGCGCTGGCGCTGAACCGGCTGCCGAAACGGACGTTCCCGGCCCTGTGGGGTGTTGTGCTGGCGCGTCTGCTGCTGCCATTTTCCCTGCCATCACCGTTCAGCGTGTATTCTCTCTTGGGCGGCATGGGGGCACTCCCCGGCGGGCCGGGCGTGCGGATGGCGCAAGTGCCCGCGCTGACGCCGGGGCAGGGGGTTTTGCCGGGCACGGCGCAGGGCGCGGCGGTTTCAACGTCGCCGTGGCACGTCGTCTGGCTGTGCGGCGCGCTGGCCTGTGGGCTGGCGTTTGGCGCGGCCTATATCAAGTGTCGCCGGGAGTTCCAAACTTCCCTGCCCGTACAAAACGATTTCGTCGAAACCTGGCTGCGGGAGCATCCGTTAAAACGGGGGCTTTCCGTCCGTCAGTCAGACCGCTTTTCCACGCCGCTCACCTATGGGATATGCCACCCGGTGATCCTGTTCCCGAAATCTATTTCCGGGGAAAACCCCCGCATTTTGCAATACGTTTTAACACACGAGTATGTGCATATCTGCCGCTTTGACAGCGCCGCCAAGCTGCTTTTGATGGCGGCTGCCTGCATACACTGGTTCAATCCGCTGGTGTGGGCGCTGTATATCCTCGCGAACCGGGATATCGAATTATCGTGCGACGAGGCGGTTGTCCGGCAGTTCGGGGAACAGGTGCGGGCGGACTATGCGCGCGCACTCATCCGCATGGAGGAGACGCGCAGCGGCCTGACGCCCCTGTGCAGCAGTTTCAGCAAAAATACAACAGAAGAAAGGATAACAGCAATCATGAAAACGAAAAAAGCAACGGTTATTTCCTGTATCACCGCATGCCTGGTCGTCCTGGGCACGGCGACGGCGTTCGCCACCTCCGCGCAGCCGGGCACAGCCGAGGAATCAAAAGAAGCGCTGGACAAAGCGCTGAACGGGATAGCCACCTATTCCGAATCAAAAGAGACCATGATGTCCTATGTGAACACCGAAGATGGCAAAACATACTACAGCCTGGACGGCGGCGAGACCTGGGAGGCCCTGACCGACGAGGAATTTGAGCAGCGCTATCCCACGCCCAAGGTGGAATGGTGGACGTATGAGGAATACAAGGAATGGCTGGAGCAGGAGAAGGAAACGCTGCAAAGCCTGATTGGCGAAAAAGCCTGGACAGGCGGCAAGGGCTGGTTTACCTGGACACAGGAAGATGTGGATGAGACCATCGCCCTGTATGAGGAGATTTTGGAAGAAATCAAGAACGGCGTAAAGGTGTCGAAATCGGTGGATGGCGACCCGGACGTGATGCTGTCGATGGGCATTGAAGAGCTTGAGCAAAATTCGGATATTGGCGTTGGGGACAGTTTTATCGTGGATACGTTTATGATAGAAAAGAACATCAATGAAGGCTGAACGTCCGGGAGTGCCCGGCCCGCGGAGATATTTTCCGCCTATCCCCCTCCCTCTCCCTCTGCATTGGCCACGCCCTGACTGTCCCCAGGGACAGC
>CANCXY010000314.1 GCA_947381875.1 uncultured Clostridia bacterium | reverse complement strand
CTGTCTGTCTGTCTGTCTGTCTGTCTGTCTGTCTGTCTGTCTGTCTGTCTGTCTAATAAAATTGTCGTTTCAGCCTGCAATTTTGTCAACCCCTTTTTCCCAACTTCCTTATTTTCTCACAACGCAAAGCCCCACCGCCGCATAGCGTCCAGGCTTTCGCGCATACACACAAACGCGTCTTTTTCCCATGTTTCCTGTTCGGCAAACACCCAAGGGACGCCCGTTTCCTGGCAGGCGCGCACAGCGGCACGCCAATCTGTCTGACCCTGGCCGACAGGCGTCAGGTGTTCGATGCCGTCCGCGTCCAGCATGTAGTCTTTGAAATGGACGAAGGGTACGCGGCCCGCCCATCGGTGGAGAAGTACATCGGGCGCAAGACCCGCTTTGTTAGAATGGTAAAGGTCCAGCCCAAGCGTCACATCTTCCGGGGTGTTGTTCAAAAGCAGTTCGGTACAGGTAACATCCGGCATATCCGATACCGCCGCCCACTCCCGCGCGCGGGGATGAAAAGCGGCTGTCATACCCAAAGGGGCCAGCCGCGCCGCCATATCGGAAAGCTCCCCGGCGAAGCTCAGGACGCTCTCCCGGTCCAGCGTATCGGACGGAATGCCGCTGACGCATACGCAGCGGGAACCGCACAGCTCATTCAGCCTCACGGTACGCGAAAAATCATCCTTGACGGCGGTATAATAATCCTGCGTAGAAACGCATTGCAGACCCGCATCGGACACGGCCCGCGCCACAAACTCCGGCTCAAAAGCGGGATTCCACCACTGCATCTGAACCAAACGGCAGCCCATTTCCGCGATTTTCCGCAGGGAATCCCGCAAATCCCCTTCCGTCTGCAAATAGGGCCTGAAACTGGACATCTGCACGCCCGCGACCGTACCACTGCTTCCCATCCAAAAACCTCCAAATATTTGGTATTTCCCCGCCCCGCGGGCGGGGAAATATAGAATTCCGCGTCCTTTTACCATACTCCCAACAGAGAAAACCCCCGAAAACAGCGGCTCCCCCGCCCCGCAGGCAAGGGAGCCGCTACCAACCAGCCAATCCTCAGCCGCGCCGCTGACCCGAGCGCCGCCAAGAGATTCAGCAACGCACAGCGCCGAACGGGCTGGCCCATTGTTGTTCTTTTTGCCAAGCTTTTTCTTCCAAGAAAAAGCGGGAAATCACAGTGTTGTCAAAATAAGCTGCGCGTGGCCGAGGATGGTGTATTCGCCCAGGCCAGCGGGCAGGAACAGGCTCTCACCTTTCTGGAACGGTACGGCGTTTGCGCCGCATACTACCGCGCCGCTGCCGGACAGGCACAGGAGTGAATGGAAGCTGTCTACGCCCGCATACCGCGTAACGCTGCCCACCACATCTAACAGGCGCGTTGTGAAGTATTCGCACGAGGCGAGCAGCGTTGCCGTGCAGTCGCCGTTTGCCTCCGGCTTGCCCTGCGGGCCTACCGGGCGTTCGGGCGGGGCCAGGCGCGCTACGTCCAGCGCCTTTTCCACATGCAGCGCGCGGGGTTTTCCGTCGGCGCCAAGACGGCCATAATCGAATACACGGTAGGTGGTGTTGGAATTCTGCTGGATCTCCGCAATCAGGATGCCCGCGCCGATGGCGTGCAGCGTGCCGGATTCGATAAAGAATACGTCGCCCTTTTTCACAGGAACGGCGTTCAGCACCTCAGTGAGCGTGCCGTCCGCGATGCGGCGTTCCGCTTCCTCGCGCGTTGTCTCCTGCTTGAACCCGTAGTACAGCTCCGCGCCAGGTATGGCGTCCACCACATACCACATTTCCGTTTTACCCGGCTCACCCTCTACGCGCTGTGCGTATTCGTCGTTCGGGTGTACCTGCACAGAAAGGGGCTTCGCCGCGTCGATCAGCTTGATGAGGACGGGGAACACGCCGCCTTTGTGTTTTGTGCCAATGCACGCCGGGTGCGCTTCGATATACTCCGGCAGTGTCCTTCCCGCGTCGGGGCCGTCGGCGATAACGCTGGGGCCGTCCTTGTGGCAGCTCAATTCCCAGCTTTCCGCCACAGGCGAAAGGTCGGTCTTTTTGCCGTACTCTGTTTTCAGGCGCTCGCCGCCCCAGAGGTAGTCTTTGCAGGTGGGCACTAACTTCATTGGTGCCGCTGCGGGCGCGGACAGGCACAGCGCCGCCGCGCCGATAATACCCGCGCGGTTGCCCAGTGTCGCTGTCTCCACGCGCGTAACATAGCTGCGGTCGCCGCCGAAACAGTGCGCGCGGACATAGGCGTTCATGGGATCGGTGAGGTTTTTGCCCTCGCCGGAAATGCCGCCGCCCAACAGCAGCATTTCGGGGCGGAAGATATTGACGAAGTTGACAATCGTCTCACCGAGGTATTCTTCATACTTTGCTACAACTTCCGTGGCGGCGGCGTCTCCGGCGCGCATGGCGTCATAGACGGTGCGCGCGCTGATGCGTCCTCCGTTGAGGACGCTTTCCGGGTGCGCGGCGGCAGCCTCCTTGCCCATACGGATAAGGCCCGTCGCGGAGGCGTAGCTTTCAATACAGCCCTTGCGCCCGCAGGTGCATTCCACGCCGCCGGAAATGAGCGTCGCATGCCCCAATTCTGCGCCCGCGCTCTCCTCGCCCTCATAGATTTTCCCGTTGATAATCACGCCGCCGCCCACGCCCGTGCCAAGCGTGAGCATCACAGCGTTTTTGCATCCTTTGGCCGCACCCGCCACAACTTCGCCCAGTGCGGCGCAGTTCGCGTCATTGCTCAAACGGCAGGAAAAGCCGGTCAACTTGGTGATGGTCGCGCACAGCGGCACATTCTCCCAATGCAAATTATTGGAATAGACGACCTCGCCCTTCGGCCCGTTGCAGATGCCTGGGCTGCCAATGCCGACGCCCACACACCCGGCAGGCTCCAACCCGTTCTGCTCCACCACTTTTTTCACCAGCGACGCCATGTCCGACACAACTTCTGCCCACGGCCGTGCCGCCAGCGTGGGCGTGCTGTCCTTAGCATACAGCGTGTAATCCTCTGTCACAATGCCAACAGCTATGTTGGTGCCGCCCAGGTCAATTCCGATCGCGTAACGCATAAATCATTTGTCCCCCTTTATACTGTTGGGCTGCCGCCCAAACCTGCCCAGAGGCTCTGCCTCTGGACTCCGCCAAA
>CANCXY010000313.1 GCA_947381875.1 uncultured Clostridia bacterium | reverse complement strand
GAACAAGATGGGTTTCCAAAGGGGGCTTGCCCCCTTTGGCGGAGTCCAGAGGCAGGGCCTCTGGCGGGATTTCAAAGGGCAGTGCCCTTTGGCGGGTCCGGGCGGCAGCCCGCCGGGCGCTACCGCACAGAGAATGTCAGCGTGATGCGCAGGGTATCGCCTTCCAATTCCGCCGCCGCCTGGCCGTCCATCTGGGCCATCAGCTCGCGCACGATGGACAGGCCGAGGCCGGCTCCGCCCTGGCTGCGGGCGGGTCCGGCCTGATAAAAGCGGTCGAACAGATGCGCGGCGTCCGGGCGCGGGCCGGGTCCGAGGGGGTTTTCAAAACATATCGTGTTTTTCCGCGCGGTGATCGACAGCGCCCCGCCGCCGTGGCGCAGCGCGTTCAGAATCAAATTCCGATAGACGCGCCCAAGCGCCTCCTCGTTGGCCCAGACACACATCTCCTCGTTTTCGCAGGAGATTGCAGGTTCAATGCCCGCGCGCTCCAAAGCCGGGCACAGCTCTGCCAGGGCGTTCCAAAGCGGCAGAAGGGCCTGCGTCGGCTCGCAGGACAGCGCGGCGGCGCTGTTCAGCAGGCGCGTATAGAGGAACAGGGAATCCAGCAGATCCTCCACCTCTTTCAGGCGTTTGAGGATAGTGGCGGTATATTCCTCCCGGCGCTCCTGTTCCCCGCTTAACAGCTCCAGATATCCCATCGCACCGGCCAGGGGGGTACGGATATCGTGTGAGATGCAGGCCATTGTATATTTCAGCTCCCGCTCACTGCGCACGGCCTCCTGCCGGAGCGCACACGCCGATTCCAGCCGCGCGTTGACGGCCCGGCACAGACGCCGCGCCGGTTCGCCGGGCATGGATACCGTCAGGCGCAGGTTGCTTTCGGCGGGCGTCTCCTCTAACACGCGCGCCATTTCGCACAACTGACGGCGATAGGCAGTCAGGCGCAGCACGGCAAGGCACAGCGCGCAGAGGGAAACGATCAGGGCTGTCAGCATGAAAAAACCTCCCGGTCCGCCGTGCGCGGAGCGCACGGCGCGATAGCATTACAGGGTGTGGCGGACAGCGCGCGGCGCTGAAATGAAATATAAGATAGGTTTCCAAAGGGGCCGCGCCCCTTTGGCGGAGGCCAGAGGCAGCGCCCCGGCGGGGCCGTCAAATATCGCGCTTCTGCATCAGCACGAGGCTGGCGGCGGCGTAGGCGGCGGCCCAGGCGAGTACGCAGGCGAGGATAAAGCCCATCGCGGACAGGCTGAGCATGGGCACGCATCTGTCAGAGACCACGGTGGAAAGCATGTACTGGTTGAGTTCGGGCCAGTTGAATTTCTGGCAGAGGAACCGCACGAGGGCCGCTAAAAAGCCGCAGCCCCCCAATATCGAGACGACGACGGCCAGCGTGGAGGAGCGCGTGAGAAGCACAAGCGTGAGGGGCATCAGGCCGAATGCCCAGTACGGCAGCCACAGCCAGAACGCATATTTCAAAATCTCCACGGGGCTGCTGGCCGCCGGGCGCATGCCGAACACATAGGGGAACACCAGCGCGACGAGCAGGGACAGCACGATGAGGGCGGCGCTGTAAACGCCCACCAAAAGAATTTTCGACAGGACGTAATCGCGGCGGCGCGGGCGGGCAAAACAGATGTTGCGGATGAAGCCGCTTTGGAAATCTGCATTGATGAACAGCGCCGCGCCAATGCCGACAATCACCATCAAAAAGCCGCTGTTGATACATTCCTGCGCGAAATCGAGCTGGGACATCTCGCGAATCATTTGCATCTCCTCCCGGTCGCTCTCGGTGATATCCATGACGATAAGGCCGTCGGTATCTTCTGCAAGCTGCTCCTTCCTCTCGACCAGGTGGTCCATCGTGTCGACATCCGATGTAAACGCCACAAGCCAAATCAACAGCACCAGCAGCGCGGCGGTGATGCCTAACATAATATAGAAATTTTTGCTGCGCACCATCCGGCGGCAATCCATAGAAAACAAGTTCCACATATCCTTTTCCCCTTTGAACCTTATATTTTTCTATTTCCCCTCCTACAGGATGGGGAAACAGGTTTATTTTTGCGCCGGTTTGTCCTGCATTGCCAGGAAATAGCTTTCGAGGTCCTGCCGATGCAGGCTCATTTCCTCTACCGCGATGCCCGCCCGCGCCAGTTTCTCGCCGACGATTTTCGGGTCCACGGCGTCATAGATGCGCATTTCGCCTTCAGGACGCATTTCCCAACGCAGAGAGGGCAGGTCGCGTTCCAAGACAGCCGCCGCCTTCTGGGGCTGGCTGGCGCGCAGCAGGAGGTAATCGGCGCATTTCTGGGCCAGTTCGGCGGCGGTGAGCTGTTCCACCATGCGCCCTTCCCGGATGATGCCGTACCGTGTGGCGATCTTGGACAATTCACCGAGGATATGGGAGCTGATGAGCAGCGTCACGCCGCGTTCACGGTTCAGGCGCAGGAGCATTTCCCGCATCTCGCGGATGCCCTCCGGGTCGAGGCCATTGATTGGCTCGTCGAGCAGCAGCAGGTCGGGGCTGCCCAGCAGCGCAAGGGCGACGCCGAGGCGCTGTTTCATGCCCATCGAATACTGCTTCACGGGCTTTTTTTCGCCGGGCGCAAGACCAACGGCGGCAAGCGCCTCATCGGTTTGACGGGAGGGCGTGTCGAGGCCCAGAAGGGCTGCGTAGAGCATCAGGTTCTCCTTGCCGCTCAAATCGGGATACAGCCCCGGCTGTTCGATCAGCGCGCCGACACGGCGGTGGGCGTCAGGGTCCTGTAAAGGCCGGCCGAACAGGCGGGCTTCCCCCTCGGTGGGGCTGGCAAGCCCGCACAGCAGCTTGAGCGTAGTCGATTTCCCCGCGCCATTCTGCCCGATAAATCCATAAATATCCCCCTGCTCCACACACAGGTTCAATTCACGCACCGCCCATTTGTCGCGGTAGCGTTTGGAGAGGTTGACTGTTTGTATCACTGCCATTCGCAATAGCCTCCTTGTTGGTTGATGCCTCCATTTTATCAGCCAATCCTCTACATATCGCAAGGAAAAGGTAAAGAAAGTATAAATTCCGCGCCCATACGAACGTATGGGCGCTGTTAAAGTTTCCGTCCACCCTTTTCAAAGGGTGGCGGAGTCCAGAGGCGGAGCCTCTGGCAGGTCCGGGCAGCGCCCGGCGGAGTC
>CANCXY010000312.1 GCA_947381875.1 uncultured Clostridia bacterium | reverse complement strand
CATCACCTCGCGCTGCTTTTCCGTCAGCGCGTCGCCGTAAAAATCGAGCAGATAGGATATGTGCAGATTCTTTGTTACCACAGCGCACCCCTTTCCTGCCCGTCCATGTGTAAAGCAAACGCCTTTACAAGCCGCGACACCTATTATACCGCACCGCGGGTGTAAAGTCAAGCACTTTTGCACCTTCGGCTTTTGGATTTTTTGCGCGAATTTTCCGCAAAGCCGTTTTCAAACCGGGAAATTTGTAGTATACTAAGGAAATGAAGGAGACCGGCGCGGGAGAAAAACAGGGGAACAGCGGTATTGCCCGTGTGTCCTCAGCGGCTGGCGCGTTTCATTTTGCAGGAAAAGGGGCTATGCGGCGTGGAAGTGTGCAAAAGCTATTACGAGGCGCTGTATGACAGGCCGGTAGTGGCGCTGCCGGGCTATTGTGCGCGGTACAGCCTGCCGGATACATTGTACGCGTATCTGGCGTTTGGCGGTACAACAGGCTCGGCGAAGGACGCGCTGGCGGAAGGGATGCTGGCGCTGGCGACGGAAAAGGGGCTTTTGCAGCCGGGGCAGATGGTGATCGAATGTTCCAGCGGCAGTTTCGCAATCGCGCTGGCGGTCGCGTGTTCGCACAGCGGGCACCCGCTGATGCTGTGTATGCCGGGCAGCGTGCCGACGGAGCGCCAGCAGCTTCTGGCAAAATTCGGCGCGCAGATCGTACAGTCGAATTATGTATATGGCAGGCGCGGCACCGAGGAGCGCGCGCGGGAGGCCGTGAAACAGACAGGCGGTTATTTTCTGAACTATTTTGCCAATGACCTGAATGCCGAGTTCCACCGCCGGGTGACAGGCCCGAACATCGCGCACGCGACGCGGGGCGCGATCGACGCGGTTGTGGTGGGCGTCGGCAGCGGCGGCACGGTGACAGGCGTAGGGGAGTACCTGAAAGCGTGGTATCCGGACATAAAGATCGTCGCGGTGGAGCCATACGAGAGCCAGGCCATTGGCGGCGGGTACATCGGCAAGCATAACATTCCCGGCCTGGGCGCGGGCTTTGTGCCGGAAAACTACAACCCCTATATCGTAGATGCCGTTATGGCGGTACCCAGCCGGGCGGCGAATGCCGCCGCGTGGGAGGTGTTGGAGACAGACGCCGTCCCTGCCTCGCCCAGCGCTGGCGCGGTACTCACAGCCGCGCACCAGCTCATGAAGGAACATCCGGAACTGCGCCGGGTGGTGTGCATCTTCGCAGGCCAGGCGCTGTACGAATAACGCGCCCCCTGAAACAGGGGCGCAAAAATGCAATTTTTGCGCAAGATGGGATTCCAAAGGGACGCGTCCCTTTGGCGGAGTCCAGAGGCAGAGCCTCTGGCAGGATTCCAAAGGGCAGCGCCCTTTGGGCAGGTCCGGGCGGCAGCCCGGCAGAAGGAGGCGTTATAGAATGAGGAAAACGAAGATTATCTGTACGCTTGGCCCGGCGGTCGATAACGCGGACATGATCCGCGCCCTGATCGAAACGGGCATGGACGCCGCGCGTTTCAATTTTTCCCACGGGAGCCACCCGGAGCATCTGGAACGGCTGAATCGGCTGAGGGGGATCCGCGACTATATGGGCAAGCCGGTCGCGACCATTTTGGACACGAAAGGGCCGGAGATCCGTATCCGCACCTTTGCGGAAGGGGCCGTCACGTTGAACGCGGGGGATGCCTTTACCCTCACTACGGAGGATATCGTGGGCGACGGGAGCCGCGTGTCCGTTACCTATGAAAAGCTGCATGAGGAGCTTGTGCCGGGGCAGAAGGTGTTGATTGACGACGGGCTTGTCGCTGTCCGGGTCGAGCGTGTGGAGGGGAAGGAGATACGCTGCACGGTGGAAAACGGCGGCACGCTCTCCGCCAACAAATCCATCAATATCCCTGGCGCGCATATCCAGCTCCCCGCGCTGACCGAACGGGACAAAGATGATATCCGCTTCGGCGTGGAAAACGATTTCGATTTTATCGCCGCCTCTTTCGTCCGCCGCGCATCCGATGTGGAGGCCGTGCGCGCCGTGCTGCACGAATACGGCGGCGACGGTGTGCGCATCATTGCCAAGATCGAAAACGAGGAGGGGGCCGACAACTTAGACGAAATATTGCAGGCCGCCGACGCTGTTATGGTGGCGCGCGGCGACCTGGGCGTAGAAATACCGGCGGCGCAGGTGCCCGCGCTGCAAAAGAAGATGATCCGCAAGGGCCTGGAGTTAGGAAAGCCGGTCATTACCGCCACGCAGATGCTCGATTCCATGATCCGCAACCCCCGCCCCACGCGCGCGGAGGTCTCCGATGTAGCCAACGCGGTATACGACGGCACAAGCTGTGTGATGCTCTCCGGCGAGACGGCCGGGGGCAAATACCCCATTGAGGCGCTGAAAACGATGATGGAGATTATTACGGAGACGGAAAAGGCCACCGACTACTGGGCGCAGTTTGAGGCGCAGCAGACGCCCCTGCGCGCCTCCCATATCAGCGACGCCATCACGCATACCTGCTGCCTCACCGCCCGCGACCTGAACGCGAAAGCCATCCTGGCGGCTACAGATTCCGGCGAGAGCGCCCGCATGATCTGCCGCTTCCGCCCCGCCTGCCCCATCGCCGCCATCACCATGCGCGAAAAGGTGCGCCGACAGCTCAACATTTCCTGGGGCGTCATCCCGTTCCTGACAGGTGAGGTAAATTCTACCGACCGCATCTTCTCCCTCACCACAGACGTGGCGCTGAAGGAGGCGCTTATCCAACCCGGTGATGTCGTGGTCATCACCGCGGGCGTCCCCCTGGGCCGCAGCGGTTCTACCAACCTCATCAAGGCCCAGACGGCGGGGACCGACTGGTGAGGAAAGGCCGCTGGGAACCGACCCAGAGGCTCTGCCTCTGGACTCCGCCAAAGGGGGCAAGCCCCCTTTGGAAACCCATCTTGCGCGGCAATTTCATTGCCGCGCCCCTTTTTTGTTTTTTCTATGTGGCTGCTGGAATTATCGTAGCCTCCCCGCCCTTCGGGCGGGGAGGCTACAGGATTTTTTAGTATTTTATTTATAGAATTATTGCAAAACCTGTCAGATCGTAGTATATTTGGCACTGTCGCGAACGGCAGGCGGTCAGCCCGGAAATTTACACGCCGGGCGCAAAACTTTGCGTTGCTCCCGACCTCTGTACTGGGAGG
>CANCXY010000311.1 GCA_947381875.1 uncultured Clostridia bacterium | reverse complement strand
GAAATTTCTTATCTTCACGATTAAGCATAAATTCACCTCTGCACTAAACTCAACACTGTTAATCAAACGATTGTGTGGTTTAGTACATTATAGCCTTTTTTCAAAACAAAGTCAATGGTATCTAACCAATCAATCCCAATTATTCAGTTGTGTGATTTAGTACAGAAAATGAGCTTGTCCAACTTCTTTCAGACAAGCTCATTTTCTCACGCTTCGTATTGGAACATTTCTGAACACAATGTAGGGACTGCGGCAGTCGGCGCGGCAGCCTGGCAGGAGTCAGGCGGGTTCCAGTTTTTCCATGCGTTCAAAGACGGCGTTCATTACGTCGACGGGCTTTTCTCCGGGGAGGATGCGCACGGACAGGTAGGGCTTGGCGGAGGCGTTCACAATCATGCGGCGGCCCATATCGCGCAGCATGGGCTTCAGGGTGGCGAGGTCCAACTGGTCCGAATAAAGCAGGAGTGTTTGTTCCTTCTGGGTTATCTCATAGACGCCCAGGCGCGCCGCCACAATGCGCACGAGGCTCACGTCCACAAGGCCCTGCACACTGAGGGGCGGTTTTCCATAGCGGTCGCGCAGCTCGTCCAATACGTCGTCGGCGTCGGCGCGGTTTTCAATCGCGGCAATGCGCTTGTATGCCTCAATGCGCCCGGAGGGGTCGGGGATATATTTTTCCGGGATATAGGCGTCTACCGTAATATCAATCGAACATTCGCTCTTGTCGGTGGGGGGCGCTTCGCCTTTTTCCGCGGCGATGGCCTGGTTGAGCAGCTTCACATACATATCATACCCCACCGACGCCATATGGCCGTGCTGGCTGTGCCCTAACAGATTGCCCGCGCCGCGGATCTGCAAATCGCGCATGGCGATGCGGAACCCGGAACCGAAGCTGGTAAATTCGCGGATGGCCGAAAGGCGCTTGGCGGCGACATCTGTCAGCACCTTGTCGCGCCGGAAGGTGAAATACGCATAGGCCTTGCGCCCGGAACGCCCGACGCGGCCCCGAATCTGATAGAGCTGGGCAAGGCCCATATGGTCGGCATCCTCAATGATGAGCGTGTTGCAGTTGCGCACGTCGACGCCCGTCTCAATCAGCGTGGTGCAGACAAGGATATCTATTTCCCCATCCAGCAGGCGCTGCCATACGGCGGAGAGGTCGGCCTCGTCCATGCGCCCGTGGGCGGTGGCGATGCGCGCTTCCGGCAGACGCTGCGCCAGTTTGCCCGCGCAAAGGTCGATGGTATCGATCCGGTTGTGGATATAGTACGCCTGCCCGCCCCGGTCCAGCTCGCGGCGCAGTGCTTCCGTGACAACGCCCTCGTCGTATTCCAATACATACGTCTCAATGGGCTGGCGCTCGACGGGCGGTTCCTCGATTGTACTCATATCGCGCAGGCCGCTCATCGCCATATTGAGCGTGCGCGGGATGGGCGTGGCGGAGAGCGTGAGCATATCGACGCCGAGGAAGTTTTCTTTCAGCTTTTCCTTGTGCTTCACGCCGAACCGCTGTTCCTCATCAATGATGACAAGCCCTAAATCCTTGAACTTGACATCCTTCTGCAACAGCCGGTGCGTGCCCACAACGATATCCACCGACCCGGCGGCCAGCCCCTTGATGGTCTGTTTCTGCTCCTTCGCGCTCGCAAAGCGGGAGAGCAGCCCCACCTTCATGGGAAACGCCTCCATGCGGGAGAGGATGGTGGTGTAGTGCTGCCAGGCCAGGATTGTGGTGGGTACCAGAATCGCGGCCTGCTTGCCCCCCATGACGCACTTGAACACGGCGCGCAGGGCCACCTCCGTTTTGCCCACGCCCACATCGCCGCACAGCAGGCGGTCCATCGGATGGGGGCGCTCCATATCCTTTTTGATCTCGGCGGCGCTGGTGAGCTGGTCGTCTGTCTCGTCGTACTCAAAGCGCGTTTCAAAATCGCGCTGCCAGTCGTTGTCGGGCGGGAAGGCGAAACCGGGGGCCTGACGGCGTTTGGCGTACAGCTCGATCAGCTCCTTCGCCATCTCCTGGGTGGCGCTGCGCACGCGGCTCTTTGTCTTTCTCCAGGTATCGCCGCCCAGTTTGGAGAGCTTGACGCGCGTGTCGTCGCCGGGCGCCGTATAGCGGCTGATTAAATCAAGCTGCGTGACGGGCACATACAGCGTATCGCCCTTTTCGTAGTTGATCTTGAAATAGTCCTTCACAACGCCCTGTAAATCCAGCCGCTCAATGCCGACATACAGCCCGATGCCGTGGTCCTGATGCACCACATAGTCCCCCGGCTTGATATCGGAAAGGCTGGAAAGGCCCTTGTTTTTGGATTTCGCGCGCGTCTTGCCCGCCTCGCCGGGCCTGCGGCTCGTGATGAGGGCGAAGTGCGCGAACGGGTAATCCGCGCCCCCGTGGACGTGCCCGGCGAACACGCCCACCGTGCCGGGCGCAAGCCGCTGCGGCTCGGCGGTAAAGGACATGGCGGTGAACCCCGCGCCCGACAAATCGCGCGCGAGGGCTTCAGCGGCGCGCTGGGTGCCCGCCAGTACGGCGACGGCGTATTTCTGCGCGACAAGCGGGCGCAGATCGTCGATGAGGGCGCGCACTTCCCCGGCCCAGGGGGGCAGGCTGTGGGTCTGCGCACTGATGGTATCGGCGAGGCGCAGGTCGGGGATGGTGCGCGCGAAGTTCTCGCACACGATGGCGCGGCATTTTTCGGCTTTCGTGAGCAGGAACGCCTCGTCCTCATAGAAGGAGTCCAGACCTGGCGGCAGCACGCCCTGTTCCAGCAGCCCCTTCACCATCTCGCCCGCGCGGAACGCGACGCCGCGCGCGGCCTCCCGCACACCGCTCGGCTCGTTGAGGAAAAGGATGGGCGCATCGAAGTAATCGAAGATCGTCGCGGGGCGCGGATAGCGCAGCGTGATATATTTATCCATCGCGGAAGGGATGTTGCCCGCGTCCAGCTCCTCCAAATCCTTTTCCACGGCCTGCGCAAAGAGCTTGGCATATGCGGGCTTTGCGCTGCCCTGCGCGGTGCGGATGAGCCGCGCGGCCTCCTCCGCGTCGCCCAGCAGCACTTCCCGCGCGGGGGAGAGGTAGATTTTCTGCAAAGGCGCTTCCCGCCTCTGGCTGATTAAATCAAAGCGGTGGATGCTGTCCACCTCGTCGCCCCAGAATTCCAGACGGCAGGGCTTTTCCATATCG
>CANCXY010000310.1 GCA_947381875.1 uncultured Clostridia bacterium | reverse complement strand
TCGCAACACTCTTTCCCTACACGACGCTCTTCCGATCTCCTTGGGGGGCATTGCGCCGAACAGCGTCCGACCACACAGGCGCAGGTCCTCCCGCGCGAGGAAATCTTTTTCGTCAATGAGGAAATACTCCTGTTCCGGCCCGGCCATTGTCGTAACCTGCGGAACCTGTTTCCCGAACAGGGCGAGGATACGGCACGCCTCCCGGCTGATGGCGCGCATACTGCGCAAAAGGGGTGTTTTTTCGTCCAGCACCTCCCCGGAATAAGCGCAGAACGCCGTAGGGATGCACAGCACCTCATCTTTTACAAAGGCGTAGGAGGTGGGGTCCCAGGCGGTATAGCCGCGCGCCTCGGCTGTCGCGCGCAGACCGCCGGAAGGGAAGCTGGACGCGTCCGGCTCGCCGCGCACCAGTTCCTTGCCGGAAAACTCCATAATGACGCGGCCATCCTTGGTCGGGTTGATAAAGCTGTCATGCTTTTCGCTCGTAATGCCCGTCAGCGGCTGGAACCAGTGGGTATAGTGCGTCGCGCCGCGCTCAATGGCCCAATCCTTCATCGCATTTGCGACAACGTTCGCCACTTCCACATCCAGCGGCGCGCCGCGCCGGATCGTCTCATGCAAAGAGCGGTACGTCGCGCCCGGAAGGCGCTCTTTCATCACATGGTCGTTAAACACCATGCTGCCAAAAATCTCCGTTGTATTTGCTGCCATCAACATCCTCCTCTGTTGGGCTGCCGCCCAAACCTGCCCAGAGGCTCTGCCTCTGGACTCCGCCAAAGGGGGCAAGCCCCCTTTGGAAACCCATCCTGCGCGAAAATTGCATTTTCGCGCCCCCAAAATTCTTTTTGCCCCTCTTTTTCCTTTCAAATAAATCAGGGGCGCTCCTACGCCCGGCTTGCGCCGAGAGATTCAGCGACGCACAGCGCCGGACGGGCTGTTCCATTGTTGTTCTTTTTGCCAAGCTTTTTCTTCCAAGAAAAAGCGGGAAAACTCACGCTTCGGATTTCTCCCTCAGGAGGGCGATCTCGCGCGCCCATCCCTCGTCGTCGTTCGGCGTTTCGAGGATGAACGGCAGATTGCGCAGGGCGGGGTGGTTGATGACGCGGACAAGCGCCTCTAAACCGATATGCCCTTCGCCGATTTTCTCGTGTCGGTCCTTGCGCGCGCCCAGGGGGTTTTTGCTGTCGTTTAGGTGAACGGCGCGCAGCTTGTCCAGGCCGATGATGTTGTCAAATTGCGTGAGTACACCGTCTAAGTCGTTGACGATATCGTAACCACCATCCCACACATGGCAGGTGTCGAAACAGACGCCCATTTTATCGGAGAGGGTAACGCCGTCTAAGATGCGGCGCAGTTCCTCAAAGGTCGCGCCTACCTCGCTGCCCTTCCCAGCCATCGTTTCCAACAGGACAATGGTGTGCTGTTCCGGCGTCAGGACATCGTTGAGCTGTGCGGTGATGAACGCGATGCCCGCGTCCACCCCCTGCCCAACATGGCTGCCGGGGTGGAAATTGTAGTAGTTGCCGGGCACAGCCTCCATGCGTGCGAGGTCGTCCCGCATCATATCGCGCGCAAATTCGCGCAGGTGCGCGTCTTTGGAGCAGGCGTTCATTGTGTAGGGGGCGTGGGCCACCAGCGGCCCGGTGACGCCGTTCTCCGGCATTTCGGCCAAAAAGGTGGCGATATCTTTTTCACTGGGCGCTTTGGCCGAGCCGCCGCGCGGGTTCCGCGTAAAATAGGCAAAGGTGCTTGCGCCCAGTTTCCGCGCCTGCCGCCCCATAGCCGTGTAGCCGCTGGACGCGGAAATATGGCTCCCGATTGTCAACATGATGATGTTCCTTTCCATGGGAGATAAACCAGACATCCTTCCCCGCCCGAAAGGCGGAGAGGATAAAAAATTTCACTCATTCTCAAGCGCGGCCAATATAGCGCCGTATCCGCGCAAGGTCAACGTGCTGGATCCCCTCGATCAGCAAAGAAGAAATGGTAACAGTAAGCAGCGACCAGGCGATCCGCCGCGCGGGGATATAGGAGAGCGAGGCGAGCAGCACAACGGCGTCGGTAAAAAAGTAGGACCCGGAAAGTGACAGCCGCGTATATTGATGCAGCAGCAGCGCCAGCACATCATCCCCGCCGGAAGCGCCGCCCGCGCGCACCACAAGCCCCACGCCAACGCCCACGAACGCTCCGCCGAGCACCGCCGCCCAAAATGGACGCGCGGAAAGATCCGGCAGAACCGGCCCCAAACGCTCCCAAAGCAGATAAAACCCCGCATATGCCGCGCTGGCCGCCAAAGCGCGCCCAAAAAACGCGCGCCCCAAAAGCCGGAACCCCATCGCATAGCAAATCCCATCGATTACCAGTTCACAAATTCCCGGTGAAATCCCAAACCAGTGATGCAGCAGCAGCGTCGTACCCAGCACGCCGCCTTCCGTAACGCCGCACCTGCTGTGAATATTGTACAGTCCAAAACTCAAAACCGCCGCGCCGCACACCAGCACAGCGCCGCGCACCCACACGCCCTTCTTCGGCAAAATACACCTCCGCTGTTGGGCTGCCGCCCAAACCTGCCCAAAGGGCGCTGCCCTTTGGAATCCTGCCAGAGGCGCTGCCTCTGGACTCCGCCAAAGGGGGCAAGCCCCCTTTGGAATCCCATCATGCGCGGCAATTTCATTGCCGCGCGCCTTTTGTTGGGATGAATGTTTGCTTTCCGCCGAAAGATGTGTTTATGCTTCCATCTGTGCGGCTATGTTCGCTTCACATGCGCGCATGGCTTTCAGCGTTTCATCTAACAGCTTGTCCAGATCCCATCCGAGGCGTTCTGCACCTGCGCGGATCACATCGCGCGAACAGCCCGCGGCGAATTTTTTGTCTTTGAATTTCTTTTTCAGGCTCGAAAGCTCCATATCCTGTACGCTTTTTGAGGGGCGCATGCGTGCCGCCGCGCCAATCAGGCCCGTCAGTTCGTCGGCGGCGAACAGTACCTTTTCCATCTCATACGTCGGCTCTACGTCGCTGCAAAGGCCGTAGCCGTGGCTGCATACCGCGTGTACAAATTCCTCCGGCGCACCAATTTCCGCTAACAGTTCCGGCGCTTTTTTGCAATGCTCCTCCGGCCACTGTTCAAAATCCACATCATGCAGCAGACCCACCAGTGCCCAGAAATCAGCGTTTTCCCCGTATCCTAATTCGTTCGCGTACCA
>CANCXY010000309.1 GCA_947381875.1 uncultured Clostridia bacterium | reverse complement strand
CCCACGTCTCGCAACACTCTTTCCCTACACGACGCTCTTCCGATCTGTTCCATCAACCCATACTTTCCGCGTGAGGAGGGCGGCTGCATCTACCCTTATTTCTTTGATATGAAGGCGGACGGCGCGTTCGTGCTGGAAACATTGGATGAGGTGTACCGAACACAGCCCATTACCGATTTCATGAAAAACAGCTATGCCTATTGCCAGGCACACGAGGCAGAGATCCGGGCGCACATTCAAAAGGCGGAAAGTCAGTTCTGAAAACAAAACAGCTTTCCCTCCTAAAAAGCAGGGGAGCTGTTTTTTTATACGCTGCCACGCCGAAAAAACTCCTGTGCCAGCAGATAGGCAGGTCCCAGGCAGGCGGCGGCGCGCGCGCCAGGCGGCAGTTTGCCGGAGAGCGCGGCTCCTATCATCCCGGTGCAGAAAACGCATAACAGGAGCCTCTGCGCCTGGTGCAGCGCGTCCTGCCGGGCGGCGGGCAGCAGGTTTTGAAGGATACGCGCGCCGTCCAAAACACCGAACGGCAAAAGGTTATACAGCCCCGTGCAAAGGCTGACCGCCGCCAGAAAATACAGCCGATAACTGGCCCGCTGCCACAGCTGCGCAAAGAGCAGCGCCGTCATAAGGAAGTTGGCGGCAGGCCCCGCCACCAAAACAAAAAGCTCCTGTTCGCGGGAAAACCTCTGCGTGCCGGACAGCGTGATGCCGCCCCAATCGAGCGACAGTGGTGGCAGAGCGCGCAGGCAGAGCATATACGCCAGCACATGGCCGCTCTCATGCACCAGCGCGCACAGGAGCGTCATGCGCAGCAGGCCCATAGGGTCCCAGAGCAGCCCCGCCGCCAGGACGGCACACAGCAGCACCCGTTTTGTCGCTGTATGGCTCATCCCGTGATTCCCGCAAAGCTGGGCAGCGGATCCACGCGCACACCATCCAGAATCAATTCCAAATGCAGATGCGGCCCCGTGACAAAGCCCGTACTGCCGGTGGCGGCGATCGTCTGTCCCTGTGTGACGGATTCACCCCCGCGCACGAAGATCAGCGAAAGGTGCTGGTAGAGCGTCTGCACCCCGCCCGCGTGCCGCACGATCACATAGTAGCCGCGCAGGCGCGTATAGCCGGTGCGCACCACAAGCCCGTCCTGGGCCGCCAGCACCGGCGTCCCCTCATCGGCAGCAATGTCGATCCCTGCGTGGAAATCATCTTCCGCGTTTACGGGGTTGACGCGGAAGCCGTAGCCGGAGGTGAGGGGGCCTGTCACAGGGGCGGATAATTCAATGGGCAGCGTGTATTCATTTAGCGTCGCCCCCTCCGGGACAGCGCGGTCCGCCCCGACCGGCCAATATCCCCCTTCTCCCTGCGCCAGCGCGTCAGGCTCCTCTAAGCGCTGTAAAAGGCCGCGCACCTTGAGGCGCAGTTCTTCTACAAGGGCATCCGCGAAACGCGCGAATGCGTTTTCTGTGGAAAATTCAATGCCCTGCGTCATCATGCGTTCTGCCTCGCCGCGCAGTTCCGGCAAAAAGGGCGCGTCCGCGCTGCGGGCAAACCATGCGAAAGCTAAAAACAGCGCGCACAAAACAAGCTGTACCAGTAAAACATGCTCCTCCCCGGTGTTTACCTTCGGCGGATCGGGCAGCTTTGCTTGGGTCATGGGGTACAAAAAGCGCTTTTCATCCGGGACGGCCCCGCCATCGGGTTCGGGCGTTTCCGCCTGCCCCGGTGTGTCCGGCGCTGCCTTTTCTCCGGCCTGTCCCGGATCCGGCTGCGCGCTTTGTGCCTCGCCCTGTTCCTGAAAGGTCTCCTCGTCTGTTTGTGCCGCGGGCACGGTTGGGGCGATCGGTTCCCAGGGAGTGCGCCATGCCTCGCGCCATACTTCATTTTCTTTTTCCATGCCATTCACACACCTTCACGCTAAGGTTTGTGAAATATCTATGTTTTCGGGCGCGGAAAAAGAACCAGGGCAATCAGTTTGCCGGGTGTGCAGGCAATTTCTGTACTTTCATAATGGTTTTTTGATAAAAATCAATAGCAAACTATTGACATTAAAATAAAAGCATGCTATTATATTTGTCAAGGAGGTGAAAGCTGTGAAAAAAACCGTTTGCGCGACGCTGATCAAACAAATCCATGACGGGCTGGAGAAGCAGGCCAACAATATGTTGCGTTCTCAGGACCTGACAATGGCCCAGGTAGGCGTTCTGCTCGAATTGCGTTTTGCGCCGGAAAAGCAGATGGCGTTGAAGGAATTGGAGCGGCGGCTCCATGTGGCACAGTCTACCGCCGCCGGTATTGTATCCCGGCTGGAGCAGAAGGGGCTTGTAGAGGGGTTTGGCGACGCCAATGACCGCAGGATCAAAATGCTCCGCCTCACTCCCGCAGGGGAAGAATGCTGCCAGGCGGCAGACCAGCATATGGCGGCATTTGAGGCGGCCCTTCTTTCTGGCCTTACGGAAGAAGATCGCTCCACTCTTTTGGCCCTGCTCAAACGGGTAGCAAAAAACTTGAAATAAGTGCCCAGCCCGGCGGCGGGCATTTATTTCAAACGAATCAACAGCATGGTATCAAAATCAAACGGTTAATAGGAAGGAGAATATTTTTATGAATAACTCAAAAGCAGCAGAACTTTTTGAAAAAGCCCCTGTATCACAGGCTGTTTTGAAAAGTGCCCTGCCAGCTATGGCCGCTATGCTGATGGTGCTGATCTACAATCTGGCAGACACATTCTTTATCGGCCAAACCCGCAGCGATATTTTGGTCGCAGCGGTGTCGCTGGCAACGCCTGTGTTCCTGATTTTTATGGCTGTTGGCACTGTTTTTGGTATGGGCGGCACTTCTGTGATCTCCCGCGCCCTGGGTGAGGGCCGAACAGAATACGCAAAGAAAGTCTGCTCCTTTTGCATGTGGGGCTGTGTGGCGGTCGGCGTTGCGATGTCCGCGCTGTTCCTGATTTTTATGGACAACATCCTTACCCTGGTTGGCGCCAGTGTCGATACATGGGAGCCTGCGAAAACCCATCTCACCATTGTTGCCTTTGGCGGGCCATTTGTTTTGATTTCCAACTGCTATTCCAACGTGATCCGGGCTGAGGGCAATTCCACCCAGGCTATGGCGGGGCAGCTTTTAGGCAACCTGGTGAATGTGGTTCTTGACCCTGTTATGATTTTAGGGTTCCATTGGGGGATCGCCGGTGCGGCGATTGCCACTGTGATTGGGAATGTG
>CANCXY010000308.1 GCA_947381875.1 uncultured Clostridia bacterium | reverse complement strand
TGCTTAGGCATTGATATCCTTGTAAAAAAAGTGTCAACCAATATTGACAATATCAAACTACACGCTTTGCAAAAAAATCAAGAAGGCCATCATGGAGCAGTTCCGGCGAATGTATGATGAGGACAGTATGCGCCATGTCTATGTGGGCGGTGTACTGGGGGTAGACATGTGGGCGGGGGAGATCGCTCTGCGGCTCAAGGAAACACCGGGGTACGGGGACCTGCAGCTCCACACGATACTGCCTTTCACAGGCCACGACGCAAGGTGGGACGCCCGCAGCAGAGAACGTCTGGCATTTCTGATCCGCCACAGCGCCGAGTGTGTCACGGTCGGCGAGGGGGACAGCCGAGAAAGCTACCTTGCACGCAACCGCTACATGGTCGACCGAGCGGATGTGCTGCTGGCCGTGTATGATAATGAGCGAAACCTGCGTTCCGGCACGATGTATACCGTCAATTATGCCCGAAAGAAAAGTATTCCCATCGTGCTGATCCACCCGGACACGGCGCGCATCACCAGTGTTTCGTAAAATCTTATCTGCTATCCCCGGAAAGAAGGAGGCCGACCGCTCGCTGTGAGCAGTCGGCCTCTGACTATAGAAACTATTCTTTTTTGTTTGGTATGTCACAGCCCGCCAAAATCATTTGTACAGCAATTTGCACCCCCGCACGGAATGCCCGTTCGGAAATGTTGTCTGCGCGTGCGTTGAAAGCAGCTTGATACTCGTCGAAAAGCTTTTTTTGCTCCGGCGATATCTGTGTTGTCAGCGTATTTTCGGCCTGCATGACAGTGCTGTCGAATGGGTCGTCTTTTTTCACTTTCCAGAATTCCGGCTCGTAGTTGCCGTGGTATAAAGCCGACAGAATATCGTTGTTTTCTGCGCTCATTTCCCGCGTTTGTCTCCGCTGTGCCGGTGCTGCTGCGATGTCCTGCAGCGCGCCAATCAGCGCGGGGAGCTGATGAGTGAAAAAATCCTGCCCCATTTTGGTTTCATAAAAATTCATAATGCCTCCTATGCAATCATTTGTTCTCCCCACCGAATGCGCAGGTTCCCTTTTTCGTCCGCCTCACGGCGCATCATCAGGGAGAGCAAGTCGTAATCCACGTCGAACCGCTCATAAATTTCGTCAAGATCAATGTCCTGCCCTTTCATGAACAGATTGAGCTTTTCTTTGCAAAGGATCATCTGCATCAAATTGGACTCAATGCTGCCCGCATAGGTCAGGAAATAGATGTCCTTGTATTCGGTTGAGGTATAGCGGATAAAGCGGAAATAGAACTGGCTCATGCCGGAGTTGTTGTAGTGCAGCTCCGGGATAATGACTTTGTTTACATACTCGAAATTGACACTGGATGGCAGGCTCTGCTGTGTGCAAAGTAAAATACCGTTGCCGCTGTCTTTTAGCGTCTGTCGCAGTGAGCGGCGTTTTGCAAAGCTGACCTCCGAACCTGTGACGGTGAAAAGCGGGCGTTCCGGCAGATACTCTCGAATTGCTTTCGCGTAAGATTCCAGAACATTTTTGTGCCGTACACCGATAGCGACGATTTCATCCGGCCAATCGGCAATCATTTCCACAGCGGTCATAATTTTAACGGGTGTATCGCCATTATACTCTGTCAGTGTGTCCGGCGCGGCGCTGATACGCAGCAGCAGAATGAGCTGTTGGACAAGTTCCATCATGGCGTCTTTGCGTGCATTTTGAATAGAGGCAAAATAGCCGCTGCGCATATCACTGAATTTGTCGAGCGCTTTTTGATAGACCGCCCTTTCCTCCGGCGCAAAGCCGACAGGCACCTGATGGATATGCTGGATGTCTTTGCCCACGACTTCCTCAAATGTTCGCGTAATCACGGTTTTATCAAGCAGTTTGTTCAGAGTACGCGCGTTATAGATGTCCTGCGTTTTCTGTTCGATTCCAAACACGGTGACACGCTCCGGCAGATGGGAGGCCGCAAACAGCGAATATCCGGCTTTGTAGGCGGGGATAGGTTTGCCGCACCACGGGTTTTCTCTGCTCTCCATCGAATCGATTTCTTTGCATCGCTTGTAGGTGCAGGAGACCCATGAAATCATATTGACAGAGTTGTTATAGAGAAGCTCCAGCTGCGGTGCAGATTCCGCAATGTTGTTTCTTGTGATGGTGCCTGTTGTAAGCAATTTGAAGCGGCATTTTCGGAAACAGGCCAGCACCGCCTTGCATCGGATACTGTTGGGATTGGAAATCTCGTCGCTCTCATCCAAAACAAATTGTATCTTCCGATGCAGAAGTTTCACTTTTTTGGCGATTTGCTTTTGATACCGGCTGACTTTGTTTAACGTGAGCAGAACAAAATCACCCGGCCGGATACGTTCCATGTCTTTCAGTTTTTCCACAAATACAAAGGGCAGGCCGTAGTTTTTCAAGACCACGTTCCAGTTGTTGCGGATAGAGATCGCGGAGGAAACCACCCATGTGCTGTGCGCGTGTTGGTACTGCATTCGATGCAGGCCGCAGGCGATGCCCGCCAGCGTCTTGCCGCTGCCCTGCTCCCATTGCAGGAACGCATAGCGCTTTTGCAGGATTAGGTTGATATCGTGCTTTTGTATATTATTTAAGCGGATAGTCTCGTCGTTGTCCGAATCATAAAGGGAGAAATCGGACAGCCACGCGGTCAGTGCCGCATCTTCGTCCATCCTTGCAAACGGCTGTTCCTGCTGTTCGTACTCCGCGCGCTTCTTTCGCAGAAGATGTTCGTAGCCTGGGAACATAGCCGGAGAATTGTCCAAAACCGCCCGATAAACAGGCGTAGGCTGGCGCTGAAAATTGCTCATCTGCCGCCGTACTTTGGCGCTGTAACCTTTGTAGACGAACTGTCCGCCCTGCTTGACAAGCGCGATTACATCACGCTCCGGCTGTGCGTTCTGTCTGGCAAGCGCGCGTTTCAAATAGGACAGCACCTTTGCCTCCGTCAGCATGGTGCGCTGCCAAATCTCATAGGGCATATCTGCCGGCTGTTTTTGTGTGTAAAAACGGTGCAGATACTCACAGCATCGGGAATAGCCCGCCCGTGTGCCGGGATGGTCTTTGATATGAAATAAAAGTTTCTGGACGTTGTAAGTGAAATCTTCTGCTGTGTGGTGTTCTTTTGCCAGCTCGCACAGGATCTGGGCGTTATTTTCTTTCAGATTGGCTGTAGCAAAACGTACAAACTGCTCATGGGCGCGGTCGCTTTCCTCTTGTGGAGAAAAATCATCG
>CANCXY010000307.1 GCA_947381875.1 uncultured Clostridia bacterium | reverse complement strand
CTCCGCCTCTGGACTCCGCCAATGGGGGCAAGCCCCCTTTGTAATCCCATTTTGGACTTTCTCCCCGCCTTTGGCGGGGAGAATCTGCGGGACAGGATCCGTTTGTTCTATTTCAAAATCTCTCTCTGCGCAGCCAGCATCTTTTCCTGATACTCGCCCGCGTAGGTCCCGTTGAGGAAACGCGGCAGTGCTTCCGCCACCAGGCGTTTCCAGCTCTCCTCCTCCTTGCCGACAAGGATCGGGTAGAACAGCGCCCTTGCATGCTCCGCCGCCGCAAGGTCGCCCATCGCGTCGCCCACCATCAGCACATGGCCCGGCTCATAGCCCTTTGCGGAGAGCGCCACAAGGCACGCTTCCTTCGTGCCCGCGTCCTGCCCCAGGGCGATGTCCATATGGTCAATCAGGCCGTGGCGCGTCCATTCTTCGGCGATTGCCTCGCTGTTCGCGCTTGACACAACGGCGGTATCCGTCTGCGGATGGATGGCCGCGAGTGCGTCGCGGCAGCCGGGGAACGGCCTGGAATCGTCGCCCATTGCCGCGATGGCTGCGTTGACCGCATGGCTCCACGCCAGCGCCTGGCGCAGCCCTTCGCCGCCGCCCGCTTCAATGGCTTCCTGCAGCGCCGGATTGGAGAGCTTCGGGGCCTGATCCACCCACGCACACAGCTCCTCCGCGCCCGGCACCTTTACGCCCTTTTCCGCCAGCATGCGCAGCGTGGCCGCAAGCCCCTTAAAGCGGTTGATGCCCCGCGTGCGGCTGTAGAGGTTGACTTCCATCCAGTACGGCGTGATAACGTCGTCATAGGCTTCCAGCCCGTATGTCTTAATCAGCTCCGGGCAGAACGCCTGGTGATGCTTGGAATCCATTGTATCCATCGCGCAGCCGTCGGAATCCACACAGACAAGCCACGCCTTTTTGGGTTGGAATGAATCAAAGGGGGTTGACATACTATTTCCGCTCCTTTTGTTTTGTATCGTGGGGTTTTTTGTGGCTTCCCCGCCGGTTTTGTATGGTAACACTGTGGGGATTTTTGCCGTTCCCCCGCCCGAAGGGCGGGGGAACAACATCCGTCAGGGGAAATTACAGGTGCGTATCCCACATGCCGCAGAAGCTGTCGATGGGGTCCTGCCCCTTAAACGCGTCCTTGCCCGCACCCAGGGCGTCGACAAAGGCGTTCAGCGTCGAATCCTGCGTATCGTAGATGTTGATATAGGTGCGCGCCTGCGGGATGTCCGCCAGGATGGTCGGCTGCTGGCAGCCCACGACCAGCACGGGCAGTTCATGCACATACCAGGGGATTTCGCCGCCGCCCTTCGTCATGCCGAAGCCCGGACGCGCCACAGCCTGGAACCCGCCCGGCACGTCCACCAGCGTGATGATAAGGTCCTGCGCGCCGACGAAATCGGAAATGGTGTCCTTGCCCGCGAAATAGATGTTGAAATCGACCTTCTCGCCAGCGGCGATGCGCTTCTGGATTTTCTCCATCGGGCTTTCATAAATGCGCGCCTCAAAGCCTTTGGCCTCCAGTTTTTCTTTCAGCCGCTCGGCGGGGCTGGCCGCGCCGCCCATCATACGCTTCATTGCGCCGCCGATGCCGCCCTTCGCCTCCAGGCCGCCCACATAGACGATCATAATGCGTTTGTAGCGTTCGGGCGTGACGGGCAGTACGTCCTCGTCCTTGTACTTCACCAGCGTCAGCGCCTTTTCGCTGATCTCCTTCTGCACGGCCTTATGCTCGGCGCAGCCGACTACCTCGGCAATCCGGGAAGCAGGCGGCACAAGCTCGGTCTTTGCCTTTTTGTGCAGGCCCATATGCGCTTTCAGCCCCAGGATGCGGTGCAGCGCGTCGGACAGGCGCTCCTCGGTGATGACGCCCGTCTCATAGCCCTTCATCATGGAGGCGAAGTCCTCGTCCATATCGTTGAAGAACAGGAACATGTCACAGCCCGCGGCGATGGCGTGCGGCAGCATGTCGCGGCGCTTCATGCGGCAGGTGAGGCCCACCATGTGGCTGGCGTCCGTCAGCACCATGCCGTTAAAGCCCATCTTGCCTTTCAAGAGGCCGGTGAGCAGCTCCGGGGAGAGCGTGGCGGGCATGATGTCGTCGTCTTTGATATCGGGGTTGAGCGCGCGGGTGTAGCTCGGCAGCATGATGTGCCCGGCCATGATGGCTTCCAGGCCGTTGTCGATCAGGTTCTGATAGATCCTGCCGAACGTGGCGTCCCACTCCTCGCAGGTGCAGGGGTTGACGCTGTTGGCGACATGCTGGTCACGGTCGTCCCAGCCGTCGCCGGGGAAGTGCTTCGCGGCGCAGGCAAAGCCCGGCACCTCGTGCGCGCCGTCCATATAGGCTTTTGTCATTTCAATAACGCGCTCACAGTCGTTCCCATAGGTGCGCAGGCCGACGACGGGGTTGTGCCAGTTGTAATAGATATCGGAGACAGGCGCGAAGCTGAGGTTGCAGCCGATAGCCGCGGCCTCGGTGTTGGAGAGCTTGCCCAGGGCCCTGGCGTATTTCACGTCGCGCGTCGCGCCGATCTTCGTCTGCTGGCCGATATAGGTGCCGTCGACGCAGGCGCCGTTGCCGCCCGCCTCGGTGTTGCAGGCAATGATGAGCGGGATGCGGGAATTTTCCTGCAAAATGCGGTTCTGTTCATGTACTTCCGCCGCCTTTGCAGGGTTGTAGCGGATGCCGCCGATATGGTATTTGTTGACGGTCATTTTCAGGTATTCCTCATCGCGGGAGGAACCCATGTTGAAGAACAACTGGCCGATTTTCTCCTCAATGCTCATGGAAGCGATGGTATCTTCCACCCACTGGACGCCCTCGTCGTCCAGAAAATAGGGGTTCGCGCGCAGATCAACGCTCATTTGATCAGATCCTTTCTCTCAATCGTTCGGCGGAAGCGTCCGGGCAAAGCGTATTGTGCGTTTCCCTGGCCCGCAGAGCGGGGGGAACACACGGAAATACCTCTGCCGTTTGGGCACGCCCGGTTCGGTTGGGTGCAATCCTGGAAAATTGCACAGATTTATATTAAATTTACCAAAAAATCTGGTGAATGTCAATGCTGTATCTTGCGCGCTTCCCCGCCACGCCGCGCACGATTCGCAATCTTGCTGCCGGGCTGCCGCCCGTACCTGCCCCCAGGCTCCCCCGCAGGACACCGCCCAAAGGGGGCAACCCCCCGTGGGCAACCCCCAATGGGCCACAAGAGGAAGTTTGGGGCCCCCCGTGTCA
>CANCXY010000306.1 GCA_947381875.1 uncultured Clostridia bacterium | reverse complement strand
GGAGGGATCCACCAAAAGAACATAGGGCTGCTGCAACGGCAAAACATCACATAAATTATTCCTGGGTTCTGAACTCAATCTGGTTTGTATATTCATATTATTATCCTTGTCGCCTTTATATAGCCATAACTTGATTTGTGTATTTATAACCTCTAATAGTTTTTTCAATGCTTTTTCTATATGAAGATGAGAGAATCAGTATTATAGCATCACTGTTCTGTATTGTCGTTGGAGGCTCGATCTTCAGAATAGAATTTCCCACCTGAAAAGAAAGCCCCTGCCTCGCCGGGTTGCTATCTATCAGCTGAATCACGTTGCAGCGATCAAAATTGCGGTTCAGCAGTTGCGCAGTAGAGGCACCAATCCCCCATAAAATCAACGGCGTATGGGACGTTTCAAATTGCTGTACAATCGCTGCTATCTTCCCTTCACAGGATGTGATATATTCCGTTAATGCGGCCTCCGCAGATTTGTCACGCTGAATATTAGAAAACTCTTGAATACAGTACAAATTCTCATTTTCCGTAATAGCGCACTCGTACATGGCACACAAAGTAGGGTAATCACCCCTTTTCAGACATTTATTAAGGTTTATCAGATGAAGCCCGAAAAGAACGTCTATATGATTTAATGTACATTCTGAAAAATGGCACACATGCTCATAGGTGAGATAGTAATAGGGCACCCGATCTTGTCCAGTATATCTTTCTACATCGGGCACTTCGATATATATATGACCACCTGGTTTGACCAGTTGCTTTAGCTTTTTCAACGCAATGTCAATATCTACAAAATGTTCCAACGTATGCGCACAAATCACCAGGTCATACTTGGCTAATACCTGTGTCTGGAACAAGCTTTCTTCCAATACTGCAATTCCATTTTCTTTGACGGATTGGATACACTCTGGCTTAATTTCCATAACAGCTACATTGAAATATCCATTTTCAATCAGGAATTGGGCCAAATATCCATAACTCCCAGCCACATCCAAAATGCTACTGTCTTTTGAGATATATTTCTCAATGTTGCTTAGGATATGGTTCAAATAGAGATCCTCTACATCCGATGAAAAAGATTCGCCATACTTCATAGCCCGGCTGTTGGAAGAACGGTAATATTCATCAAAGCATTCCTGATCCGCGTTTTCATAGTAATTAAATACAAAACCACAGTTTCCACAAACCATGATATCGCTTCGCCCTTCTGAAAACTGCGGCCCCATGATCTTCATGTTTGAGCAAAACTCTCCAATTTTGTCCAACTGGGTGCTTCCGCAAAGTTTGCACTGTTTTATCCGCATTTCTTAATATCATACCTTTCATAAATAGTCATCAATGTTTTTTCGATTCTCTCCACATGCCGCATGTGGCAGCTACATTCATTTAACCATCGGACAGTCCTTTGAATTCCTCCTTCAAAGGGAACCTTGGGTTTCCAGTCAACCACATAGTTTTTCAATTTATCAACACTGCTGATGCTATTCTTCATCCGATGAAGCATCATAACTCGCGGCTGTATTTCCTCAAAGGTCAGCGCATCATGGAAAGGCACATGGAATACTCCGCTCGATTCCGCTCCCAATGCTTTGAGAACCATCTCCGATTGGTCGTTCCAGGATAGTTGCTCCTCTGTACAGATATTAAATGTATTTCCGATGGCAGCGTTGTTTTCTGCTAATCTTATAAAAGCTGCCGCAAAATCGGCGGAATGTGTGAACGCCCATAGGTTTTTTCCATCACCTGCAATCAGAAGCGGATATCCTTTCAAAATCAACTCTGGCGCAGTAAAGCAGTTGTGGCCGATGCTGATAGGAAAAATCGTGTCATATGTGTAAGAGGGGCGAATAATCATCACAGGGAAACCAATTTGATGATACGCCTCCATAAATACCCTCTCTGCCTCCACCTTTCCAATAATATATTCACAGCCGCAGCTTATATCATATTTTTCACTGTCCTCTGTAAATACGTCAGTGCTTGGCAGAGGATTTCTTTTGTAAACAGCTTCCGAACTGATGAAGATAAAGCGCTTTGTCTTACCCCCAAAAATTTCTATATCGTTTTGTGCATGTTCTTCGTTGTAACAAATAAAATCGCAAACGACATCAAATGAGCAATGTCCCAAAAGCGTTTTTATTTTGTCTGTCTCACGTATATCCCCCTTTAGTTTCCGCACCTGTGGCTGGGTTTTTCTGCGGGTCCGCACAGAAATTTCCCGATTCAAATGCCATACCTCATGGCCCCGTTCTATTGCAAGCTGTGTACAGTACCAACTGATATTTCCATTTCCTCCAATGAAAAGAATTTTCATTTCTTTTCTCCTCCCGCCAGTTCTAACCGACCCAGTAACTCCGCTGCAAACGCATCAATATCGTCCGGCTGTCCTTGACGAAGCTGGCCGCAACCGCCGCAAATTGGGTGGGTTTTCCGTTCTCCCCGCAAAAACAGTTTCTGGTATTCCTTCAATGTGTTTCCTTGCCAAATATCTGTAATCTTCTCTGTTTTGGCGTCCCCAAGCAGCAATTCGCGCTTCCAATCCAGAAAACACAGGCTCACTGTTCCATCCGAATTGACGGGAATAGAATAAAACACATATGGACATACCAGCACTTCCCGGATACTTTGCCCATAAATCCCGCGCTTCTGATTCACGTTTACCTTTTTCTGCTCAAAAGTAGGCCAGCAATCCATGATACTCTCAATAAAAATACCATCTGTAATATCTCCAAATATATCGTAAAACAACTGTTTTTGTGTTTCAGTCAAAATATCCCCATTGATCTTAACAATCATTTCTGTGTTTGTTTTATGCTCATAAAAATATCGGATTTGCTCTACCATCTGCTCATATTGTATTGCATAGCGGGAAAAATCCATATATTGCTCCGCATTGACTCCCTCAATCGAAATATTGATCCGATCCAACCCCGCCTCAATGATTTGGCTGGAAAGCTCATGGGTAAGCAAAGACGCATTTGTAGTGGTATCAACACGTTCACAACAGCCGGATTGTTTTGCATAACGCACCATTTCCGCAAAATTTG
The DNA here is from genome assembly GCA_947381875.1 of uncultured Clostridia bacterium. GTDB lineage: Bacteria > Bacillota > Clostridia > Oscillospirales > Ruminococcaceae > Ruthenibacterium. The sequence continues at coordinate 252 of CANCXY010000306.1, read as the reverse complement.
GGTTCAGCAAAGGCTCGCCATCTTTGTAGAGGCGAATCACCTTGACCTTATCTTCAAACCCGCAAATATCATCGATTACTTTCTTATATACATCCATCTTCATGATTCCATGACCGCGCCCTGGAGTATGTTTCATTAACTCTCTGTCGCCCGTAGGGCAAAACTTACACTGAAAATTGCATGTGTCGCAAGGGTCTATATTTATAATAAAAGGCGTCCTCAAAGGAATAACCGTTTCTAATCTGGTTCTGT
>CANCXY010000305.1 GCA_947381875.1 uncultured Clostridia bacterium | reverse complement strand
GAACGGATGATGACGCGCATGGATCAACGCATCGCCGAATCCGAGGAACGGATGATAGGGCGCATGGATCAGCGCTTCGCCGAATCCGAAGAACGGATGGCAACGCGCATGGATCAGCGCTTCGCCGAATCCGAAACGCGCCTCAAGACCGACCTCATGGCCTATATCGAGAGCAGCGTAAAGCCGGACATCCACAAGATCGCCGAGGGGCATATGCAGCTTTCGGAGCGTATGGACCGCATGGAGGGCAAGCTCGACAGGCTGCAGGACGACGTAGACGAGATCAAAGGCGCGCTGGTGGCGCAGGAATTGATGGTCAAACACAGCCTGGATATGTCGTCTAAAGCGCTGAAAGCCGTATCCGGCGTATAAAAATGCAAAAGGGGCATAATTTCCGCTTGTGTTTATGCCCGCGGCGTGGTATACTAAACTACGGTGCCCGGATGACGGGCGCAAAATCTACCCGAACGCGGCGCGCGGCGCATCTCCCGCTTACCGGCGCGGCGTTCAGGGCCTATCAGAAAGGGAGTTGTCAAGGATGGAAAACAAACAGGACATCATTGCGTCGTGCCGTTTGAGCGAGAACGACACTGGTTCGCCTGAGGTACAGGTGGCGCTGCTCACCGCGCGTATCAATCACCTGAACGAACACCTGAAAGCGAACAAGAACGACAAACACAGCTATCGTGGCCTGCTGAAGATGGTTGGCCGCCGCCGCAACCTGCTGGCCTATTTGCAGAAAAAGGACATCGAGCGCTACCGCGCCCTGATTGCCAAGCTGGGCCTGCGTAAGTAATTTTGTACCACGCCGCACCGCGGGCTTGCCCGCGGTGCGCAAATTGTAAAAAACCACGCGCGGGCGAGGGCTCGTGTTGTTAGCAATGAATCGAACGCTTTTCAAATCCGACCGCCTTTCAAGCAAAAAGCGGACGGACAGCACAGTCAGGATGGGATTCCAAAGGGGCTGCGCCCCTTTGGCGGAGTCCAGAGGCGGCGCCTCTGGGAAAACGCTCCCACCACCGGCAGAAAAGCGCTGGATTTATTGCTAAGACACGCCCCGCTTCGCGCAGAAAACGGAGGTAAAAAAAGAAGTATGGCATTGGAATTCGCATCCAAGCGGGAGACATTCCCGAAATTCAAGGTGTTTGAGACGGAACTGGCCGGCAGGCCCTTCCGGGTGGAGACGGGCAAGATGTGCGGCCTTTCCAACGGGAGCTGCCTGGTGCGCTACGGCGACACTGCCGTATTGTGCAACGTTACCATGAGCGACAAGCCGCGCGAGGGCGTCGATTTCTTCCCGCTCTCGGTCGATTTCGAGGAAAAGCTGTACGCCGTGGGCCGCATCCCCGGCAGTTTCATGCGCCGCGAGGGGCGTCCGGGCGAAAAGGCGATTTTGACAAGCCGTGTCGTTGACCGCCCCATTCGTCCGCTGTTCCCGAAGGATATGCGCAACGACGTATCGGTCGTGATGACTGTGATGAGCGTCGACCAGGATTGCAGCCCGGAGATTGCGGGCATGATCGGTACGTCCATCGCGCTCTCTATTTCGGATATCCCCTGGAAAGGCCCGATTGCGGGCGTATTTGTGGGGCTGGTCGACGGGGAGATCGTCGTGAACCCCACCGAGAAGCAGCGCGAGACAAGCGATTTGCAGCTGACTGTCGCCGCCAGTGCCGAGAAGATCGTAATGATCGAGGCGGGCGCAAACGAGGTGGACGAGGCCACGATGCTGAAAGCCATCCACACGGGCGACGACGAGATCCAGAAGATGATTACGTTTATCAACGGCATTGTGGCCGAGATCGGCAAGCCGAAGATCGAGTTCCAGTCGATGGAATTGGATCACGACCTGTTCGAGGCCGTGAAGGGCGCGTACCTGGACGATTTCAAAGCGGCGATGGACACCGACGATAAGACGGTGCGCGACGCGCGTCTGCTGCCCATCCGCGATAAGATTGCCGCGCAGTACGGCGAGGAATGGGGCGAAGCGGTCGTCGAGGAACTGATGTACAAAATGCAGAAGTTCGTGGTGCGCCGCTGGCTGCTGGACGAGGGCAAGCGCGTCGATGGGCGCGGCATCAACGAGATACGGCCCCTGGCTGCCGAAGTGGGCCTGCTGCCGCGCGTACACGGCTCCGGCATGTTCACGCGCGGGCAGACCCAGGTGCTGACGGCGGTGACGCTGGCCGGCCTGCGCGACGCCCAACTCATGGACGATATTTCCACCGAAAGCACCAAGCGCTATATGCACCATTACAATTTCCCGCCCTATTCTGTGGGCGAGGCGCGCAGCCTGCGCAGTCCGGGCCGCCGGGAGATCGGCCACGGCGCGCTGGCGGAACGCGCGCTGCTGCCGATGCTGCCGGACACGACGGAATTCCCCTACGCCATCCGGGCCGTATCGGAGGTATTGAGTTCCAACGGTTCGACGAGCCAGGCATCTATCTGCGGTTCCACGCTGGCGCTGATGGACGCGGGCGTGCCCATCAAGAAGCCTGTCGCGGGCATTTCCTGCGGCCTGATTACCGAAGGCGACCGCTGGATGACGATGCTGGACATCCAAGGCGTCGAGGATTTCCACGGCGACATGGACTTTAAGGTGGGCGGCACACGCGACGGCATTACAGCCATCCAGATGGACATGAAGGTGGACGGCCTGACCTACGCCATCATTGAGGACGCGTTTGAGAAGTGCCGCAAGGCGCGCCTGTATATTTTGGATGAGATCATCACGCCGGTGATTGCCGCCCCGCGCGCCGAGCTGTCGAAGTACGCCCCGAAGATGCTGACGATGAAGATCGACGTAGACAAGATCCGCGACGTAATCGGCAAAGGCGGCAAAGTGATCCAGGAGATCTGCGCGAACTGCAACGCCAAAATCGACATTGAGGAAGATGGCAGCGTCTTCATCTCCGCCATCGACATTGCCGACGCCGAGCGCGCGCTCCACACGATTAAGACGATTGTAGAAGACCCCGAAATCGGCGCCATCTACAAAGGCAAAGTAACGCGCCTGATGACCTTTGGCGCATTCGTGGAAATCGCCCCCGGCAAAGAGGGCCTTGTCCACATCTCCAAACTGGACACCCACCGCGTAGAGAAGGTAGAAGACGTCGTCGCCGTAGGCGACGAGCTGCTCGTCAAGGTGACGGAAATCGACCAGCAGGGCCGCATCAACCTCTCCCGCCGCGACGCCCTCGCCGACCTCGCCGCCAAACAGGGCCGCTGACAGCCGGGCGCTGCCCGGACCCGCCAAAGGGCGCTGCCCTTTGGAATCCTGCCAGAGGCTCTGCCTCTGGACTC
>CANCXY010000304.1 GCA_947381875.1 uncultured Clostridia bacterium | reverse complement strand
ATACGAGATGTCCGTGCGTGAATGGAGTTCAGACGTGTGCTCTTCCGATCTTGGTCGCCAGTTCGTAGCAGCCATCCTGCGCCGCCGCAGGCCAGCCGCCCCACCCACCCATTGACCAATCCACATTGCCTGTCGGCCCCGCCCCGATGGGCATATCCGGCACGCCCGCAAAGGAGCGGGTATATGCCTGGTATTCCTGGATCTGCGCGCTTTCCATATACTTCGCGTTCAGGCAGAAATATTGCCGGGAATACTCGCGGGAAAATTCGGAGCCGTCTCCCACGAGTTCATAATGGGGGTAAGAAATATAATCACCCGTCTGTACGGAGAGCAGCAGCTCGGCGTTCGCGGAATAGATGCTGTTTTCCGCGTAGTCCGTGTCGACAGGCACAGCCCAGTCGTTGGCCTGTTCTACGCCCAGATAGCGCGTGTATGCCTCTAATACCGCGGCGGTATCGGGAACGGGCAGGTTCTCGGACACATCGGCGGAAACCCAGAAGCCCACGATGGCATTGGACTGTGATTCCACCGTCAGGCCAATGAGATACATGCCTTTATCCTGTTCCCGTGCCGACCACACGATATAGTCCATAAACCCCAGGCTGTCGGTGGACGTGTAATAGGAACCGTCCACCATAGCGCTGCATACGCTCTCGTACCACGCGTCCGGCAGCAGACCTGCGCTGTGCGCCGTCTCGATCAACTGATCCGCGTCATGCGCCTGCACGGTGCCCCTGGCCCGGTAGTCCATAGAATTCGGATAGGTGACAGCGGGCTGATACGCGCCGCTGGTATCCCTTCGGCCCTGCTCCAGCTTCTTGAGCATACGCGCGATATAGATGTCGTCGCAGGTGAGCGATACCGCCCCCGCCTGGGCCGTGCGCGTATGGGGCTGTTCCAGCGCGGCGCGCTCGCTGGCCCACAGGCTGAGCGCCGGGACAAGCGCGAACACCGCCATCAGCAGCACCGCCCCGGCGGCGATCAGGACGGGCGGGAAAAAGCGCTTTGAATGTTTCATGCTTCTGCCTCCTTTGTGGTGAGGGGACGGGTGGAGAGGCGGAACGTGACCGCCGTCCCCTCGCCCTCTTTGCTGCGGATCGCCAGCGCGCCGCCGTGCAGCCGGGCGATGCTCTCACTCAGCGCCAGCCCTACGCCGCTGCCGCCGCCCGCCCGCGCGCGGGATTTATCCACCATGAAAAACGGCTCTGTCACGCGGTCGATCATCGCGGCGGGAATGCCCCGGCCCGTGTCCCATACGGTGACGTCGACAAGCCCCGGCGCTTCCCGCCACGCGATATACACACACCCATCCTTCGGTTCGGCGCGCGCGGCGTTCTGCACCAGGTTATACAGCAGGTCGGTGAGCAGCGCGGCGTCACCATATATAAAGATATTGGGCGCGTTCTGAATGTTCAGTTCTACCGGCGCGATGGCCGGGACGAGGGCGCTGTACGCGGCGCGGAAAACGGCGTTCAGTTCCAGAGGCTTCAGCGCGGGCGGGGCGTCGCGCAGGCCCATCAGCTCCAGCAGCTTTTCCGAGAGCGTCTCCACGCGCTTTGCCTCGCTGAAAATATACCCGGCGGCAATGCGCTGCTGCTCTGGCTCGCACTGCATACTGCGCAGGGTGTCGGCGTAACCGATAACGGCTGTCATGGGGGTTTTCAGCTCGTGGGAAAACGCGGCCATGAAATCTTCCCGCTGACGCACCGAAAGCTCCAGCGCCGCCACTTTCTCCTGTACGGCGGCGGCCATGGTATCGAAACTGCGGCTCAGCGCGCCGATCTCATCCCCGGAGGCAATATCGGTGCGCATATCATAGGCCCCGGCGGCGATGCTCTGGCTGGCTTTGTTCAGGCGGGCCAGGGGCTTTGTCAACCAGCGGGAGACGAGGGCCGCCGCCGCGCCCGCGCACAGCAGCACGACAAATTCCATTTCCCAGAACCGCACAAGCGCGCGGTCGCGGGCGTTGAATACGTTCGTCACATCGTGTCCCGTGAGCAGCACGACGGCGGGCGAACCAGGCACGGAAACCGTCGTCTCAAACAGCATATAGGTACGGCTGTTTTCCTCACGGTGCAGGGTATATACATCGGTGCGCCCCTCCGGCGAAGCGCCCCAGGGGAACGAGGTGTAAACGGTTTCGCCGCCCTCCCCCTCCTGCCAGAACAGCGCGGCAAGGCGGCCCCCGGTGTAATCGGCGAGGCCGGTGCCGAAGCGCGCCAACTGCGCCTCGCTGACGGCCTCGCCGCGCGCCGCAATATCGCGCAAAGTGGATTCCAACGCGTAGCATTGCAGCAGATGCTGTGCCTCGGCGTTGCGGCTGGCCTCCTCTAAGGTGTCGGTAAAGTTGCCCATCAGCAGCACCGCGCCGCCCAGCGAGAGCGAAAACGCCAGCACCAGCAGCATGGCAAGGGTGAGTTTTGCGGCGAAAGGCAGGCCGCGTTTTTCATGGGGTGCCGGCTTCATACAGATCACCTGTTCTTTCCAAAGCCATTCCCATCTTGTTTCTTCGCCCGGCGGGCAGGGAAACAAGATAGATGTTTTCAATCGTTATGTTTCCTCCGGTTCCAGCAGATAGCCCACTTTGTACACGGTGCGGATACGGCTCTGCCAGCCCAATTTTTTACGCAGGCGCTGGATATGCAGGTCCAGCGTGCGGGTACCATCCTCCATTTCGCCGCCCCAGACGCGCTCAAACAGCACGTCCCGATACAGCGCCGCGCCCCGGTTGCGCAAAAGCTGTTCGAGCAGGTCAAATTCACGCGGGGTGATGGGGACCGGCGCGCCCGCCTTTGTAACACTGTGGGCCACGGTATCGACAACAACGTCCCACGCGCGCAGTTCCGCCCCGCCGCGTCCGGTGCGGCGCAAAACGCTTTCGACGCGCGCGACAAGCTCCGCGACCTCAAAAGGTTTTACGATGTAGTCGTCCGCACCCAGCCGCAGCCCGCGCACGCGGTCGCCCAACGTGCCCTTGGCGGTGATGAAGATCACAGGCGTACCCATAGGCCGCAGATATTCCAGCAGTTCATACCCGTCCAGCCCCGGAAGCATGATGTCCAGCAAAACAAGGTCGTACCCCACCTGTTCCAGCCTGTCCGCAGCGGCGAGGCCGTCATGGACCTGCTCGCACTGATACCCCGCACGGGAAAGGCTCATGTCAATCAACTGAGCAATCGGCTTTTCGTCCTCAACGATCAGGATATGGTTCACGTCTATACCTCCTCTTTCGCCTTTTATGGTATCACAAGATTGTATCAAAAATGTTTCCGCCGGGCGCTGCCCGGACCTGCCAGAGGCTCTGCCTCTGGACTCCGCCGGGCGCT
>CANCXY010000303.1 GCA_947381875.1 uncultured Clostridia bacterium | reverse complement strand
CTATCTGAAACAACTTTTCCAGTTACATTATACACCGTCTCCTTATAGATTTCAAGCCCTGTTTTCCTGTTTTTGATTTTCCCGGAAAGCACATGCCCCATTTCATGTGCCGCAATACCTTCAGCGGTATTCGCGGCGATCCAGTTGTCCGCCGTAAGGTTCTTTTCGGTGACACTTCTGTCTCGGAGCGCCAGTTCATTTATCCAGATTTGATGATGGTCAGAAGATGTTTCGCCAAAATCATCGCCATCCATCGGTTTCCAGCCAAGCCGTAGATAATCGGTGTGCCCAAAGTCAGACCGAATTTTTGCAATGGTATCAATTTCCGACTTCATCAGGGAAATGTCCCCGTCAAAGGGGCGGCGACGATACAGCTTAATACCGCGTTCCTCGGCATAGCGTGTCAGTTCATCCAGTTCCTCAGCTGTGTGTTCGGTTGGAACAGCACCCTCCCATGTGTTGCTTTGAGCGGCCATAAGCTGGACATTTCTCTTGTCCCCGCCACCCACAAACGTTTTCTCCCACTCCCTATACGTCATATCCGCAGGCACATAGTAGGTTTTCCCATCCTCCCCCCGTGCGGCGCGCTGGCCTATGTCCTCAAAATCCGGGTCGTAAGGAATAGTCGTGGAGCGGCACCTCACATGGAACGGCGGCGCGGTCACGCCCACCTGACGGTCTTTTTCGGGGAACCGCTTGCCGTCCATGTTACGGCAAATCTCCGAGGTTTTGCTGTCGAGCGTGGCAAGGATTTCATACTGCTCCACGCCTAAATCCTCATACGCCTGCCCCTGCGCGACGCTGCTGAAATAGGCTTCTTCCGTCATCACAAGCCGTCCGGCGTTGCTCCTGCTCGTCTCCATTGTTTTTGCTATGCGGTCGATGGCCTTTTGTGGGTTCTGTCCCAGCGCGATATTCCGGGACAGTTCTGTATGTATCGCGGAGATCAGCTTATCCTTATTCCGCCAGATGCGCTGCGAAAAATTGTACCCGTCCGCCGCCCACGGCTTTACAAGCACTTTTTCCACTGCGCGCTGGTTGAGCGCGGCAATATCCCACCCAATGCCGACCCCTTTTTGCAGCTCAAACGCCGTGTGGTAATATCCACTCTCATACACGCGCCGCATGCTCTCGGAAAGCGCCCTGTTCTGTTTTGCAAACAGCGTTTCCATGCTGTTCTGCACACGCACCTTCAGCGCCTCTAACCGGGAGATATGATACCGGCACGAGGCGTTTTCAAGCTGCTTGGCCCACTGCCCCGTGATGGCGTTTTCCTCGCCGCGCCGGATATATTCGCGCACGTCCCACTTGAATTCCTCCAGCTCCCGCGCCGTCAGCATGCGGTGGGCGTCGGCCAGCGTTACGCCGTTTCCAGCGGCAAAGCGCGCGTACCATGCCGCAATCTCGCCCATCAGCTCCTTCTGCGCGTCCCGGTAAATGCGCACGATGTCCGCCAGCGTTTCCTCCGCCACCTCATGCTGCGCCGCTTCGAGCTGCTCAAAGCGCTGTTTCCAGTAATCGGCGTTTTTCATGCGGCGCTCCTTTTCGTGTGTTTTGCCGTCTGCGGCTTGATTTTCCCCTCATCCATGTGATAAAATACAGGTGAAAGGAGTTGAGCGGCAGATGGGAATGACGGATAAGCAGTTCAACGGGTTTGTTCGCTTTGTTCTGGATGACATCCTTGAAGTTTTACAAAAGATGCCCGAAGGGCCGGAGAAAGAAAAACTTCAAAAGGTCGCAAATAACCTGCAAAAGACGCTGGAAGATTGAATCATCACACAACCCGCCCCGCTGGCTCTATGCCGCGGGGCGGGTTTTCTGTAAACGGGTCATACTCCCGCTGCCGCTCCTCCTCGCGCTGACGTTTCAGCCTTGCAAGCTCCGCCTGCGGGTCATCCACCCACGGATGCTGCGCGACAATCGTCTCCTCCGAGAGCAGCCCCGCGCTCGCGGCGCAGTTCGCGATGGCCTCCGTCTCGTTCATCAGCATATCGCGGTTGAAGGTGATGGTCACATCATCGCCCGCAAAATCGCCCTGCCCGGTGTTCGCCAGATGCGCATCCACGAACCAGAGGATGCTGTCAAACGCCGCCTGCAATTCCGTCTCCATGTCGTTTGCGTCCAGGTCGATATCGCTGTACATGGACTGGATATTCATCTGGTTGGGGTTGCCGGAAAGCCGGTCATCCTTCGCGTCAAACCCCATGCCGTTTTCAATCAGCGCCGTTTTCAAAAGCGCGAGGATGGTTTTGTAGTTTTCGGAGTTGACCTGCACTTCCAGCGTCTCCACACCGCCCTGCGCGTCGCCCTCTGTGCGCACCTTCACCGCGCCGAACTGCGCAAGGTTGCGCCGGAACTCCCCTAAATCCGTGCCATCGTAATTCTTCAGCACAAGGATAGTGTTCCGCGCGTCCTCCTGCATGTTGTTCTCAAAGTCGGAGAGCATCACGTCAAGCGCATCCTGCAATGTCTTGACGCGCGCCAGCAGCGGTATTTCGCCCTCGTTGTACTTCACAGCCACCAGCGGCACGCGCTGCCAGTTGAGGGCCTTTCCATCCGCCGTGACATAGGCGCAGGCCCCGTCCGGCGCGGCCGTGTCTGGAATGAGGCTGCCGTTTTTCCAGAGAAAGCACCGCACGCCGTCCAGCGTGAATAGCTCGACTTTCTGGATGATGACGGGTGTACTGCCGTTATAGCCCTGCACCTCATAGAAACGCACGGCGCAGTCAAGCTCCGTGTGTTCGCTGTCGCGCCAGAACGGCAGGATTTCATACGCCGGGAACAGACGGAACACCAGCGCGCCCGTTTCGTCATAATGCGGATGCAACCACGCGATGCCGCCGCACAGCGCGGCCTTGCCCGCGTTTTTCAGCGTGCGCAGGAAGCGCTTGTCGAACACCTGTTTCAGGCACGCGGCGTGCTGTGCGTTCCTGCTCTCAACTACAAACGGCTGTCCCAGCAGATAGTTTGCTTTCTGCGCCACCAGCTTTCCGTACTGATTATCCACCAGGCGATTGTTGGGCAAATTCTCCACCGCCGAAAGCGTCCCCGCCTCGCCAATCACCGTCCGCTGGCGGCGCAGGATGTCATGCTGGCCCTCATAATACAGCACGCCCTTCACCTGCATCTGACGCGCCGGGCTGTGCAGCCAGGCCGTTATCTCCCGCTCCAAAAACGCCTTATCACTCAGCCGCGCGGCATGCCCGCGCCGGATGATGCTGCTGATCTGCGCCATGGCGGCGTTCCAGATATCCATACAATCTCCCTCACTCAAAGCTGAAAGTATCCGCCCGCAGCGCCCGCGCCACGCCGTAGCGCATGGCGTCCATTC
>CANCXY010000302.1 GCA_947381875.1 uncultured Clostridia bacterium | reverse complement strand
TGACTGGAGTTCAGACGTGTGCTCTTCCGATCTTACATCCTTATACATCAGCTTTTGTATCTTCTTGGTGTCCCGCACGATATGTACCGCCACCGCAATCACAGCCGCGAGGATCAGCAGGAGCAGGATGATAATGACGACGCTGTTGTCCTCCACAAACTGGCTCACGCTCGTCATGGAGTAAATATTGCGCTCCAACATGTAGTCGTTGACAGCGCGCACGTCCACCGTCAAAAGCGTTTTGTCCAGGATCCCCGCCAACTGGGTATCCTCGCTGCGCACCGTCATGGATACCCCGTGTTCCTGGTTCAGCGCCCGCCGTATCTCCAAATCGTAGTACCGCATCTCCGCGCTCAACTGGTACTCGGCCAGATACCCGTCGCACAGCGCCGCGTCGGCCTCGTTCGCTTTTACCGCGTCCAGGCATTCCTGCTGGCTCTCGAAAAGCAGCAGTTCCGTGTCGCTGTCCAGGTCCGCCACCAGGGAGGCGTCCTCGTGCAGGTACTCCACAGTGGCCAGCGTATGGATAGATTTGAACTCCTTATCCTCCTTGGTGACAAGCACCATTGGGATGGAGGTGTATTCCTTCAACTTGGTAAGCAGGTTTTCCCCCGCCTCCTCCTCGCTGTGGACGCAATAGGACATCACATCAATCGTCCCATCCACCAAAGCCGCGCTGGCCTGCTGCGGGTTGTCAAGCCTGTGCCATTGCAGGGTCAGCCCGGCCACGCCCGCCGCGTTTTCCAGAAGCTCCCTCGTCAGCCCCCGGCACTCCCCTTCCTCCTCGTAGACAAACGGGTAGTAGCCGTCAAAATAGCCCACGGTGATGGGGCCGGCCTGCGCGATAAAATTCTTTTCATCCGTCGTGAACACGATGCTTTTGTCCAGCCTGCTCTGATAATATTTGTTCATGAGCTGCGTTTCCAGGCCGGGTTCGTTCATCTTCATATCCGCGATGGCGTAGTTCAGCTCCCGCATCACGGCGTCGTTGCCCAGATAGCTGATATATAGTAGAAGGGCCGGGGAGCAAACCGTCCCAACAGGCGCTGGCCCTCTTTCAGCTCCATGAACGTGTGGACCATCGCGTCGATCTCGCCGTTCGCCAAAGCGTCCTGAAGCTCGCTGGTGGAATCGTACTCGCGTATGTTGGGGCGGTAAACGCCGTTGTCCTGCAAATAGAGCATGAATTCGCTGCGGCGCACATAGGTTTTCACCATGCCGAAGGTGATGTCCCGCATGGCCGCGAAATCCTCATAGGCCAGGTCGCTGTCCCCGTTCGCCGCGATGATGCCGAAGGTATAGCCGCTGGAAAGGTCCGCGTACTGGTAGCTTTTGGCCCGCTCCGCCGAATACTGGGCGCTGCCCACCAGGTCGACCTTCTTTTCCGATAAGAGCCGCAGCGCGTCGTCCCAGCTCGCGCATTCCACAAATTCAATTTCCCAGTTGGCATACCTGCGCAGGCTGTCGAGGTACTCGGCGTCCATGCCTGCCAGGGCGCCATTTTCCTTCTTCTCATGGTATCCTCCCATCGGGAAAAAGGCTACCTTGACGACCCGCTTATCCTTGGCGTAAGCAATATTGGGGCATAGCCCGGCCAGCAGGCACAGCCCCAGCAGAAAACATAGCAGCGTGGATAATGTTCGTTTCACTCCTGCACACGTCATAGATATTCCCCCGCTTTACCGATTCGCGCTGATCCCCGTTTTTGCCTTATCCGGCTCACAGCCTTTAGCAGATTATACCACAGATCCGCGTTTTTTCAAACCCTTTTTAGATATTTTGGGCAATTTTGTGCGTGCAGGAAGCAGATTTTCCTTACTCCTCTAAAATTTCCAGCTTTGCAAGCGCGTAGTCAATGCACATCAGCACCAGCTCATTCCGTGTGCGGCCTGTCCTCCCCGCAATCTCCTCCAGCCGTTCAATGGTCTTGTCTGGCATCCGCACGGAAACCACGGTAGATTTTCCCACGGCAGGCTTTCGCGGCGTTATAATGAATTTATCCCCTTCCATAAATTACCACCTCTTTTTTCTTTTTTATGTAGTAATTATGGTGCGAAATATGGTATTATTTATATATTACTTTATTGTAATACAATATGTAATTGACAAAGGGGGATATAAAAATTGGACAAACGTAAAAGGACCTGCTGCTTTACAGGACACCGCAATCTTCCTGCCGGACATGAAAGTGCAATATGGCAGCATGTGTATAGCCACTTACAACCGCTGATTTCACAAGGCGTATGCTATTTTGGGGTAGGTGGCGCACTGGGATTCGATACATTGATTGCGGAAAAGATGCTGGAACTGCGCGCAGAAAACAATCAGCTTAAAATTATTCTGGTACTGCCTTTTCGGGGCTATCAAAACAGATGGAGTGCCTCACAAATACTCCGCGCCTCGTTTATAGAACAGCGCGCAGACAAAATTGTGTACTGTTGTGAAAAAGCATCCAGAGAAGCATTTCTTGCGCGCAATCGCCATTTGGTAGATTGTTCTGCATATTGTATCGGTTATTGCACCCGCTCCACGGAGGGTACAGCATACACTCTGCGATATGCAAAAGCACAAGGCTTAACTGTATGGAATGCCGCGCAGAATGGCATCTTGCCATGAAAAAGAGCTGTACACAGATTCCCTTCTGTGTACAGCTCTTTCTTATGCGTATAAAATGTGCGCCGCTCACTCGTGCCGGATGGCTTCCAGCGCCGAAATCTTCACCGCGCGGTTTGCCGGGGCAATGCCGGAGAGCAGGCCCACGACGGTCGCGAAGGCCAGCGCCACCAGCAGCAGCCACAGCGGGACATCGGAAATGTTGCCGACGCCCCCCATGCCACCCATGCCAAAGAGCGAACCAACGTCCAGGTTCATAATATCCATGCTCACCTCAACGCCCATACTCATCAGCCAACTGGTAATGGCCTGCATCCATACAGAAAAGTTGTTCAGCACATAGCTGATCAACACGCTCAACAGGCACCCGGCCACACCGCCTAAGAAGCCGATAGAGCCGGATTCAATCAGGAACATCGCGCGGATTTTCGAGAGCCGGCAGCCCAGCACCTTCATCACGCCGATCTCCTTCGTGCGCTCGTAAATGGCCATCGTCATGGTGTTGGCAATATTCAGCGCCGCCACCAGCAGCGATACAGCCGCCAGGCCGCCCAGCATCGCCTGGCCGGAAGCTACCTGCTTCTGCATATCCTCGCGGTACTGGCTCATGGAGGACGTTTCATAGCCAATCTCTTTGATCAGATCCTCTACATCCGCCACATGGTTCACGTCGGTCGCCTTCACATATACCCGGTCGTAGCCCTCAACCTTCGTGCCGCTGCCGC
>CANCXY010000301.1 GCA_947381875.1 uncultured Clostridia bacterium | reverse complement strand
GGCGGAGTCCAGAGGCAGAGCCTCTGGCAGGATTCCAAAGGGCAGCGCCCTTTGGTGGGCGGCGTTCAGACGCCGCCCACAACGCGCTGCACTTCGTCTGCGCTTGTTACGCCGCGCAGTACGAGGGTGCGGCAGCACGCCAGAAGCGGCTGGAACGCGGCGTCCTGCATGGCCTGTTCCAATGCCTGCGCGGAGCGCGCGTGGATGGCCCGGCGGACGGCGGGCGTCACTTCTAATATCTCAAACGCGCCGGTGCGGCCCCGGTAGCCTGTGCCGAAGCACTCCCCGCACCCCTCGCCCCGGTAGAACGTGTAATCGCCCGGCGGCAGGCCCAGCGCGGCCTGTTCCTCGCCTGAGGGGGCATAGGGGCGGCGGCAGTGCGGGCACACGCACCGCACAAGGCGCTGGGAGATAATGCCTTTCAGCGCCCCGGCAATCAGGTACGGCTCCACGCCGATATCCAGCAGGCGGTCGATGGAGGCCGCCGCGCCGTTCGTATGCACGGTGGAAAGCACGGTATGGCCCGTCATGGCGGCGCGCATGGCAATTTCCGCCGTTTCGCCGTCGCGTATCTCGCCCACGGCGATAATATCCGGGTCCTGCCGCAGTACCGAGCGCAGGACGCTTGCGAAGGTAAGGCCGGTCTTTTCGTTAATCTGCACCTGGCAAACGCCGTCCATATGGTACTCCACTGGGTCCTCTAAGGAAACAAGGTTCACTTCGTCGCTTTGCAGCCGCCCGATCATGGCATACAGCGTGGACGTTTTGCCCGAACCGGTGGGGCCGACCATCAAAATCATTCCCTCGCGCGTCGTATCCACCAGATGGCAGAAGCGTTTGAGGTTTTCGCCCTCCAGTCCGATCCCCTCCAATGTGGAGAGCTGCGGCGAGCGGCGCAGCAGGCGCACCACCACTTTTTCCCCGTGGATGGTAGGCAGTGTGGAGATACGCAGGTCGAGCGATTCCTGCCGCACGGTGACGAGCGCGCGCCCGTCCTGCGGGAGGTTCTTCTGCGCGATATCGAGCCGCGCCATGATCTTCATGCGGGAGATTACAGGGCTTTGCAGTTCGCGCGGAACGGGGATGATGGGCCGCAGCGCGCCGTCGATGCGCATACGGATCGTCATATTCTCCTCGCCCGGCTCCATATGGATATCGCTGGCCCCTTCGGTACAGGCGCGGTCGATGATGGAATTGACAAGGCGGATAGCCGGGGCGGCGTCGGATTCCTCCTCATCCACAGCCACGCTCTGCGCCCCGGAGGAGACGGCCCCGCTGAACGGGCTGCCGATCAGATCGCGCTGCATCTCCTCAATGGCCTGCATCGCGCCCTGATTGCTGTACAGGTTCTGCACCGCGCGTTCCACGGCGGCGCTGGCGGCGATAAGCGGGGTGACGCGCCGCCGTGTGACCGCCCGCACCTCCTCGACCGCCACGAAGTTGAGGGGGTCGGCCATGGCGATATGGATGTCCGAGCGCGTGACGCGCACCGGCACCACCATATATTTTTTCGCGATATTTTTTGGGAGTACCTGCGCCAGTTCCGGCGGGATGCTGAAGGTGTTCAGGTCGATGAACTCCACGCCGAGCTGGCTCATCAGCGTATCAATGAGCTGTTTTTCGGTGATGAACCCGTGCTTTTGCAATACAGCGCCGAGGCGTTCGCCGGTGCCGGATTGCAGGGCCAGCGCTTCTTCCAACTGCGCCTGCGTAATTGCACCGCTCTTGACAAGCAGATCCCCAAGGCGGATATATTTCACGGCGTTTCCTCTCCTTCTGTCGTCTTTTTCGGGTTCAGGCAGCGGACGCACAACCCTTCATCGGGCGTTTCGGCGCTCACGCTTGTATCTTCCGTCCATACGACTTTCATATGGATGGTAAAAGTGTTTGTTCCGGGGTCGTAGAGAATTTGAAAAACAGTGTCATCAAACTGGTACGCGCTGCCATGATACGCGCCGCCTGCTTTCGTGCCGTCCCCCTCGCGCCCCACAGGCAGCAGGTGGAAAGGCCCGTCGGGCGTCTGGGTCTGGGCGACAATTCGCCCCGCGCTATCCAGTTCTAATGCGGTACCCTTGCCAAAGCTGTCACTGGTATAAGTAAACGTCTCCCCGCTGACCTCAACACCGCGCGCATAGCGCAAATCATCCGCGAGGGCTGCGGCGGCGGTAGAGAGCAGCAGTTCCGTTTCCGACCGCGCCACCATAGTACGGTAGCTGCGCACTGCCAGCCCGATTCCCGCATTGAGGATCAGCGCCAACAGCGTGAGCAGCGCCGTTGCGCACAGCATTTCCACCAGCGTAAGCCCGCTCTCGCCGCGCCCACGCAGGCTGCCGCCCGCACCTGCCCAGAGGCTCTGCCTCTGGACTTCGCCGGGCGCTGCCCGGACCCGCCAGAGGCTCTGCCTCTGGACTCCGCCAAAGGGACGCAGTCCCTTTGGAAACCCATCTTGTTCCAGAATGGATTCCCCCGCGCCGCGCCATCTATGCTTCATGAGGACCCCTTTACTTTATAGGCGTACATTTCCCCGCCGCCGTACAGTTCCACATCTACGACCTGCGCGCCGGTTCCGCTGATGTACACCTGAGCGTTTTTCGCTGCCCCGCTTTCTGATTTCGCGGCGTCCAACGTCTCGGCGGCGGAAAGGTACTGGTAATAGGCTTCATCGAGGCCGCGCGTTGTAGTGTCCATATTGGCCCCGGCCATGATGCCGCCCGCTAACAGCGCCACCGACAGCGCGCAGATCAGCACAGAAGCCAGTACCTCCACCACGGTTTCCCCCCGCGTATCCTTCCATTTCCGTTTCACACGCCTGCCTCCTCAATTCCGGGTAATCCGGGTCAGTTCCCATATTACTTTTTCTGTTTCCACCGTCTCTGTGGGCGTCCCCGTCTCCCCCTCGGTAGGCGGACACAATGCCAGCGCCGTTTCCAGCGGCGTTTTCGGCTGCAATTCCGCCCGCATGCTGCTGGAAATGCCGTCCGTGTCTGTCAGCGTGGCCGTCACGGTGATCGCGCCCATCGCGCCGATCTCCACCTTCACCTGTACTTCCTGCCCCTCAAGTCCGGGATACTCCTCCGAACCGCTCTGCATTTCCAGCGTAAGCATATACGACAGCGCGCCGATTAGCGGGACATCGGTAGCCGGGGTACAGGTGTAGGTATCCTCCAACTTCTTTCCTGGAATCTTGTCCGTTTTGAAATACCCCATAAAGATTCTGTCCAAATCGTCTTTCAGCGGCAAAAGAGGGGTATTTTCGAGGAATACATTTGTAAAGGTGAATGTGCCGCGCGCCTGTTCATAGGTGTGCGCGTCGTGGGCCGGAGATCGGAAGAGCACACGTCTGAACTCCAGTC
>CANCXY010000300.1 GCA_947381875.1 uncultured Clostridia bacterium | reverse complement strand
ATGTCCGTGCGTGACTGGAGTTCAGACGTGTGCTCTTCCGATCTGATATGGTGGATGTACCGCTTGATGTAGCGTTTCATCTCCAATGCGCTCTGCCAGTTCTGGAATGCGAACATCGTGCGCCAGTACAGCCAGAAATTGGAATCGAACACCTCGTCGTCGAAGAAATCCTCAATCTTCTTATCAAAAAGCTGTTCGTCGGGTGTGAAGAACAGGCGCATAATCTCCAGCGCGGCTTTATCGGAGACGGCAAATTTTTTATCGGTGTGCGCGTCCTGGCCCTGCTTCTCGGTGGCGCGGCAGAGGGAGAAGTTCGGGTCCTTTTTGTTCAGCCAATAGTATTCGTCCAGTACGCTGACGCCCTCCGTCTCAATGGACGGGATGGAGCGGAACAGATCCCACATGACCTCGAAGTGGTTGTCCATCTCGCGGCCCCCGCGCATGACATAGCCGACTTTCTCGAAACGCCAGCCGTCGCACGCGCCGCCGGGCAGGGCGTCCTTTTCAAAGATGTGAATATGCGCGCCGGGCATCTGGGCGTCGCGCACCAGATAGCAGGCGGCGGTGAGGGCAGCAAGCCCTGTGCCGATAATATACGCTGATTTGTGGTCGACACCCTCCGGCTTTTCGGGGCGGGCGAACGCTTCATAGTTACCGCTGGAATAATACATAATGCAAACCTCCTGAAAGAAAATGGTTGTATCTTCAAAGGAGCGGCCTTCGGGAAAACATATCGGACGGGAAAGCGGCTGCCTTCCGCATCTGGGGCGCTCCCTGCTTTCGATGTTTGTATCATACCAGCCACAAAGCGTTTCCACAATAAACAGCCTTGCCCGTGTGATAAAAAAACTATCACACGGGCAAGGCTGCTGAAAATTTTATCAAATGGGCGGGTTTGATGGGCGGTCGGTGCGCAGGCGCTCCAGCGCGGCGGCGATATTGCCCCGGATGATGGTGGAAAGGCGTTCGACGATCAGCGCGGGGTCGTCCTTCATGCCGCCGCGTATCCAATCTAACATCAGCCCTACAAACGCGTATTTGTAGAAATGCGCTAAGAACTCCTTATCCTTTTGCGGCACCTGCATGCCCGACGCTGCCTCCTCCACCACGCCGATGATGAGGCCGTATGTAACCTGGAACAGGTAGTTTTCCACCTGCTCCCGGCTGACAGAATGGTACACGTTCATGATAAACGGCTTGTTTTCCTGCACGGCCCGGAAGATTTCCAAAAAGCCCTCCTGCCAAGTGGTATACGTCTTTTTCCCCGCCAGGGCGGCGCGCGCCTCGTCCTCGCAGGCCCATTCGATCAGATCGAAAATATCCTTAAAGTGGTAATAGA
Source organism: uncultured Clostridia bacterium (assembly GCA_947381875.1). Lineage (GTDB taxonomy): Bacteria > Bacillota > Clostridia > Oscillospirales > Ruminococcaceae > Ruthenibacterium. The sequence goes on along the minus strand of CANCXY010000300.1, from coordinate 2,039 downwards.
AGGTCATGCGGTTGATGCCGCAGTCCTCGGTGATATCGCTGATGGTAATTTTCGCCAGCGGCTTTTGGCCGAGCAGGCGTTTCAGCGACACCACCAAAGCGCGTTTGGTGATATTGGACATATACAGCCTGGCCTTTCTTCAGGATTGGGAACGCTGATTTTGCGCTGTTTCATGCCCCCCGCTTTGGGTGCGCCCCGCCCGGCAGGGCCGCGCGTCATAATCTATCTCATACTGCGGCATTTCATAGGTATAGCCAATGCTCTGGTGCAGATGATTGGAAACGGGGTTTTTCTGCTCAACAAATAAGTACGGCAGCTTGCCCCTTTGCAGGATATCCCTTGTCAGCGCGGTGACGACCTGCCGGGCCAGCCCGTGCCCGCGCGCCTCGGGCAGCGTATAGACGCCCGAAACTGCGCACAGCCGCTCCATTTCCCGGTTGCGGCACGCAATCGCGGCGATACGCCCTTCCCATCGCGCGATGGCGTAGTTGCCCAGCCGACGCCGCACGCCGTCCGCGGCGGCTGTGGATTCCACAATTTCCCCCAGCGCCTCCGCATGGAAGCGCAGTACCAGCCCTGTTATTTCCGCCACCTCCGCTTCCGTGGCCGCCGAAACGGCGTCGGTTGGCACGTCGTGCAAGGTGCGGCAGCACATGACTGTCATCGCGTGCCGTATCCTGTGCCCGCCGCCTGCCAACGCCTCATATGCGGTAAAGAAGGTTTCCGCAAGCGGAAGCGATGTCAGCACACGGGTGAAGGTGCATTTCTGCTCCCACAGGCACGCCGCCAGTTCCCCGCATAGGGAAGGCTCACCAAACAGCACCATCGGCCAGGTTTTCAGGCGCAGCGCCAGCAGGCTGCCGCCCCCATCCCATACCTTGACGGCAAATCCGTCCCGCATATCGGGCATGTTTTTTGCATTGCCCTCAAAAAATACCGTTTCGAGCGGGCTGCGCGTAAGGATTTCAGCGTTGTCGTCTAAAAAGGATTGGCCGGTGGGGTAAAAGTGGAACATTCCAAAACGCCTCCTCAAAATTCTTCAGAATTTGGGGAGTGTCCGCATTGTGGAGCTATTTCCGGACAGGTGGGGAAATACACGGAAACGCCCGCTTTGGACACTCCCAGAATTTGTGCCTTTCTTCTCTCCGCCCGCAGTGGGGAAGGAAAAGGCACAATTCCTGTTTATGGGGCATTGGCGTATTTATCGGGAGCGCCGCTTTGCTTTCCTGCGCCTGCCGCGCCCCAGCACCTGCATCACGGTACTCCACAGCTCGCGGAAATTCAGCACGGCCAAAACGGCAATCAGCGCCCCGCACCAGATGGGCCAATGCGGCACACGGCGCAGCATCAGCCACGATTCCAGCGCGACAATCCCCAAATTGCAGCACAATTTCTGCGGCGAAAAATCCATACGAAGCAGCCTGTGCGTATTGGCCGCACGCAAAAGGAACACGAGGAAATAGCTGATAAAGGTAGCCAGTGCCGCTCCGTTCACGCCCCAGCGGGGAATCAATGTCCAGTTGAGCAGGATATTCACGCCCGCGCCCGCGCCCATTGTGAGCAGGGAGAGCATCGACCGCTTTTCCACCATATAGATGCTGTTGAGGAAGCTGTCCATACTGGAAAACGCGGTCGCGAGCGTGAGCAGGGGGATAAACTTCCAGCCGATAAAATAGTCCTCGCGATAGATGCGCATAAACGGCTGTGCCATGATGATGATGCCGGAGGCCGCCAGGAAAATGAGGCTCTGGTACGCCCCGAATACCTGGGAAAAGAATTTTTCCCGCGCGCCGGACGCACCATCCGTAAACGCGGAGATTTGCCAGGCTTCGGTGAAGATGGTGGAGACGATTGACAAGATGGTCGGCAGCTTATAGCTTGCACCCAATACCGCTGTCCAAGCCGTGCCGTTTTCGAGCATAGCCGCCACAAAAAAGTGGTCGCTGGCGTTTGTCACCCACCAGAAGATGGAGGCGGGCACGAGCGGCAGCGAATAGCGCAGCATTTTTTCCAGCAGCGCCACATCATAGCGCCGGAAG
>CANCXY010000299.1 GCA_947381875.1 uncultured Clostridia bacterium | reverse complement strand
AGGCGTTTTGCCATTCGCTACGTTTGCCGCGCCCGCGATGGCCGGGCTGTTCCTTGTGCCCGTCGCCATTGAGTTCGGCAGGAAAACCGGCTGCCTTTTGTATGTCGCCGTGGGGCTGCTGGCGTTTTTCCTCGTGCCAGACCGCGAGATGAGCCTCATCTTTATTTTCCTGCTGGGGTATTACCCGCTGCTGAAAATATCCATTGAACATATCCGCCGGAAAGCGTTGCAGTGGATCGTTAAATTTGCTGTGTTCAACGCGAGCGTGTGCGCGCTGTATGCGCTGCTGCTGTTCGTGTTTCCGCTGGACGCCGTGGTGGAGGAACTGGGCGGCGGGGGCTTCTATGTCTGGCTGCTCTGGGGGATGGGCAACCTGACCTTTTTTGTCTACGATATCGCCATTGCCCGCATCGTCGCCGTCTACTGCGCGCGCCTGCGCCCCCGGTTAATGAAAATGCACTGACGCAAAGGCGTTTTTGTGTTTTTCTCCGTCTGCGGCGGGTGGGGAAACATTTGGTGTCTTTGCGGCTTGGACGCTTCCGCGCCCGCGGCATAAAACCGTTTTTTCGGCAAACAGGCGCACACCGCCTTTCCGTTTGCTCATCATATGGGGCGGGCCGTTGGCTTTCGCCCCGCAAAAGGGAGAAATTTCCATGGAACTGCGCAGCAACATCAAACTGCTGAACTATGCACGAAAATTCCTTCTGAACGAAACCGAAAACATTTTGCCGTATCCTGTCCGCCCGCAAAAGCCACAGCGCACAGGCAAAATGCCCGCGCCGCTGCCGCGTGCCACACCGAGGGAAGCGGGCGTGCCCACCGCCGCGCTGGACGCGCTGTTCCGGGGCCTTTCGGGCGAAGCGAACGGCACACACACCTGTATGGTGACGCGGGGCGGGAAGGTAATCGCCGAGGGCGGCTACGCGCCCTATACGCCGCGCATCTGGCATGTGACGCACAGCCTGTGCAAAAGCGTGACCGGGACGGCCATCGGTATGATGGTGGATGAGGGCCTCCTCTCCCTGGATACGCATATATGCGATATCTTCCCCGAAAAATGCTCCCTGCTCACGAGCCGCCGCACCCGCGCCCTCACGGTGCGCCACCTGCTCACCATGACAAGCGGGGTTTCTTTCAAAGAGGCGGGGTCGGTGTTGGAAGCCGATTGGATTAAGGCTTTCCTGGACGCCGATGTGCTGTTTGAACCGGGCACGCAATTTGAGTACAACAGCATGAACAGCTATATGCTCTCGGCCATCGTGCGCAAAAAGACGGGGCGGGGCCTGACGGATTACCTGCGCCCGCGCCTGTTCGAGCCGCTGGGCTTTGGCAGCGTCGCCTGGGAGACCTGCCCACAGGGCATTGAAAAAGGCGGCTGGGGGCTGTATGTGTTTTTGGAGGATATGGTCAAGTTAGGGCTTGTCTATATGAACCGGGGCGTGTGGACGGACGGGGACGGCCACACAGTGCGCATCCTGAGCGAATCGTGGGTAGAACAGGCCACCCGGCCCGATACCGTGCATGAGAACGGCGAGGAATACGGGTTCCAGCTCTGGCCGCACAGCATCGACCACACCTTCCTTTTCAATGGGATGTTCGGGCAGTATGTTGTGGTCGCGCCGGAATTGGATCTGGTGGTCGCCATCAACGCGGGCGGGGTAAACCTGTTCACGCACAGCCCCACCTATACGCAGATCTGTTCTTTCATCAAAGCCGTGGCCGATGCCCCCGCGCCGCTGCCGCCGCAGGAGGAGGACGAAGCGCGCCTGCGCTTCACGCTCTCGCACCTGCGCTTTGGCGAAACCGTCCCTGAAATGCCGCAGCGCACACAGACCCCGTGGTATGTATGGGCGCAGAAAAAACTTTCCTCCTTCAAAAAAAGCCCCGCGCCCAGCCCCATCCCGGACGCGGCGCGTCCCCTGCTGGCGAAGCATTACACCTTTGCCAAAAACCGCGCGGGCCTGCTGCCGGCGGTGCTTGGCTGCATGGAGGACTGGTACACGCGCGGCGTAGAGCGCGTGGCGTTCGCACAGCGCGGCGACGCGCTGACGCTGCTGTGGACGGAAGGCGACCTGGAAGCGCGCATCCCGATTGGGCTGAAAGGCCGGGCGGCGGTATCGGTGCTGGATTTCGGCGGCAACTGCTACGAAGTAGGGGTATCGGGGCAGTTCGCGACGGACGAGGACGGCCATATCGTGCTGAAGCTGACGCTCTGCTTCCTGGAAACCTCCAGCACGCGGCTTGTGAAATGCGTCTTTGACGGCGCGGGCGGCATGACGTTAAAGCTGAATGAATCGCCCAGCCTGCTTTCAGCGATGCAGTCCCTGGCGGAAACCATGCGCAGCCAGTCCGCAAGCTCTGAACTGTTCAAGGATCTGGAATATATGCGGTATCTGGTCCACCGCGTATGCCTGCCGGTGGCGGTGAGTACACAGGAGGAGCCGACAACATGAACAAAATCCGCCTCTCCCCCCTGCCCCGCAAACAGGTTATGGTCCCGGCGGCGCTGTTCCTGCTTGTGATGCTGGCCGTTGGCAGCTTTGCCGATTACCCCGTTTCCCTAACGCTCTACCAGGGCGGAAACCTGCCGGGTCGTATCCTCGCGGGCTTCGGCATCTATCCCATTGTATTGGCGGTTGCAGCGGCGGGCGCGATGCTGCTTGCCGCGTGCAGCCACAAAAGCCTTTTGACGGATATCTGCTACTGGTCCGGCGGTGGGATCCTGATCGCCGCAGGCGCGGTGCTGTCGGCCGTCCTGCCGCCGCGCTACTGCAATGTCCCCCTGTGGGGCGCGGGGATTATTGGCGCGGTGTTCGTAGGGGCCACGGTGTTCGGCATACTCTGGCTGTGCCGTGGGGCAGATAAGCGTATGGTACTGCGCGTAGCGGCGGCATTCCTTCTGGTGGTACTGGCGGACGTACTGATCGTCAACGCCATCAAGATTCCCTGGGGGCGCCCCCGGATGCGTCTGATCGCCGCCGACGCCCGCGCCTCTTTCCAGCCCTGGTGGAAGCCAGGCACAGCGCTCCGCAACACGCTGACAGCGGCAGGCATCGCCGCCGAGGAATTCAAGAGCTTCCCCTCCGGCCACACCGCCAACGCCTCCGCGCTGATGCTCCTGACGCTTCTCCCGCTCCTGCGTCCCTCTCTGGCGCGCCATCAAACGGCCCTGTTCCTGACAGGCTTCGCCTGGACGCTCCTGGTAGCCTTTTCCCGCGTCATCATGGGCGCGCACTTCATCACCGACACGGCGGTCGGCTTCTGCGTGGGCCTCTTTTCTCTCGCCGCCGTCTGCCGCCTGCTGTTCCCCTCACAGAAAACGTAGCGGGAACCGCCCCAGAGGCTCTGCCTCTGGACTCCGCCAAAGGGGCGCAGCCCCTTTGGAAAC
>CANCXY010000298.1 GCA_947381875.1 uncultured Clostridia bacterium | reverse complement strand
CCGATGGCCCCTAAGAGCTTTTCAAAGCGCTGTATCACCAGCTTTTCCTGCTTCAGCTTCCCCTGTTCCAGCGCGGCCCACAGGGAATTGTTGATCGAGCGGTAGACGGCGACGGTTTCCTCCGTGTCCGGCAGCGAAAAATGCGCCAGCGTATCCCGCAGCGCCCCGTCCTCCGACGCCTCAAAATTCAGCAGCGTGCCATCTACATCAAACAGCAGACCATAATAAAACGCCAAGCGGCCTCACGTTCCTTTCCTGTTTTCTCTATTATCCGCGTTTTCTTTCGCCGCAAAATCTCCGGGCGCTGCCCGGACCTGTCAGAGGCTCTGCCTCTGGACACCGCCAAAGGGGCGCAGCCCCTTTGGAAACCCATCTTGTTCCATTTCAGAAAAATGTGCCTAACCCACAGAGATATCGCCGTATGTTACGCCTTGGCTGCCCTCTTTCAGGAATACCCCTGCCAGCCGGGTGGAAGCCGCCGTTCGGGGGTATCGGACAGCGGAGTGGGATCGCGGTCCTCATCCGCGCAGTAAGGGTGCGTGCGCACATAGTTCAGCAGCACTTCTAACGCGTCCTTGTTCATATGCAGGCCGTCCTCTACCCAGTATTCAGGCTTGGCGTAGCCGTCTGTACCCGTGAGCGCCTCGGCGGTATCGAGATACGGCATGTGCCACTCCTTGGCAAGCGCGAGGATAGCCGCGTTGAACTCGTTGATCGTGTCCATGTCCGTGTCAGGGTACGAACGCTGTTTGCAGACGGGCGGGATAGAGTTGAGGATCAGGTCACAGTCCGGGCAGGCTTTCTGAATTGCCCGCACCGCACCCTGGTACACCTCCATAAAGGTTTCCGTGGTATAGGCCCCGCCCGCGTCGTTGGTGCCGAACGTCATAACGATGCGCCGGGGCTTCGTCTTTGCCACCGCCTGCGGAATCGTATAGGCCTTGCTCTCCCCTGCGTAATACACACACGGCAGGTCGACTACGCTCTCCACTCCCATGCCTTCCATTGCCATCACGTTTTCCAGCGGCACAAGGCCATAGGCGTACATGCGCACCATATTGGAATCGCCGATAAACAGCGTCTCGTCTAAATATTCCTGCCCCGCGTCTGTGCCCTGCGCCAATATGCCGCCGGCAAACGGCTCCGGCTCCCGCACGCCCTGTATACCGCCGCTCCCGCCCTGGAGCAGTGAATCGGATGCGCCCCGCGTTGGGTCAAGCGCGGCACGCACATCCGCCGCGCGCGCATCCAATATAAGCACCAGCACAACGCCCACGGAACTCACGATAAAGAACAGCACGCATACAATCAATACCACACAGGCCCGGCGCTGGTGTTCCGGCACACGGGACCAGTCGCGCCATGTGAAACGCCCTTCGGACTCCCTCAATCCATCCACCCTTTTCACGGCGCATGGCCGCAGCATTTATAAGGATCTTTTGCGTATTCCCCGCTTCGGGGGAATACACTGAAAACAGCGCCGGGGCTTGCGCACCCTGGTCTGGACACTCCCCGTGGTTTACGGCTCAGGCCAGGAGCATCCTGTCATTGGCAAATTCCCCGTTGCTCGCCGTCTCGAATTTTGCCAGCAAATCGCCCACTTTCAGGCTTTTCTTCTCCTCGCCCGCTACATCATAAATAATATTGCCCTCGTGCATCATAATAAGCCGGTTGCCGTACCGAATCGCGTCTTTCATGTTGTGCGTAACCATCAATGTGGAAAGTTTGTTTTCCGATACAATCTTTTCCGTCAGCGTCAGCACCTTATGCGCGGTCTTGGGGTCCAGTGCGGCGGTATGTTCATCCAGCAGCAGCAGGCGCGGGCTTTGCAGCGTAGCCATCAGCAGCGTGAGCGCCTGGCGCTGGCCGCCTGAGAGCAGGCGCACCTTGCTTGTCAGCCTGTCCTCCAGCCCCAGTTCCAGCGTTTTAAGCTTTTCCCGGTATAGCTCGCGCTCGTCGTTCTGGATGCCCCAGCGCAGGGTACGCACTTTCCCGCGCCGGTAAGCCATAGCGAGGTTTTCCTCAATGCCCATATTGCCCGCCGTGCCCATCATCGGGTCCTGGAACACGCGCCCCAACAGCTTCGCGCGCTTATACTCCGGCAGCTTTGTCATATCCGTGCCATCCAGGACGATACTGCCCGCGTCCGCCGAATGCACGCCAGCAATCAGGTTCAGCATGGTAGATTTCCCCGCGCCGTTTCCGCCGATTACTGTGACAAAATCCCCGTCGTTCAGCGTGAAGCTGAGGTTTTGGATGGCCTTTTTTTCATTGGTGGTGCCGGGGTTGAACGTTTTGTAGATCGTTTTCAGTTTTAGCATGCCGATCACTCCTTTTCCGCCGCAGGCACATTTTTGCCCTTCGCAAATTTCTTCTGCATCGCGGGCACGCTGAGCGCCAGGGCCACCGTGCAGGCGCTGAACAGCTTCAGGTCCTCCGTGGAAAGGCCAAGCTGCAAAACGAACGCAATCACGATCTGATAGATGATGGACCCGGCGGCGATGGACGCAAGCTGATAGGCAAAATTGAACCGTTCGCCAAAGATCACCTGCCCAATAATCACACTTGCCAGCCCAATGACGATCGCGCCGCGCCCCATGTTGATGTTTGCGCTGCCCTGGTACTGCGCCAGCAGCCCGCCCGCAAGCCCGACGAGGCCATTCGACAGCACCAGCCCTATCACCTGCATGGTCTTTGTATCCACGCCCTGCGCGCGCACCATTTTGCGGTTATTGCCCGTCGCGCGGATAGCGCTGCCAAGCTCCGTGCCAAAGAACCAGTACATGGCCGCGATTACCAGCGCAACCACCACCAGGCTGACGACCAGCGCCATCGGGATATTGCCCAGGCTGATGACAACAGGCTGTTTCAGCAAAGCCACGCTGGATTTTCCCATGATGTGCAGGTTGACAGAATACAGCCCCAGCTGCGTGAGGATGCCCGCCAAAATCGCGGGGATGTGCAACCGCGTGTGCAGGATACCCGTGACAAGCCCCGCCAGCATGCCCGCCAGGACCGCGAAGAACAGCGAGAGCAGCGGGTGCATGCCCGCCAGGATCAACACCGCGCTGGTCGCGCCGCCTGTACATAAACTGCTGTCCACCGTCAAATCGGCGATGTCGAGCAGTTTATAAGTAACGTATACGCCCAGGGCCATCACGCCCCAGACAAGCCCCTGCGCCGTCGCGCCAGGGATCGCCGCTATCATACCACCCATTCTGATCCTCCACCCTTTTCTTTCAAACTTCCGCGAGGCAGGGGCTCTGCCGCCGGGCGCTGCCCGGACCTGGGGGGGGGGGGGGGGGGGGGGGCCGCCCCCCCGGCGGCGCCCCCGGGGAAACCCCACAAGATCAAGGATAATATTAGGGGGGGGAAGAAAGGGAGAGCGTCGGGGGGG
>CANCXY010000297.1 GCA_947381875.1 uncultured Clostridia bacterium | reverse complement strand
GGATTCCAAAGGGGGCTTGCCCCCTTTGGCGGAGTCCAGAGGCGGAGCCTCTGGGGAGCGTATAGGAGGCGTACCATGTTAGGCGTCTGCTTACTGTTTGTAGGGATCGTCCTTATCAACAACGGCGTGTGCGCGCTGTATAAGGTCGACGGGAAGTCCGCCGCCGTCATGAACCTTTTGACGGGTGGGCTTTCGGTGTTTATCAACTTTGTCAACCTTGTGCAGGGCAATTATTATGCCGCGGGCACGGGGCTGCTGTTCGGCTTTACCTATCTGTTCGTTGCATGCAATAAGCTGTTCGATCTGAACCCTGTGCCGTTCGGGTGGTTTTCCGGTTTTGTGGCTGTGAACGCCCTGGTGTTCGGGACGGTGGAGGGCGTGACAGGCAGCGCCGCGCTGGGGCTTTCGCCCGACTGGCGCTGGGCGTGTATCTGGTATTTATGGGCGGTCTTGTGGGCCACGGCGTTCGTGGAGGACGTGCTGGGGCGCAGGCTGGGGAAGTTTGTGCCGTGTTTGCAAATTTTCGAGGGCGTTGTGACCGCGTGGGTCCCGGCGGTATTGATGCTGCTGGGGGTTTGGTAAGGAAGCAGAATATCCATTCCCATAAAAATAGCCCCCGTTCCAGCGTGTGGCTGGGAGGGGGGTGTTGTGCGGGTGTATCTCCCTTATGGAGGCGTTAGAGCGCGGGCATTTGGATGTGGTTGCCGCCCAGAAGCGCGGCAATGGCGGGGTCGCAGGTGGTGAAGATCACCTGGTTCTGTTTGGAAAATTCCGCAAGCAGGCGCGCCGCCCCCGCCCGCCGGTTCGGGTCCATGTCTAAAAGGATATCGTCCAGCACGATCACGCCGCCCTCCTCGTCGAAGCAGCTTTGCACAAGCGCCAGACGGAACGCCAGCAGGAGCAGCTTCCGCGTACCTTCCGATAAGTATTCTTTCCCTTTCAGCAGGTTCGCCCCGCTTTTCACGCCTTGCCTGTCCAGGACCGCAAGCGCGTTTTCCCCCGCGAGGCGGAGGTAATCATTAAGCCGTTCGTAGAACCCGCTGTATTGGTCGGAACGGTCGTCCTGGAGGCGCTCGAAATCGGTTTTGATGCGGTCGTAGCTGTGCCAGAGCGATTTTTGCCGTTCAAACTCCTGACTGGCCTTTTGCTCCTCCTCCCGGAGCGCGGGCAGGTCAAGCGCTTCCGCGCGGGCTTTCAGGCGGGCCGCTTCGCCAATGCGCATTTCTGCCTTTTTCCTCAATGCCTCGGCCTCCTGTGACAGGTTTTCCATCTGCCGGGACAACGTCTCAGCGTTCTTTTTGTATTCCGCAGGCGTCATTGTATTTGCGTCCAGCCCCGCAAGCTGGGTTTCGATAGCCTGCAGGTCGTTGTCTGCCTTCTGGAGTTTGTCGTCGATGTTTTCCGGCGAGCCGTATGTTTCCCGCAGGGCGTCCCACTGTGTTGTCACCGCGTCCAGACAGATTTCCAGCGACGGCTTTTTCCACTGGCGGCACGCGGCTTCGATACAGGCGTTCAAATCTTCCCGGACAGGAAGGGCGTCGTGGATGGGGATTTGCGCCAGTTCCCCGGCCAATTCTTCCTCTGTGCGGCCATGCAGGAGGCGGATGCGCTCCCCCTCCTGGTTTTCGCAGGTGCGCTGGTTTGTCTGGTACTGGTCGGCGGCGGTTTCCAGCTCTTTTGCTGTATGTACCGCGTATTTATCCAAAATCGCCTGTGCGCTGCCTCGGTTTGCGGCGATCTCTTGTTTCAGCTTGTCGGCGTCTATCTCCTTTGGCGTGACTGTTACAGTGCCCACGCCGGGGATGGTGACTTTCGCATAACCCCGGATGTCTTGTGCGAATTGAGACACGTTTTGCGCCGTTATGCCGTCCGCCGTCTCTACCGACGCGCTGTATCCCTGTTCGAGGGCTACGCGGGCGCAGAGCTGTGCTGAACTGAGCCGGATTTCCGCCTTTTCCGCAGCGGCAATCAGCTTTTTGTATGTCTCGGCGTCTGTCAGGATTTCCTCTTTGCCTGCCATTGCGGCGCGGCAATCGGCGAGGGTTTGGCTGCATTGGCGGAGTGCGTCCAGCTCCTTTTTCAGAGCGTCCCGTTTCTGGCGGGCCGATTGTTCGTCTTTTTCCGCTTTTAACTGCTTCAGGTATTCGGGCTGGCTTTCCAATCTGCGCCATTCTTTCTTCGCATCAGAGAATTTCTCCCGTTCGCCTGTGAGCGTTTTTCGGCGTTCCTGTAATAAGGCGTAATTTTGCACCGCCGCCTGTATCTGCTGTAAATCTGCCTGCTCCCGCTGCAAAGCGGACTGCTTGTCTGTTATCTGCTGCTGTTCCCGCTTTGTTTCGACAAGCTGCTTTTCGGCGGCTTCTGCCTGTGAGATGGCCTGTTCCGCGTCCTGGTGCGCGCTGCATGCGTCCTGCCATGTTTCGTAGGCTATCAGGACGGTCCCTTTCCCTTTTTCCCATTTTTTTCCGCGTTCCGGCTGATCCCTGTCAAAGTCCCAATGGCCGCCCAGTTCCACAAGCTTCTCTTTGAGCTTTTGAAAAAAGATTTCCTCGGAAATACCGCCCGCCGCCGCTACGGCATCGGCGACGCGCCCGCGCTCCTCGGTGGTGGAATCGCTTTGGTTCAAAAACTGAAAGAACCAGTCAAGAATGGCGCTTTCGGTGTCCTGCCTGCCGAAAATCACGTTGTCGCTCATTGCCTCCCCGTGGCTCAGGAGCTGCTTGAGCTGCTTTTCCGCCTCCGGCCCGACGACCCGTGCCCCGGTCGCCTGATAGCGAAGTTCCGTGCGGCCTGTTTTATCGTGCGTCCATTCCTTTTTGACCGTGACCTCCTGCCCCGATAGCGTCAGGCGCACTTCGCCGTCTACAATGTTGGCGGTGTTGACGGGGAAGCGGGCGGACAGGAAGGATTTGTCCCGCCGTTTATCCAACTTCGCGGGCATCCAGAGCGTATCGCGGATGCCCGCGATCATAGTGCTTTTTCCGGCCTCGTTGTCGCCCAGCACTACATTTATGCCCGGCGCAAAGGAAATGTGCTGGTTCGTCGTGCCCGCGTACTGGCTGCTGGTGTATTCCTCTATCCGCATGGTGTCACGTCCTTTCCTGGGGTTGGCTTTCCTTTGCCAGCGCGTAGGCCAGGTTCAGGAGGGCCATGTCGGTTTCGTATGTATGCAGGAGCTTGTGGAGCGTGGTGCCGGCGGGGAAGATGGTGTCGATCATATCGGGCGTGATGGACTCCTGCAAATCGTCGTCCTGTACATCAAAATGGAGATAGCCGCGCTCCTCTTTGATCTGTTGATATACGCTGCGCCTGTTCTGGTAATCTTCGGCGCTGGCGGTGCCGGAAAGGATGACGCGCACAAAGGCGGGGGCGGGCACTTCAAAGTGCAGGAGATTGGCGAGGTGCTGGGTGGGGTC
>CANCXY010000296.1 GCA_947381875.1 uncultured Clostridia bacterium | reverse complement strand
AGATGTCCGTGCGTGACTGGAGTTCAGACGTGTGCTCTTCCGATCTCATAGCTGCCCGCCAGGTAGCCGTAGCTCTCCTCAAACCCGAAAATAAAGCGCTCTACTTCATTAGCGGATTCCAGCCGTGCAATCTGGTCGCCGATCCACTTAAAGCCCGTCAGCACGTTGCGGCACTCCACACCATAGTGCGCGGCCACGGCGTCGGCCAGCGGCGTGGAAACGATGGATTTCACGCACACCGGTTTTTTGGGCATGGTGCCCTTTTCAATACGCGCTGTGCAGATATAGTCCAGCAGCAGCACGCCCACTTCGTTGCCTGTCAGCAGCTCATAGCTGCCGTCCTTGCAGCGCACGGCGATACCCACGCGGTCGGCGTCGGGGTCGGTGGCGAGCATCAGGTCCGCGCCGGACTGTTCGGCCAGCGCCAGGCCCAGCGCCAGCGCCTCGCGAATTTCGGGGTTGGGATAGGGGCAGGTGGGGAAGTGGCCGTCCGGGTCCTTCTGTTCGGGCACAACAGTGATGTCGTCAATGCCGATATTCGCCAGCACACGCGTGACGGGCACAAGGCCGGAGCCGTTCAGCGGCGAATACACCAGTTTCAGCCCCGCCGTCTTGCACAGGCCGGGCCGCACGCTCTGTGCCTTGATGTTCTCATACAGCGCTTCGATCGTGTCTTGCCCGATATACTCGATGTTGCCCGCCGCAAGCGCCGCGTCAAAATCCGCCAATTTTACATCCGCGAAAATATCGGTGGCCTGCATCTCGGCATACACCGCGTCGGCGGCCTCGCTGGTCATCTGGCAGCCGTCCGGGCCGTAGGCTTTATAGCCGTTGTATTTTGAGGGGTTGTGGCTTGCCGTCACCATGATGCCTGCGTCACAGTGCAGGTGGCGCGTCGCAAAGCTGAGCGCGGGGACGGGCATCAACTGTTTGTAAATGTAAGCCTTTACGCCGTTGCCAGCTAACACGCGGGCCGCCTCACGCGCGAAGGTGTCGCTTTTGATGCGGCTGTCATAGGAGATGGCGACGCTCTTTTTGCCGCCCTGTTTGTTCAGGTAATTTGCCAGCCCCTGCGTGGCGGCGCGCACCATGTAGATGTTCATGCGGTTGGTGCCAGCGCCCAATACACCGCGCAGGCCCGCTGTGCCAAATTCGAGAGAGACCGCGAAACGGTCCTTGATCTCATCCTCCACACCCTGGATGCTCAGCAGTTCAGGCTTCAGGTCGCTGTCTTCCAGCTCGGCGGCAAGCCACCGGTCGTATTCTTTCAAGTAGTCCATGGGGATTTTCCTCGCTTTCCGGGAAAGGGCGATCGGCCCTTCTCTATTTCTCTGGGTTGGCGGCGGATAGGGCAGCGCCCGCCCGCCGGAATCCTTTGAATATATCATAAGCGATTTGACGCTTTGTGTCAATTCGCACTTGTACAAAAAAGAGAAGGAAGTTATACTATATATATCCAAAATTTTTTGTTTTCGCCCCTTTTTTGGGCCGTTCGCGCGTGGAGTGTCCAGGCCGCAGAGATATTTCCCATGTGTTCCCCCGCCTTGCGGGTGGGAGGTACACAAAAACTCTTTGCCGCACCCTTCGCGCACAGGGAGTTATGCCGTGTCTTTCCCCGCCCGCAGGGCGGGAAAAGAAACAAAAAACTCCCCGCGAACAGCGGCGCGGGGCGGATAATGGAGAGTGTCCGGGCCGTGGAAATATTTCCGCACATCCCCCTCTTACGGGCAGGGATGCACAAGAATGTCCTGCGTTGGACGCTCCCGGAAAAGGGGAGGGCGGCTGAGGAATGTTTGCCAAGGTAAACAGCTTGGGAGTATATGCGCTGCGCGGTTTTTGCGTGGGCGTGGAAGCTGACGTGGGCGGCGGCATGCCGCAATTTACATTGGTGGGCCTGCCGGACAACGCGGTGCGGGAGGCTTCGGACCGCGTGCGCAGTGCCGTGAAGAACCTGGGGCTGAACTGGCCGTCCAGCCGCGTCACAATCAACCTTGCGCCGGGGGATATCCGCAAGACGGGGCCGGTATATGACCTGCCCGTGCTGCTGGCGGTGTTGGCGGCTTCGGGTCAGATGGACGCCCCTCCCCAGGACGCCGCCTTTTTTGGGGAACTTTCTTTAGATGGCGGCGTGCGCGGCGTCGCGGGAGCGCTGCCAATGGCGATCGAGGCGCGCGCCCAGGGCCTGCGCCGCCTGTTCGTGCCCGCCGACAACGCCGCCGAAGCCGCCGCGGCGGGCGGGGAACTGACAGTATACCCCGTACATACCGCGCGTGATGTACTCCTGCACCTGCGGGGAGAAGCGCCGCTCACCCCTGTAGACCCCGCCCCTTTCCTGCCGGACGAGGTATCCGGCGTGCTTGATTTCTCCGATGTCCGCGGCCAGCCCGCGGCGCGCCGTGCAATGGAAATCGCGGCGGCGGGCGGGCACAATATACTGCTGATTGGCGCGCCGGGCACAGGCAAGTCGATGCTGGCAAAGCGCCTGCCGGGCATTCTGCCGCCGCTGACGCGCCAGGAGGCGGTGGAGACGACAAAAATTTATTCGGTGGCTGGCCAGCTCCCACGCGGTGCGCATCTCATCACGCGCCGCCCGTTCCGCGCTCCGCATCATTCCGTCAGCGCGGCGGGCCTTGCGGGCGGCGGCACTGTTCCGCGTCCGGGGGAAGTGAGCCTGGCGCACAACGGCGTGCTGTTTTTGGACGAGCTGCCGGAATTCCGCCGGGACGCGCTGGAGATCCTGCGCCAGCCGTTGGAAGATGGTGTCGTCACAGTCAGCCGCGTGGCGGGCACGGCGGCATTTCCCTGTAGCATCCTGCTTGCCGCCGCCATGAACCCCTGTCCGTGCGGCTATTACGGACACCCCACGCGCGCCTGCACCTGTTCGCCAGGCGCCATCGCGCGCTATTTGCAGCGCGTTTCGGGGCCGCTGCTGGACAGGATTGACCTGCATGTAGAGGTTGCGCCGCTTGCCTATGACGAGTTAGCGGGCAGTACACCAGGGGAGAGCAGCGCCGATATCCGCGCCCGTGTGCGTGCGGCGCGCGCAGTGCAGCAGGCGCGCTATGCCGGTCTGGACGTACCCTGCAACGCGCGCCTGACAGGCGCGCAGGTGCGCACATTCTGTGCGTTGGAACCCGACGCCGACCGCGTCCTGCGCGGCGCATTCGACCGTCTGGGCCTTTCGGCGCGCGCCTACGACCGTGTATTAAAGGTGAGCCGCACCATCGCCGATTTAGCGGGTAGCGAGCGCATCGAGGCCGCGCACGTCTTTGAAGCCGTGCAGTACCGCAGCCTGGACAGGAAATACTGGGGCGACCAGTAGTTGGGCTGCCGCCCAAACCTGCCCAAAGGGCGCTGCCCTTTGGAATCCTGCCGGGCGCTGCCCGGACCCGCCAGAGGCGCTGCCTCTGGACTCCGCCAAAGGGGGCAAGCCCCCCTTTGGAAAC
>CANCXY010000295.1 GCA_947381875.1 uncultured Clostridia bacterium | reverse complement strand
CTACACGTCTCGCAACACTCTTTCCCTACACGACGCTCTTCCGATCTGTTCAAAGAGGCGAAATTAGGCATTTTTATCCATTATGGCATTTATGCCGTGGGGGATGTTTCGGAATCGTGGAGTTTCCACAACGGCAATATCTCCTATGAGGACTATATGAAACAGTGCGAAGGCTTTACCGCGTCGAAATATGACCCAAAGGCGTGGGCGAAGCTGTTTAAGCAGGCGGGCGCGCAGTATGTGGTGCTTACTTCCAAGCACCATGACGGCGTGGCGCTGTTCGATACAAAGTATTCCGACCTCAGCGTCGTGAAAAAAACGCCCGCCGCGCGTGATTTGATTGCGCCCTATACGGAGGCTGTGCGCGGCGAAGGGATGCGCGTGGGCCTCTATTACTCGCTGATCGACTGGTCTGACCCTCGTTACCGCACCATCTACCCCGAAGGGGTCAAGCCGGAGGATTCGCTGAAAGATATTTACGGTTCGCCGGCGGGCGGCCCCGAAGACCCCGAAAAGTGGCAGGAGTTTTTACAGTTTGACCGCGACCAGCTCCGCGAACTGCTGACGAACTACGGCCAGGTAGACCTTCTGTGGTTCGACGGCGACTGGGAACGCAGCGCCGCACAGTGGAACGCGCCCGATTTTCGGGAATATCTGCACAAGCTCAACCCCAATATCCTTATCAACTCCCGTTTCGCGGGCTATGGCGACTATGAGACACCCGAACAGGGTATCCCGCTTTACGGCCCGAAGGGCGAGTGGGAGTTCTGCACTACCATCAACGGCTCCTGGGGCTACCGTCCGTCCGATAACGACTACAAATCCAGCCGCCAGATTGTGCGTATGTTCTGTGACTGCATCACATTGGGCGGGAAGATGCTGTTGGACGTAGGCCCGAAAGAGGATGGCACGCTGGATGAGCGCCAGGTAAAAGTACTGGAGGACCTTGGCACCTTCACGCATGACAACGCCGAGGCAATCTATGGAACAGGCAAGGGCCTCTCCTATAACCAGTACTTGGGCGGCAGTACGCTTTCGGCGGACCAGAAGACAATCTATCTCTTTGTGTATGATAAGCCTGTGGAATTCCTGTGCGTGAAGGGTGTGAAAACGCCTGTCAAGCGCATTAGCGTATTGCACACCGGGCAGGAGCTTTCCTACATGTACACCGGCTCGCTGCCGTGGAGCGGTATCCCCGGTACGCTGTGGATCCGCGCAGATGAGATAGAACTGCACCCGATGGCCACCGTCATTAAGGTGGAATTAGAGGGCGAAATTACCTACAATTTGGGACATGGGGAAGTGGTGACAAACAATGACTGACGAGAAAAAAGAAGCCATTATCAAAGAGCAGGAGGGCGCGGAGCGCGCCGCTGTGGAAAACGGTATCCACAATTACAGCACCGCCAAACACTATGTAAAGCCCACGGATGAAGCCGTTTTGCGCAAATTGGAATGGTTCCAGGACCAGAAATTGGGCTTGATGATGCACTGGGGGCCGTACAGCCAGCTTGGCATTGTGGAATCCTGGGCGCTCAGCGATATGGACGCCGACTGGTCGCGCAATGGTATCGACTGGGATGTGACGGGCGAGGAGTTCAAGCGCCAGTATTTTGACTTAAACAAAACCTTTAACCCCATCCGTTTTGAGCCGGAGAAGTGGGCGGATGTGGCAAAGCGCGCCGGGACGCGGTATCTGCTGTTCACCACAAAGCATCACGACGGCTTCTGCATGTTCGACAGCGCCTATTCCGACTATAAAATCACCGCGCCGGACTGCCCCTTCCATACGCACCGCTATGCGAATATCTGTGAACATCTGTTTGAGGCGTTCCGCAAGCGCGGTCTGGGCATTATCCCGTACTTCTCTAAAGCCGACTGGCATGTAGACACCTACTGGCAAAACGATACCCCGCGCGGTAAGCTGAAAGGGCGCGGCCCCTCTTATGTGCCCGCTGAGGACCCCGAAACATGGGAGCGCTTTGTGCAGTTCACGCAAAATCAAATTCGGGAGCTTGTCACCGGCTATGGCCGCATCGAGGGCCTGTGGTTCGACGCGGGATGGGTGTGCGCCCGTACCGGGCAGGATATCCGCCTGGGCGAGCTGATGGAGGAAATGCGCCGCATCCAGCCGGGCCTGCTCTGCGCCGACCGCACAGTCGGCGGTCCGTATGAGAACTACGTCACGCCCGAACAGTGCGTGCCGCCCGAACCGCTGGGCATCCCCTGGGAGAGCTGCGTGACACTGGGGCGCGGCTTCGCCTACACCTACGACGACGATTATAAAACCCCGCGTCAGCTTGTGTGCCTGCTGGTGGATATCGTCGCAAAGGGCGGGAACCTGGCGCTCAATATCGCCCCGCAGCCCGACGGCCGCTTGCCCGCCAAAGGCGTCCGTTCACTGGAGGGCTTGGGTGCGTGGCTGGACGTGTATGGCGAGGCCATCTATGAAACGCGCGTCTGCGCCCCGTATAAGAAAGATGGCGTTGCGTTCACCCGTAAAGGGGATACCGTTTACGCTATTGAGACGTTCGAGGACGAACACGCCGCGCCCGCCCCGGTTATGCACATCCCCTACGCAGGCAAAGCGGCGAATGTTGCCGCCCTGGGCGGCGCGAAGATCGAAGCGGTGGAGCAGGAAAACGGCGGGCTTGCTGTCCGTTTCGCCCCCGCTGCTGAAGCTGGCGCTCCAATCGCCCGTGTGGTGAAGTTTACGTCTCCTGTTTGAGAATATTGGATGGGATTATACGGTTTGTAAATGCGAAAGCGCCCGGTTTTTGCCGGGCGCTTTTGTGAATGGTAAAATTTTCAACAAAAAAGGGCAGCCGCAAGGTTCCGGGATTTTCCGGGCCGCGGCTGTTCCCTGTGAAAAAGTGTTTTACGGGGGTTGACATCCCCGCAGATTTGATATATAATACAATCAGAAGGACGGTACCTGCAAACTGCCGTTTGCGTTTTAAGGCTTAAGCTGCTGGGTACAGCTTAGGCCTTTTTAGTACGCAAGCGGCGAAAAGTAAATGGCAAAAGCTAAAAGGAATAAAATGCAAAGGGACACGCGCAGAGCCTCTGCCCACTTCTTCCGCATAACGACACCTCCCTTCCACTTGGTTTCCCCAACGCCTCCTTTCTGGGTGGTGCCGCCTTCTGACTGCTCTGTCAGCATACCATAAACCCCTGCATCTGTCAAACCAAAAACCGACAAAAAAAGCCGCAGCCTCCGGGAATTTCCGGGCGCTGCGGCTGTTTTTATGTCTGCGTTTTACGCTTTAAGCGTTGAAAAATACAGAAGTATATTGTTAAATATTTATTAAATTAAAAGACCATCAATTTACAAAAAAGTCCCATCAATTTTGCGTTTGGCAATAGTCTGCTGAAATACCCAGAAAATCCAGGCAGACAGCCAAAATTCCGCATTTTGAGAGACGGAAAAAGGCTTGTGAAAACGGTCTTTTTTCGCATAAAAAATGACCTGCAAATGCAGGCCAGTAGCCAAAATTTAGGATTTACAAAAAAG
>CANCXY010000294.1 GCA_947381875.1 uncultured Clostridia bacterium | reverse complement strand
CCAAAGGGGCGCAGCCCCTTTGGAAACCCATCACCTGCATCGTTAGGCGTAAGTGCGCCGCCGCAGTGCCGTTGTTATCATCACAAAAGAAAAAGCTGCCGCACCTGGGCCTTACGCCCTTGTGCAGCAGCTTTTTTCTTAAAAGCACCTGAAAATGAACAGGATACTGCTATTCCCCGCCCGAAGGGCGGGGAATAGCGAAAAATCCTGCCCATTTGTATTGGCACCGCTTTTACGCAAAGAAATTCACGCTCAAAATCACAACACCTAACACCACCAGTACCGCGCCCGTCGCCCGGTTGAGTACCTTGGGCGTACTCTTATTGGCAAACCGCGCCGCGATACGCGCCCAGAGCAGTGTGGAGGCGATACAGAAAATCAGCGCCCACCAGTCCGCGATACCGCCGATCGCAAAGTGGCTCAAAGAGCCTGTGAGGGCAGTAAATGTCATGATAAATACGCTTGTCCCCACAGCGGTTTTCAGCTCGTACCCCAGTACGGAAGTGAGGATCAGCAGCATCATCATACCGCCGCCCGCGCCGATAAACCCGCAGATAAAGCCGATCATCATCCCGCATACCACCGACTGCACAAACCGCTTTTTCGGCGATACCGCCGTCATGCTCTCCTTTGTCGTCATTACGGGCTTGACGATGAATTTAATGCCCAGCATCATTGTCATGAACACCGAAAAACCGCCCATTGTGTTCGACGGAATCAGGCTCGACACCCAGCTCCCCACCAGTGTGAACACCAGCACCGAGGCCATCATGACAAGGCCGTTGCGAATATCCAGATTTTTGTTTTTCCCGTAAGTATACGCCGAAACCGCGCTTGCTAACACGTCGCTTGCCAGCGCGATTCCCACCGCCTGGTACGCGTCCATATGCAGGAAGGTGACGAGCATCGGCGTAATGACCGCCGCCGCGCTCATGCCCGCAAAGCCTGTGCCCAGCCCCGCGCCAATGCCCGCGATAAAGCAGATGATAAATTTATACGGCATGGTTTATTCTCCTTATTTTTTCTTATTCAGCGCCGCGATCGCGGCGTCCGCATTCTGTCCCATGCGCATCAGCATCGCTTCCAACTGCGCGGTCTCCTCAGGCGTAAAGCCCTCTATCAGCAATGCAGCAAAACGCCGCTGCACCGCGCGCCCCTCCTCGATCATGGGCGCGGCGGCGTCTGTCAGGCGCAGATGGATGGTCTTGCGGTTGCCGTCCCGATACCAGCGCTCCACCAGGCCGCGCGCCGCCAGCGCTTCCACGCCCACGGAAACATGTGATTTTGCCAGTCGGCGTTTCTCTACGATATCGCGCGCGGTATCGTAGGGCGGGTTGTTGGCAAGGAACAGCAGGATGTCCGCTTCGGCCTGTGTTAATGCGTAGCGTGCCAGCAGCGGCGCGCACAGCGCCTGGTACAGCTTATTGACTCCCTGCACACGCGCCAGCAGCGCCGACGACGTGGCGGGGATGAGATTTTTGACTTGTGTATCCACTACAGCCTCCTTTTTGTTCGTTTTTGAACTATTTTTCTGTATTGTAGCATAGCGGGGTGGGGTTGTCAATAGGAAGTGTGGGGATTTTGCGGATTTTGGCGATAGGGGAAAACAGGTTGCAGAACAGGGCGAAGTTTGTTATACTGTAGATGCTGCCCTGCATTTTCCCTAATCTGGCAACAGAAGGGATGTAGAGGCTATGGAATTGCTGATCGCATTTTTGGTGACGGTCGCAGCAAACGTGGTTGCACACTGCGTAGGCAAGTGGCTTGACCGGCACGACAAGGGCAAGTAAGCACGAAGAACCCCCAGGGAGCCGACACTCCCCGGGGGTTCACTTTTGGTATAAGCTATGGAACTGACCGCATTCCTTAACTAAGTTATAGTATACCACATAACAACTTCCTATGCAAGAGGTATTGAAAATTTTTCCCTACCAGAATTTTGCGGATTTTACCGATATGGAAAAATATGTTGCGGAACGAGGCGAATTTTGTTATCCTGTAGGTGCTGCCCTGCACTTTCCCTAATCTGGCAACGGAAGGGGGATGTACCGAGTGAATCTCTTCATTACATTTTTGATGTCGGGCGCAGTAGTTCAAAAAACAGAAGTCCCCCGCCCGGATGATACCCGCGTGCGCCCATTCCTCATGGATGTCGTACCGCTCGATCGCTCCCATTTTTTATTTTCCCTCTGGTCCTTTCGCTGTGTGTGACACTCTTTATTTCACTATACGCCCACCGGCGCCGCTTCCACGGCCACAGGTGTGGCGTCTATTGCTGCGGGCGCGGCCACAGGCGCGGCGGCTGCCCCGCCCAGTGCGGCGGTATCCGCAGCGGCGGCGGGGGCGACATCCCCCAGGATGGACTGCGCGCGTTCGGCGGCCTCGGCGCGCTGCTGGGCCAGATATTCCTGCTGCATATGGTCGATCACCGCGCCGCGCACATAGCCGGATTCCCGCACCGCGCGCACAGCCTTTCGGCGCTGCTGTTCGGCTTTGATGCGGGCGGCGTCGCCGCGGCGCTTTTCCTCCTCGGCGCGCTCGGCGCGTTTGGCCTGCTGCTGTTCCTCGGCCAGCTCCCGTTTTTTGCGGGAGGCGCGGGAGACTGCCGACTGCAAACTGCGGATGGCAGCACGGATGCGCGGCGCGTTCTCGCTGTCGCTGTGCAGCGCCGATTGCAGCTGCGCAAGCTGACGGCGCGCGTACCCGGAGGCGGCGCTCACCTGGGAAGCGCTGCGGGCGCGTTTCAGGCGCGCATACGCCTCCACCGCCGCCTCGCCGTACCGCTGGGCATTTTTGGGCAGTTTCAGCTTTTCGCGCATTTCCTTTGCCTTTTTATTGGCCTCCTGCATCATTTCCAGCAGGTTCTTCACTTCTTCCTCCTCGGCGGAAGTGAGGGATTTTACCGAACTTTCTGAACCGTCCGCGCCCGCTGTTTTTGCCTGCGCGCCGGTCTTTTTCGCCGATTCCGCCAGCGCCTGGGCCATCGCCTGGGCGGCTTGCCCCATGCTGCCCTTGTTCTGTGCTTTGGCGTCGGCGAGCCAGTCGGCGTCAGGAGGCTGGGTGGCCGCGCCCGCCGCATAGGCCAGGCGCGCGATATCCTCCGTCCGTGCTGGGGCTGTGCCCTCCTCCTGCGCGGCGAAAAACGCTGAGCGGGCGGTCTGGGCAGCGGCGAGCGCGGCGGTGAGGCCAGCGGGCGCAGAGGCCGCCTGCGCACCCGTATCTACAGGCACAGGACCGTTTTGCGCCTGCTCTACAGCCACGCCGGAACGCGGCGCGCTTTCCTGTTGTGCGTCTTTCTTCCCATACACCCAATCCTGCGCCGGATACTGCGCGGTGTTCCAACCTACCGACCGCATACACTCAACCCCTTTCCCATATTTCGCCGCCCTTAGGCGGCACACACCAAAATCTCTGCTTCCCCCTACACGCTTCTTCTCCCGCCGCACTTCCCACAACCCTGCCTTTCTCCTTGCCCCAGGATGGGTTTCCAAAGGGGCTGCGCCCCTTTGGCGGAGTCCAGAGGCAGAG
>CANCXY010000293.1 GCA_947381875.1 uncultured Clostridia bacterium | reverse complement strand
CCACGTCTCGCAACACTCTTTCCCTACACGACGCTCTTCCGATCTCCTTGCGGATGGCGTTCGCCACAGCGTCCAGGCGGCCGTTGCCCTTGCCGGTGTATTCCATCGAAATATCGCCCTCGCGCACCGTCACCATCGCGTAGATGCCGTCCTTCTGGATATAGTGCGCCTCCGGGATGGCGAACGGCTCCTCCCTGTTGACAAACTCGCTCTCGAAAATGCCGTAGACCTCGCGCGGGGAAAGCTCCTTGTGCAGGTGGTCGCTGACGCTCTTTACCGCGTACCCCAGCGCCTCGCGCATCTTCGCGGGCAGGTCGTAGCCGTAGTTCTGTTCCAGCACATACCCGATGCCGCCCTTGCCCGACTGGCTGTTGATGCGGATTACGTCCGTCTCATATTCGCGCCCTACGTCGTGCGGGTCAATGGGCAGATATGGAACCGTCCACTCGTACAGGTTTTTCTCCTCGCGCCATTTCATGCCCTTCGCGATTGCGTCCTGATGGCTGCCGCTGAACGCCGCGAACACCAGCGCCCCCGCATACGGCGCGCGCTCGTAAACGTGCATGCGCGTCACCTTTTCGTACTCGGCCACAACGGACGGCATATCGGAAAAATCCAGCTTCGGGTCCACGCCGTGGCTGTACATGTTCATCGCCAGCGTCACGATATCCACATTGCCCGTGCGCTCGCCGTTGCCGAACAGCGTCCCTTCCACGCGGTCCGCCCCCGCCAGCAGGCCCAGTTCGGTATCCGCCACGCCGCAGCCGCGGTCGTTGTGCGGGTGCAGGCTCAATATCACATGTTCCCGGTACGCCAAATGGTCGCTCATGTATTCAATCTGGTTCGCGTACACATGGCTCATGCTCATGGCTACCGTCACCGGCAGGTTGATCACTACCGGCTTTTCCGCCGTCGGCTGTAAGATATCCAATACCGCGTTGCATACCTCCAGCGCGTATTCCGGCTCTGTGCCGGTGAAGCTCTCCGGGCTGTACTCAAAGCGGAAATTCCCCTCGTATTCCCCCGCAAGCTGCTTGACAAGCTCCGCGCCGTCCGTGGCGATTTTCTTGATTTCATCCTTCGATTTCTTAAATACCTGCTCCCGCTGCGCCACGCTTGTGGAATTGTAGAAATGCACGATGGCGCTTGGCGCGCCCTTCAATGCGTCGAATGTCTTGCGGATGATATGTTCGCGGCACTGTGTCAGCACCTGCACCGTCACGTCGGCGGGGATCAGATCGCGTTCGATCAGCGCGCGCAGAAATTCATATTCCGTCTCGCTGGCCGCCGGGAAGCCGACTTCGATTTCCTTGAACCCCAATTTCACTAAAAAGCCGAAAAAGTCCAGCTTTTCTTCTAAGCTCATCGGCACAATCAGGCTTTGGTTGCCGTCGCGCAAATCGACGCTGCACCAGATGGGCGGCGTTTCGATGTGGTCTTTTTTCGCCCAGCGCATCTCGCACGCGGGCGCGGGATAGTAGCCGGGCTTGTACTTGTCTGGGTGCATCATGGCGGATAACTCCTTCTTACAGATTTTTTAGAAACAGCCTTTGTGTGTTCCCTGCCCGCAGCGGGGATACACGGAAAAATCGCTACGGGAATGTCCAAAGCGGGGCGTTTTTGTATGTATCCCCGCCCGCAAAGCGGGGATACACACGGAAACCGTTCTATGGTTCGGACACTCCCAAAAACGCCCCGTCTCATAGACCTTTACAGGGTCAAGAGACGGAGCGTTCAAAACACTTCGCGGTACCACTCTTGTTGCCGGGGGATACCCGGCCTCTCTGCGCCGTCAGCCCGAAGGGCGAACAGCCTGGCATGATAACGGTGCCAAACCCGGCACAGCCTACTCAGCCAGACAGCCTTTCAGCCTGCTGCTCCGGGGCCAGTGCGCAAACACCTCCGGCGCTGTTTTCCACCAGCCAACAGCTCTCTGCGGCGCGGTACGGTGTGCGTGCTCCCCTTCTGCGCATTTTCTGTATGGGATATAGTATACCCGACAAGGGCGGGGGTTGTCAAGCGGTTTTTTCAAAGAATTTCACACAGGCGGTCTTTGCAAATTTATTGACAAATAATTGACAAGTGTGGTGTTCTGTGCTATAATGAAACCAAATAAAACAAAGAGGATAATGCCGGTGTGCAGGCAATTTTAAAAGATGTTCATCCTCAGAGCGCCGCTTTTGTCAGCGGTATGATGAATTACAGGGAGGGTATTATGATATGGAATATAAAACAAAACAGAAAATGCTGTGGGCTGTTATTGTTCTGGTTATTGCCGGGTTTCTGTTTATGACGCCCTGTCTCCATTTTGACGACTCCTATAATATTGGGCCAATAAGCAGCGTAGACGAACCGCAAAGAGTTGTCGTTGCTAAAGATATCGGGACAATCGGCGGTGCGGATGGGCCGCAAAACGTTATTGTTTCTAACGGTATTGGAAGAATCGGCGGCGCAGATGGACCGCAGGATGTTATTGTTTCTAACAGTGTTGGAAGAACAGGCGGTGCAGACGGGCCGCAGAACGTTATTGTTTCTAACGGTATTGGAACAATAGGCGGCGCAGATGAACCGCAGTATATTATGATTTCTCCTAAAAACAAATAACAATTAAAACATTTTGGGTTTTGTAACTCCTTTTCGCCCCTCACCCCTATCCTCTTTTTCTTTCCCATACATCCAAAGAAACCGGCTCCAGCACAATGATTTCCCTTCCTGATTTCCGGGCATAGCGCACAGTGGCTGCGGTGCCGCCGCGCCGCTCCCCGTTATAAACGGCCAGCAATATCCGGGCGGCGTCCACCAGCCGGTGATTGCGGTCCATCATACACCCATCATAATACACACGGCTCACATATTCCACCGAATCCGCCCGCTGTTTTATCTCCTCATACCGTTCCTGCGCGGGGGCGCTCCAGCCGTCCGCCTGCGCCTCGTGGGGCAAAATAAGATGGAGCCGCAGGAAGGGGTTTTGTTCGCGCAGGGCTAAAACATGGAGGGCGGCCCAGCAGTCCACGCCGTCCGCGCCGCCGCTGTAGAAATCCGTTATCCCGGCGCTTGCCAGCCGGGCAATCTGCTGGGCCAGCGCGTTTTTCAAAGCCACGCACCGGCTGTCCATTTCGTTGTAATGCCAGGGAAACTTATGCGGGCGATGCCCCGTAAAAGCGCAGCCATTCTCCTCCATGTCGTACCCCTTTCCCCATAGCCCCGTAATAGCCGTGTTCTGTAGAAAGTATATCATCCGTAACAGGTTTTGTAAAGAGAGCTGAAAGCGCCGGTTTCTCCCCGCCTTTGGTGAAAAGAAACAGACAAAAAGGATTTCCGTAAAGTAAGGGGCGCGTCCCCACTGCGGGTATCCATTTCCCCCACAGTGCACGGCGGCGCGCACACATAAATAGATATAGGGGCGCGAAAATGCAATTTTCGCGCAAGATGGGATTCCAAAGGGGGCTTGCCCCCTTTGGCGGAGTCCAGAGGCCGCGCCTCTGGCAGGATTCCAAAGGGCAGCGCCCTTTGGGCAGGTCCGGGCGGCAG
>CANCXY010000292.1 GCA_947381875.1 uncultured Clostridia bacterium | reverse complement strand
TGCCTGACATAATTTTGCATTTTATTTTACTGTCTACTTGACGGGGAGCAGTTCAGACCGCCCCCAGGTGCGCATCACCTATTTTGTGCCGGACACGCGCAAGAAAGGCGGCAGATATATCACCGTCACAGGCGCTTTTAAGCGGGTGGATGAAGCGGCGCACTGCATACAGCTATGCAGCGGCAGGGATATCTCTTTGAGGGATGTTCTGGAAATAAGCTCCCCGCAGATACGCACCACCCCCTCTTGTGAGGAGCCGGATTGGTTATAGGCTTTCCCTGTATTGTGGCAGTGTTTGGAATCAGGCCGCTTGATGAGCTGGCATACAAATAAATGGCATTCCATTTTCAACCATTCCTGGGGGCGCTGCCGCAATTTATCCGCGCGTCCCCTCTTTTTTGGAATCCGTACTGAATCCTCGCAGCGCGCCATGATTGACGCTTCCGCTCCAGCGCCCATCTTCCATCGCCGCGTTGTATTCTTCCCAGGCCGCGTCGCTTCGGATCGCCGTCCCGGGCAGATACTTATCATCCCACGGATTGCGTTCATCGGGGTCAGTGGGGTCCCAGCCGCGCAGCGCCTCGTCCTCCGGGTCGGTATAGATTGTGCCCGGCTTCCCCATGGGGCCCGGATCTTCCGCATCGTCGTACAGAATGACCAGCGTGCCAATGGGGCAGTTGTCGTAGATCCATTTCACATCCACCACCATCAGCCGGATACAGCCGAGCGACGCCAGCGTGCCAAGCTGGTTGAACTGGTCATACTCCAAATCATCTTGGTACTGCGTGTAATAGGGGACACTGTGGAACAAATAGCTCGACCAGATCCGCGTCGCATACTGCCCGTAGCACGGGCCAGCCAGTAAACGCCAGTTATAGCGGATCGGCGTATTATAAAAGCCCATCGGCGTATTCTCCCCGCCGCTGCATACCATCGCCATATACGGAACCGTGTACCGCCCCTCCTCATCCGGCGTATACACTGTCACTGTGGAGGCCGCGCGGTTCACCGCAATCAGGTATGGGTACTTCTCCGGCTGCTGTGCGCTGGCCGTCAGCCCATACGCCTGGTACACCGGATCCGCCTCCAGGCGATCCATCAGCGCCTTGCCGCCCTCATTCCAGACGGCGGGGTCTTTGATCTGTGGCGCGCTGCCTGTACAGCGGTCCCCCAACGTATCAAGCACCGCCTGGAACCGGAGTTCTTCTTCGGTTGGGCCGGGCGCGCTTTCCGGTATTTTGACAGGGATATTCTCCGGCACCTTGCCGGGATGGCTTTCCGAGATGACAGAAGCAAGCCCGGAATCCCCTGTATTTGGCCGGGAATGGATATCTAAAGCCACGCCAACTGCCACAACTGCCAATACCATACATAGCAGCCCGGCGATCAATATCCCGCGCTGCCGTTTCTTTTTGCCCCTTTTGCTTCTGTGATGATGCCCCATTCCTGTTCCCTCTCCTTCCATTGCCTTTTCCGCAGACGGGCACGCCCTGAAACAGGGCAAACCCACTTTGGCTGCCGCAAAAAACATCATACACAACCCCGCGCCGCTAATCCATATAATGCGGCGCGGGGCTGCTTTTGCCTGTAAAATATTCCCGTATTCACTCTATAGTGTGTATTGTTCCTATAGTCTGTTATTCAATCGTACCGCTCACTTCATCCGAGCCAGTGACGGTAATCCGCTCGATCTTCGCATTTTTGTGGTAATACACATTGACCGATGTTGTATCATCTACTTTCCAGAAGTAAGCGTACTCTCCGGGCAATTCGCCATCAGCTTCGTCCCACGCTTTTTCCAGGTCTGCCAGCGTACAGCCCTGCACCTGCTGGATATGCTCACTGCCCCACTCCGCACCGTTCTTCGCAATCTCTGAGAGGGATGGGAGCCGATCCGCTTTGGAACACGCACAGAGGCTCAGCGCCAGAGATAGTGCCAATATAAAAGCGGCGATTTTTTTCACGCCAATACCTCCTACATTTTTTAGATAGGATTCCAAAGGCAGTGCCTCTGGGCAGTCTCCAGCAGCCCGCCCCTTTACAGGAGCGCCAGCGCCTCCTCGGCGATATGCGCCGCCGAAAGCCCAAACTGCTCCAGCAACGCCTTTGCGGGGCCGGAATGGCCGAATTCATCGTTGACGCCCACGCGCTTTACCTTGCACGGCACCCCCGCCTCGGCCACGGCGGCGCACACAGCCTCACCCAGGCCGCCGATAATGGAATGCTCCTCGCATGTCACGATCTTCCCGCATTCGCGGGCGGCTTTCAAAACAATCTCCGTATCCAGCGGCTTGATGGAACACAGGTTGATAACACGCGCCTGAACGCCTTTTTCCGCAAGCTGTCTCGCGGCGTCCACGGCCTCGGCCACCATCAGGCCCGTGGCAAGCAGGGCAATATCGTTCCCCTCGCTTAGCACTTCGCCTTTGCCGATCTCAAAATGGAACGTTTCCGCGTCGTGGAACACGGGCACAGCCAAGCGGCCAAAACGCAGGTACACAGGCCCTTCATGTTCATAGGCCGCCTTTACCGCCGCTTTCGCCTCCACGTCGTCAGACGGGCACAGTACCACCATACCGGGGATACTGCGCATCAGCGCGAAATCCTCGCAGCACTGGTGGCTCGCGCCGTCCTCGCCTACAGAGATGCCCGCATGCGTCGCGCCGATTTTCACGTTCAAATGCGGATAACCGATGGAATTGCGTACCTGCTCAAACGCGCGGCCCGCCGCGAACATCGCAAAGCTGGACGCAAACGGCACAAAACCCATCGCCGCCAGGCCTGCCGCGACGCCCATCATGTTCTGCTCGGCAATGCCGCAGTCGATATGGCGCTGCGGGAACGCCTTTTTGAATACGCCTGTCTTGGTGGCGGCGGCGAGGTCGGCGTCAAGCACCACAAGATTTTCGTGTTCTTTGCCCAGTTCTGTCAGCGCCGCGCCGTAGCTGTCGCGCGTTGCCACTGCTTTTGCTTCGCTCATACCGTTTCCGCCTCCAATCCCGCTAAAATGGCGCGCAGTTCCTGCATCCCCTGTTCATACTCGGTGTCGTTCGGCGCTTTTCCGTGCCAGCCGACAGCGTTTTCCATATAGCTGACATCCTTGCCCTTCGTCGTCTTTAGCAGGATGACCGAGGGCCTCCCCTTCTCCGCGCGCGCGGCGGCGAACGCAGTCTCCAGCGCCGGGAAACTCTGCCCGTCAACTGTCTGCACAAAGAAGCCGAACGCCTCAAATTTCTTATCCAGCGGCGCGGAGTTCATCACCTGTGCCGTCGGGCCGTCGATTTGCAGGCCGTTCACGTCGACCAGCAGGCAGAGGTTATCCAATTTGTAGTGCACCGCAAACATCGCGGCTTCCCACACCTCGCCCTCGGCAATTTCGCCGTCGCCCAAAAGCGAATACACGCGCACGCTGCTCCCCTGATATTTCGCGCCAAGCGCCATGCCGCACGCCGCCGATACGCCCTGCCCCAGGCTGCCCGTCGACATATCCACGCCCGGCACCGTGTTCATGTTGGGGTGCCCCTGCAAATAGCTGC
>CANCXY010000291.1 GCA_947381875.1 uncultured Clostridia bacterium | reverse complement strand
TTGAATGGTAGCAGTTGTATAACAACAGAGGAGATTATAGGTTATGAGTTTATTAAAGAAAAACGCTGAGTGCCTTGCAACGTTGGTGGGTGTGATTCTCTACGAAAATCTGAAGGGAATCACCGAGACGCTGGGGCTCGGTTTCGCGGCTGTGATGTTTGGTGTCGTTCTGACAGTTGTGGGCGTTGCCATGACGTTCATGGCCAAAAAGGGTGTAAAGGGGACGGCGGTGGCACTGGCAATCCATGTGGCTCTTTGGTTTCTGAAGGGAGTAATTGGCTGGCTTGCAGGTGTGGCCATTGCTTGTTTCATCATTTACCGCCTGTATGGCAGGCCCAGAACCGAGGGGCAGCGCACAGAAACGAAGGATGGTTCAGCAGGGGAAATGACCTTTGAACGACTTCCCGCACGGATCAGTGCCGGTACCACCACTTACTATAAAACGGGAAGCTCCAGCATCGGGGCGCAGTACGTCAACGAAAGAGACCCGGCAGATGTGGTTTCCATCACAACGATTTATAGTTCATCCAGCACAGAAGTTTCTACCAATGCGGGACATTTTTTCTTCATACTATAAGCCGTAGTTCCATACAGGCCGTTTCAATATTGAATTTGTGGAAAACGAGTTTCTCCATAGACTTATAAAACATCCCGCCTGAATCCTCGTTAGGAATCAGGCGGGATGTCGTATGCACTCCGAAACTGTCAGCCAACAGTAGTAAGTGAATTTAGTTCCTTATCACTATCAAGCCAACGCTTTTCAGGATTCAGAAAACACTAAATATTTATTCCCACTCCGCGGGGACAGAATACACCACTTCACCAGGTTCCTGCGTGCGGTGGCTGCCGTCCGGCAAAAGCACGCGGGCTGTGCAGTTCGCGGGGATATATATCGTATAGACGGTCCCGGCGTCCGTTTTCTTCCACCCGCTCTCCACTTTCCCATAGATGCTGTTGTAAACGGCTCTGGCATGCGTGAAATGCCCGCCGGGGCGGGGCGCTATCACAAAGCGGTTTTCGCCATCCATACGGATGCCGCACATGGTATCGAACAGCCAGCGGCACACCGCGCCTTTGGAATAGTGGTCGAGCGAGGCAATGCCGCCGTTCGGCGCTTCACTGCCCTCCCACGCCTCCCAGATGGTCGACGCGCCCTTTTTCGGCATGAACAGCCAGCCGGGCATCTCCTCATTTTCCAAAAGACGGTAGGCGTACTCCATGTCGATATCCCCTAAAACGTCCAGGATCAACGGGGTGGAGAGGAACCCCGTGCCGACGCGCCAGCCGTACTTTTCCAGCGCCCGCACAAGGCGCTGTTTCGCATACGCCGCCTGCCCTTCATCCAGCAAACCCATATACAGCGGGCGGACAAGCCGCGCCTGACGATCCGTATCCAAACTGTAAGCGGGCGTCTGTACAAGCGCCTGATAGCTGCGGCGGCAACCTTCGGCAAAGGCCCTGTCCGCGTCGGCCCCGGCGGCGTTCCCTATCGCCGATTCCATCTCTGCCAAACATCTCAGCACATAGGCGGTATAGGCGGTGGCGACCTCCGGCTGCGGGACGGCGCAGTCCTTCCATGTCATATGATGCACTTCATCCGGCTCCGCCCACTCGCCGTAAGCCTGCCCATAGTTGGAAAGATATCGTTTTTCTTCCCCTTTCAGCCCGGTGCGCCGGGCTGTCGGATACCATTTCCCGCAGCGCCTTTGCATGAAGCGGGCGTATTTGCGCATGCCGGGCAGGTGTTTTTTCAGTATCCCCGTATCGCCGTACTGCTTCCACAGCGCATAGGGCATCAGCACGCCCGCATCGGCCCATCCGACAGAGCCGTCCATCGCTTTCATATAAGGGTCCGTGCCGCCCTCCGGCGCGATCTGCGGCAGTTTGCCGTCGGGCTTCTGCCAGTCGTACAGATCGTTCAGGTACTTTTGCGCCATGGGCGCATAGTTAAACAGGAAACAGGCCGTGGGGCAGAAGATCTGCGCGTCGCCGCTCCATCCGTGACGCTCGCGGGTGGGACAGTCGGTGGGCAGATCGGCGTGGTTGTTTTTAGCGCTCCACACGGTATTTTCCACAAAGCGGTCCAGCAGCGTGTTGGAGCTTTCAAACCATCCTGTGCACTCCATATCGGAATAGACGGCAATGGCCGTAAAACAGGCCGGGTTGACGGGTATATCTCCCTCTACCAGCACATACTGGAAACCGAAAATGGCGAACGTGGTCTTGTATTTGTTCTGGCCCTTTTTGCAGGCGTACACTACCTGCTGTAAGGGCGTTGTTTTCCTTTTATTGGAACACTGGATATTTTTCTGTGTGAACTCGCCGTTTTCGTCCAGCATTTCCCCAAAGCGCAGCTTGATCTTCTGCCCCGCCTGGGCTTCCACTGAGAAGGACACATAGCCCGCGATATTCTGCCCAAAATCCAACACCGTTTTGCCGGACGGCGTTTTTATCACTGTGGGCGTGAACGTCTCATGTTCGGCAACAGGCACATTGTTGGATGCCGTAGGGATCACGGGATGGCTGACAGCCCGCGCATGGCCGATGTAGCTGGGCTTCCGGCGCGCGTCCACCGCCTCGCCGTCCTTGTTGTCGGCGCGGCGGATGGGGCCGTCATTGCTCCACCACCAGCTTTCATCGGTGCCTATGATCTGCACGGAACCGTCCGCGCGCGTCAGCTCCAACTGCGATAGCAGCTTTGTCTGTGTGCCGTACTGGTTCAAAAGCCCCCAGGCCCCGCAGCTCCCACGGTACCAGCCATCGGCAAGCTGCACGGTCAGCGTGTTTTCGCCGCTTTGCAAAAGCGCTGTTACGTCATACGTCTGGTACTGTACGCGTTTGCGGTAATCGGTATGGCCGGGGGCGAGGATGAATCCGCCGACGCGCACGCCGTTCAATTTCGCCTCATACAGCCCGCAGGCCGTGATATAGAGCCGCGCTTTTTGGATATCGGACATGGTGAACGATTTGCAAAAGCAGTCGACGGGATAGCGCGTGTTTTTCTTCGGCGTGTAGTCGCCGCTGATCCACTTCGCCGCCCACGGTTCGCCTTTTGGCAGGCCCGTTTCAAAGGAAGTCCCGGCCCATTCGCCCGGTTCGCTGTTTTCATCCCACAGGCGCACGCGCCATGTCACATGGGTGCGCGGCGGGACGGGTGCGCTGCCCCATGCAGACCGCATTGACGGGTTTGCTATTTTGCCGCTGTCCCACAACACCGCGCCGGTTTCCTTAGCGGCGATGATTTGATACGCCGTCTGCTTTTCGCCGCCCTCGCAGTTCCAGAAAAGGCGCGGCCTCTCTGCGTCGATCCCCATTGGTTCGGAGAGATATTCTGTTTTCAACTGGATTGCTTTCATTGCCCGTTTCCTTTCTTTGCTTTCATCTCCGCCTGCTTTTTATCAATATCCTTTTCCACGTCCAGGAAGATCAGCAGCCCCGCCAGCACAAGCCCTGTAATCACCTCAAAGCCGACAAAGCCGAATGTGATAAGGCTCTGCACCGCCTGCGAGATCGGAAGAGCACACGTCTGAACTCCAGTCACGCACGGACATCT
>CANCXY010000290.1 GCA_947381875.1 uncultured Clostridia bacterium | reverse complement strand
CGCTTCCGTAAAGCGGGTGAGGATTCCCGTGACATAAATCTTAAATGAGCGCCCGCTCTCTTTTCGGTATTGGTTCAGATATTTGAGGTTCTCCATCACCGTGTCAAAATCGTCTTTGCCATGAATGAATGCGTACATTTTGCGCTCCGGCGCGTTGATAGAAAATTTCACGCTGTCTACCCCCGCGTCCACAACCGCGCGGATACGCTCCGGCGTGGCCAACGCGCCGTTGGAGGTGATATAGACGTATTCGTAGCCGATGTCTTTGGCAAGCTTGACATAATCCGCTAATTCCGGTACGATAAACGGCTCGCCCGTCGCGTACAGCCCTACCTCCCGCGTGCCCAACTCATACGCCTGACGCAGCACACGCTCCGCCATCTTGGGATCAATCTTTCCCACCTTGCGCTTCATTTTTTGATGTGCGCAGAACAGACATGCATGATTACACGCGTTGGAAAGTTCAATCAGAAAATTCGTATAGGGAAACGGCGGCTCCAAGCTGTACAACTCGCTGCGATCCGCTTTTTTCAAACGTACCCTCTCCTGTAAATCCATTTTTCTTCCTCCCTATTCTTCCGGAATCAACGATAAAATTTCTTTAATCGGCATACAGTATGTCTCGTCTGCCTCCTTTGCGCGGTGGTTTTTCAAAATCGCTTCCGCCGTTTTCTTCATGGCCGGAAAGCTGCTACGGATCAGATGATTCGCGTAAATCACCACGTTAACGCCTCGCGCCTTGAACTCCTCTTCTGTCACGCTGTTAAAGGATGTAGGCACTACAACAAGGTTGGAGTGCCTGTTTTCGCAGCGAAAACGGTCCACAAACGCAAAAATCTCCTCGGGCGATTTTTGCCTACTGTGGATCATAATCCCGTCCGCGCCCGCTTTTACATAGGCTCGCGCGCGGTCCAGCGCGTCATCAATCCCTTTTTCCAGAATCAGGCTTTCAATGCGCGCGATAATCAAAAAGTCCTTTGTCTTCTGCGCCGCCTTTCCGGCGCGGATCTTTTCGCAGAAATTTTCGATGCCGTCCTGCGTCTGCTCCACCTCTGTGCCGAACAGCGAATTTTTCTTGAGTCCCACCTTGTCCTCGATGATGACGGCCGAAACACCAATTCGCTCCAGGCTGCGCACCGTATAGACAAAATGCTCCGTCAGTCCGCCGGTATCTCCGTCTAAAATGATCGGCTTGGTTGTCACCTCCATGATGTCGTTGATCGTCGCCATGCGGCTGGAGAAATCCACCAGTTCAATGTCCGGCTTGCCCTTGGCCGTTGAATCGCAGAGGCTCGACACCCACATCCCGTCAAACTGGCGCGCCTTTCCCTGTTCCGGAACGCACGCTGTTTCCGCAATCAGGCCCGTTATGCCGTTGTGCGCCTCAATACAGGTGACAAAGCCCTTTTCCTCCAGCAGATGCTTTAACCGGCCCCGGCGGTAATCCGGAATGGACAGCCGTGCCCGCACCGCAGCCTCCAGCGCCTCGTATTCGCTGTTCTGCGAGTAGGGAAACTCTACCAGTTCCCCGCCGTACGCCTTTAAAAGGCGTATACACTCCTCCCGCACCGGCGCCTGAAACCCGGTGCGCCAATCGTCCCCGTGTACAATGTAGTCCGGCTGAAATTCCTTCAGGGGCTTTTGATAGCTGATCTCATCCTGTTTCACAACACGGCAGACGCCCTTGATCCCCGAAACGATCTTCATTCTCTCTTCACACGAAAGCATTGGGTATCTTTTGTATGTAGCAACCACCTCGTTGGTCAGTACGCCGACGGTCAAATCCCCAAGTTCCGCCGCTTTTCGGATTATCTCAATGTGTCCTCCATGCAGCACATCGGTGCTCATGCAAAGATATACGGTCTTTTTCCTCTCGTTCAAGTATTCTGTGCCCTCCCGTCTTTTGGATTTTTGGCCCTATTTTCCTCAATTTCCTGTATGATATAGCTTGCGCCCGCCGCGCCGTAATCGCCTACATGGTAGACATATTGCCCGATCATTTTTGCAATCGACGCCTGGTCCAGGATCTTTCCCTGTTGGATGTCGGCGACGGTTTGGCCGATCCTGTCCACCTCGTCCAGCCGGAAGGATTGTCCGATCTGGCTGCGTATTTCAAGCAGCGCCGGGCGGCTCTCATATTTTTCCCAATCCGGGTTTAATACCTTCATGGGCGTATCAATGTAAATGCACGGCTTTAACGTTGCAAAGGAAAACTCCATCGAAATACCCGACCAGTCGGTGATCATCACATCCGAGCGGTATTGGCTTTCGTTGGTGGAAAAATCCGTCTCGAATGCAATATCCCCCACCGCTTTGTACCGGTTTTTCAGTTCGGCTATTCTTGCGGGGTTTCGCTTGACGTACTGGGGGTGCGGGCGCACGATGATACGCCAGCCATGGCCCGCCAAAGAGGCAAGCAGCGCGTCCAGGCAGCTGTCCATAATATTGCCTTCGTGATGAGAAGGCGCAATCAGGACCTGGAACCGCTCGTTTTTCTCATGGGCCAGGCTCTGGTAATGGCCGATCAAATCATCCAGCAGCGGGTACCCGAATGCAACCAGCCGTTTCGGGGGCAGACCGCACAGCTTTTCCGTCTCCCGGATCTCCCGGACGTGGTGCGGCCCCACACAGAAGATGGTGTCGTAGCAGTCGAAAGCACCTGTCCGGTAAATCATGTGGGTGCTCACCATCGCGTGGAACACATAAATATAGTCGATGTCCTTGCGCACCAGCGACCGTTTGTAATAGTATTTTTCCAGCTCCGGCATCGTCATGACCATAACGTCCGTATCCAGCTTCATAAACCAATAGATCAACTCGTTGCCGTCTATGTAATAAGCCTTGAATTTTTCACTCTGCATCGAAAACACCTCGTCGTGCAGATCGCTTGTCACATAGTGGATCACAATATCGCTGCTTGACAGAATGTGCTCGATCAGGCCCTTGTAATAACGGTAAAAGCCGCCCCGCACAGAATAGAAGACAAGCTCCTTTTTTTCGGCGCTTTCCGCGAAAAAGCGCTTGTAATCCGCCTTGCTCAGCCGCGCCTCTTCCTTTATTTCCTTTTTGGATTTCTTGTGCTTTGCTGCGTCGGCAAGCATTCTCTTGCTTTGCTCCAGCGCCGCGTAATCAATGTGCCTGCGCGGGTCGATCACCGCATTCATCAAATACATAACGGCGATCGACAAAAGATTCCCCGCCGTCCAATACAGCACCGCGGCGGCCGGAACAGCAAACGACAGATAGGCCGCCAGCAAAATCATAAGAAGCGAGGTTCCCCAGTGGCCAAAGCCCTCCTGCTCGCGCTGCAGAACGTTCGAGCGGTTTTGCAGCACACACAATAGCCAGGTGCTGGCAACGGCGAGGATGGGGTACAAAAAGATCGCCCCGTGAAGGCCCGGCGTTTGCAGCAGATCACAGCCTAAGAAGGTGCGGTCCAACCCCCGCAGCGCCGCCAGCAGCGCATCCACCGGCGCGCCCGCAGCCGAGGCGGCCGCCGTCAGTTCTCCGCTCTCCAGAGATCGGAAGAGCGTCGTGTAGGGAAAGAGTGTTGCGAGACGTGGG
>CANCXY010000289.1 GCA_947381875.1 uncultured Clostridia bacterium | reverse complement strand
TTCTCGTCCGTCCAGGCCACCCGCGCATAGCCGTACTGGGGGCTTTGCGGTACAGGCTCGGACAGGGCAAGCGTTTGAATTTTGTACGGTTTATCAAATTCCCAGGTAACGCCGTGGGAACCCATAGCGTTATAGCCGCCGCTGTCCCAGGTGGCGAACTCGTAATAGGAGGAAGCGTCTTTATCCGCTGTGCCCAGGGCGGTACCGCCCGCTGTATCCAAGGCGCTGGCTACCATGCCGCCCTCCCGTGTGGTGACTCCAACAATCGCGGCCCCCTCGCTGCCTGCGGGAGTTTTGTTGATAAGGCCATACTGCGGCATCTGCGCCGCGTCCACGTTGGTTGTTGTCGCGGAGGCTGTGAGCGACGGGCGGCTCTCGCCCAGATCGTTTACGCCTGTTACATATAATTCGTAGGTTTGCTGATCTTCCAAGTTTGTGATCTTGTAAGAACTTCCCTTGATATTGGTGATTTTCGTATACTGGGTATCTCCCTTTTTGCGGTAAAACAGATTATAGCTGTCGGTATTTTTCATGTTTTTCCAAGAAACCTGGATACTTCTGTATGCACCGACAGCCCGCAGGTTATCCGGGGCATCCGGCCGCTTGGAAGGGACCGGCGTTACGGTGACGGAATCGCTGTAGGAGCTTTTCCAATCGCCGTTTGTCGAACGCACACGCACGGTATAATCTGTATTGTTGACGATTTTATCATTGTTGAAACTGGAAACAAGCAAGGTGTTTGCCTTTACACGGCGAGTATCCGTCTTGCCGTTACAGGCGATCTCGACCTCATAGCCCGTCACATTAGCACAATGATTCCAGCTTACAATAAATTGGGCGTCCTGGGGTGTCCCTTGTACTTTCTGAGGTATATCCGTTGCCGGGGCGGGGATGCGGTCTTCCATATCGTTCAGGAATTCCACCGCTGTTATCTCAGCAAGTTTTGCGTCCTTCTGTGTCTTTGTAATGCGGATCGTTACTTTTTTGACAGCGATCTGACTGCCTAAGTCGATCCGAATGGCATGGACAGCATCACGTTCCGATATAGCATCATTTTCCAGGAGGAAATGCACACTATCAGCGATTGGGATGGTAGCGGTATGCCGTTTCCCATTTTCCTCATATTCCACAACCACAGACCCTTCCACAATCGGTGCGTCCTGCGGTGTATGGATAACGATCCCCTGCATTGCATGATCCAGAGAAAATTCAATTTCCACAGGCTTTTCACTGGAAATGGAATCCCCATCCGCACGCGCAAGCGTCACAGCGCCGCTTCCGACTGCAAGGTCCTGCGGCGTTCCTTCTTTTATGTCGGTGCCCTCCAATGTCACTGCCTGCACACCGGCGGCTGGCACAGTCCGTACCGGCGAAGCATTGAAATCATAACCGCCTGTCTGTATCTGCAATGCCTCGATAAGCATATCCAGGTCAGACAGGGACGCTTCGCTGCTATCCTCCTCTAACAAGGAGACAAGGGCGTTGACATCATCTTCCTTGGAGAGGAAGCCGTCATTGTTCCAGTCACCGCAAAGCAGCACACCTGGGTGCGGGGTGTTCTTTTGATACGTGATATTTGAAAGAATGCCCGTGTAAAATTCCAGCGTAATATCCCAACTATCTACTTGGACAGTCTGCGTAAAATTCATATAGCGGTTGAACTTGATTTGCAGCGTGTACTCCCCTGCCGTCAAATCCTCAAAATCCGCAAAACCGCCTATTTTCACTGTTTCTGATTTATTCCTCTCGGCAGCCCCCATTTTCTGAAGAGAAACGTCGAATGATGTCCCCTCCTTCACAGACTGGCTGCCTTCACGGATAATAACGCGCATGCGCGGAGTTACATCGGATGGCTCCTTGTTAGAATCATTGTTTTCGGGCTGCTGAACAATGTCAGTCCCTGTATCCACTACGGGAGCTTTCTGCGTAAACGCGGCGCCTATATCACCGCTTTCTGGGGTGTTTGACGGCTCATCGTTTTCATTGTTATCATCATTTTCATCAGGGGGATCCGTCTCTGAAGGATCTTCCGAAGATTGCGTGTCGTCTGACCCCTCGTTCTCATTCCCGCTGTCTTTATCTGTTTCCTTGTCCTTCTGGTCTTTGGGTTCCTCCAAATGTTCTTCTGTCAAAAGCTCTGTTCCTTCGTTTAAGGTGTCCTCATTTTGCCCTGTGGCATACAGAACAGCCCCGCGGGCAGACACACCCAGTGGGGAAGGCGCGGCAAAAGCCCCGGCGCAAAGCGTTGTACTCATGGCAAGCACAAGCAGCAGGGCGACAAATCGTTTCATGGTGATCCTCCTTGTCGAATCATCGTGCGTAGAAAGTTGATTACAGCCGGATAGGGTTCCTCAGCGTCAGCCCAGTTCCTCCGTCAGGTGGCAAATCTCGTCGATATAGCCGCCGATGGTTTCGATCGTATCCAGCAGCGGCGCGTCCGTAGAGATATCGACGCCCGCCATCTGCGCCAGTTCCAGCGGCGTCTTCGTGCCGCCTGCTGCCAGGACACGTTTCCAGTCCTCCACAGCGGGCTGCCCTTCCCGTTCAATGCGCTTGCACGCCTGTGTTGCCACCGTGAGGCCCGCGCTGTAGGTGTAGGAGTACAGCCCCATATAGTAGTGCGGCTGGCGCATCCAGGTCAGTTCCGCGCCCTCGGTCAGTTCTACCGCGTCGCCCCAGAATTTCGCGAGGGTATCGCGCATAATCGTATCCAACATCTGCGCCGATACGCTTCCTCCCGCATCTACAATGCGGTATACCTCGCGCTGGTAGGCTGCCTCCAACAAATGCGTAACAAAATTGTGGTAATAGGTGTTGCTTACCATGCAGCTGAGTACCCAGCGGCGGAACCGCTTATCGGGGTTTGTTTTAAGCATATAGTGCGCCATCAGCAATTCATTCATTGTGGAAGGCGCTTCTACAAAATAGGTGGATACATCCACGCCGAAAAAGCTCTGCGCGGCGTTGCATGCCTTGAAGTGCCCCGCGTGGCCCAGTTCATGCGCCAGCGTAAATACGTCGGACATGCGTTCGTGCCAGCTCAATAAAATATAGGAATGGTTCCCGTAGGGGCTGGCACAGAAACCGCCGGTGCATTTCCCCTCGTTCTGCGCAAAATCCACCCAGCGGCCCTGGTAAGCGTCGCGGATCATCTGCCCGTATTCCCCGCCTAAGATCGCAAGGCCCTGTTCAATATACTTCCGGGACTCCTCGATCGTCACTTTCGGGTCGTAGGCTGGGTCAACGGTCAGTTTCAGGTCTGCATAGGTCATCTTGTCCAGACCGTGGATTTTCTGGAGCAGGCGCGCATATTTGCGCATATGCGGAGCCAGCTTTTCCATGATAAGGTCGATCTGCCGATCGTACAGTTCCCGGCTCACCTTCTGGCCGAACAGCAGGCTGTCAAATACACTGGCAAAACCGCGCTGACTGGCAAGCTGCTTCTCTGTCTGCACGGTTGCCTGGTAGGCGGACGCTGTGGTGTTTTCATACTCGCGGAGTTTCTGATAAAACGCTGTGTAGGCCGAGATCGGAAGAGCGTCGTGTAGGGAAAGAGTGTTGCGAGACGTGGGG
>CANCXY010000288.1 GCA_947381875.1 uncultured Clostridia bacterium | reverse complement strand
CGGGCGTGCGGGAACTTCTGCGCTCCCCGGAAATGATGGCCGTATGCGAGGGGCACGCGAACGCCGCTTTGTCCCGCCTCGGCGCGGGCTATGAGGTGACGACGCGCACAGGCAAAAACCGCGTGAACGCCTCGCTGCACGCAAAAAGCTATGCTGCCCGCCGCGAAAATGTCCAAAACAACACGATACTGAAGGCACTGCGATGATTGAACAAACTGTGATGGATTATCTGTCCGCGCTGCTTGACGCCCCTGTGCTGCCCGAAGTGCCGCCCAGTCCGCCCGCGCGCTTTTATGTGGTGGAAAAGACGGGCGGCGGGCGCCGCGAGGGGCTTTGTCATGCCACGCTGGCCGTACAGTCGTATGCGCCGGATTTGCCGGGCGCTATGCGGCTGAACGAGGCCGTAAAGGACGCGATGCTTGCGCTGGATGAACTGGACGGCATCTGCCGCGTGGAACTGAATACCGATTACCGCTTTACAGACCCGTCGCTCAAACGCCGCCGCTATCAGGCGGTGTTCGACGTGGTTTACTATTGAAGGAGGAAAACACCATGCCCAAACGATTACGAGTAACAGTGGCAAAGCCGAAAAAAGGCGGCGCTGTGTTCCGCGCGCCGCTGGGTACGCCGCTGCCGGTATCGGCGGCGGAAGCGCTGAACGAGGCGTTCGTCAGCCTCGGCTACATCAGCACAGACGGCGTTACCAACGCCAACAGCCCCGAAAGCGAGAGCGTCAAGGCATGGGGCGGCGATACCGTCTATACCTACAAAAAGGAAAAGCCCGACACGTTCAAAATGACTTTGATAGAGGCCCTCAATGTCGAGGTGCTGAAAGCTGTATACGGTGACAGTAACGTGACAGGCACACTGGAAACGGGGCTGGCCATTACGGCGAACAACGACGAACAGGAGGAAAACGCGCTCGTTATTGATACCATCCTGCGCGGCGGTATCCTGAAACGCGTAGTAATCCCCACGGCGGCGGTCACGGCAGTGGGCGATGTGCAGTATGCCGATGAATCGGTGCTGGGCTATGAGACAACGTTCACCGCCACGCCAGACGATGCAGGCAATACGCACTATGAGTACATGGTGCAGCCCAAAGCGGGAGGTGCGACAGAATGATCACCGGTACAACCAAGAGCGGCTTTGCATTCAGCCTGCCCGAGGACGCCGCTGACAACATGGAGCTGGTCGACGCGCTGGCGGACAGCATGGACGATGACCCTATGGCCGTTTCGCGCGTATGCCGCTTGTTTCTGGGTAAAGAGACACGGCAAAAGCTCTACGACCATCTGCGCACTGAAAGTGGGCGGGTGCCCGTCGCAGCGCTGGTGTCCGAGCTGAAAGAAATTTTTGACGCATTCGGGAAACAGGGAAAAAACTCCTCATCCTCGCCGGGATGATGCACACCGGCGAGGATGAACTTTTCTGCGACCTGGCGGAAGTGTACGGCGTACTGGATCCCCGCACCCTCGGCGCGCGCCGCCTGGCAATGCTGGCAAACGGCCTGCCGGACGGCGCGCGGGTGCGGCGGAAGCAGTCGGGCGCGCTGGCGGGCATGGATACGGTCCTATTGGCATGCCTGGTTGACATGCTGGGCATTTTGTGTTGGCATCTCGGCGGCGCGAAGGTCGGGCAGCAACCGCCGTCCCTTTCCGCACAGCTTTTGGGCATACAGGAAGCGCCGGACGCACAGGACGTGTACGGCTTTGACAGCGCGGCGGATTTTGAGGCGGCGCGGGCACAGATTTTGAAGGAGGCGGACGGGCATGGCGACGGAATTAGCTAAGGCATATGTACAGATTGTGCCCTCGGCCAAAGGCATCAGCGGAATGCTCCAGCAGGAACTTTCGGGCGAGGTGTCCAGCGCGGGCGACAGCGCGGGAAGGACGCTGGGGGACTGTTTCAAGGGCGCGCTTGGCGGACTTGGGAAAGCGGCAGGCGTCGCGCTGGCTGGAGCGACAACCGCCGTTGGAGCATTCACGAAAAGCGCCATCGGCGCGGGTATGAGCTTTGATGCCGGGATGTCGCAGGTATCGGCGATTGCTGGTGCGACCGGGGAAGATTTTGACCTGTTGCGCGCAAAAGCAATCGAAATGGGTTCCCAGACACAGTTCAGCGCAACCGAAGCTGCCGAAGCCATGACCTATATGGGGATGGCAGGCTGGGAAACGCAAGATATGCTGGATGGCATTTCTGGTATCATGGATTTAGCCGCCGCATCCGGGGAAAGCCTCGCCACAACCTCAGATATTGTCACCGACGCGCTGACGGCTTTTGGCCTTACCGCGGCGGACAGCGGACATTTTGCCAATGTACTGGCCGTCGCCGCGACCAGTGCGAATACGGACGTAGGCAAGATGGGCGAATCGTTCAAATATGTTGCTCCTTTGGCTGGTACTCTTGGGTTCAGCGTGGAAGACGTTTCTATTGCGCTGGGACTTATGGGAAACAGCAGCATCAAGGCGTCGCAGGCGGGTACATCCCTGCGTTCAGCTCTTTCACGGCTCGTCAAGCCTACAGAAGACATGCAAGGTGCTATGGCATCTCTTGGGTTGGCAACAGTACAATACAGCACAAAGATTGATGATAAAAAGCTGCAAAGGGCGCAGACCAATGTCGCCAACAGGACAGCCGACTTGGAAAAAGCGCAGATAAAATATAACAGTTCACTGGAAAAGTATGGGGAAAATTCGCCGCAGGCAAGGACGG
This sequence comes from uncultured Clostridia bacterium, assembly GCA_947381875.1. Lineage (GTDB taxonomy): Bacteria > Bacillota > Clostridia > Oscillospirales > Ruminococcaceae > Ruthenibacterium. Next base: position 882 of record CANCXY010000288.1, on the reverse strand, counting down.
CCATGCTGAACCTTGAAAAAGCACAAAACAACCTTGCACAGGCAACTTATGATTTAGAAAGCGCACAGCAAGGAGAGCGAAAGGTTTCTGACATCATTAACAACCTTCTTGTGGATGAAGCAGGAAACATGAATTCCCTGCGTGATGTCATGCTTTCGCTGCGTTCCGCTTTTCAGGAACTTACAGAAGAACAAAAAGCTCAATATGCCACAACATTGTTTGGGCAGGAAGCCCAAGCCGGTATGCTGGCTATCATCAACGCTTCCGAGGAAGATTTTGCAAAACTGACCGGGGCAATCGACGATTCCGCGGACGCGGCGGCAAATATGGCCGAAGCAATGAACGACAACTTGGCGGGCGATATTATGAAATTCAAAAGTGCGTTGGAAATCGCTCAAATCGTTCTTTCCGACCAGCTCACGCCATCTTTGCGTGATTTCGCACAGTTTGGCACAGAGGCCATTGCCTCGGTGACGGAAGCATTCCAAAACGGAGGCATTTCTGGCGCGATGGACGCGCTTGGCACTGTTTTAAGTGACGGCCTCGGCATGATTATGGAGATGCTGCCGCAAATGCTGGACGCAGGCATGCAGCTTTTAGGCGCACTTGGGCAGGGCATCCTTGATAACCTGCCCGCCCTCACGGACACGGCTCTGCAAGTCATCCTCATGCTGGCACAGGGAATCATTGAGGCCCTCCCCTCTCTCGCTGAGGGCGCGGTGCAGATCATTTCCACGCTGGCAATAGGCATCGGCGAGGCGCTGCCCACACTCATTCCGGCAGCATATGAGGCAATATATACATTCCTCGCGGGGCTGACCAGCCCTGAATCCATGTCAAACCTGCTGGGTGGTGCTGTCGCCCTGATTTCTGGGCTTGTGG
>CANCXY010000287.1 GCA_947381875.1 uncultured Clostridia bacterium | reverse complement strand
AAGCTGGGATGTGGCCAGATTCGAGAGCTGCGGGCAGAAGTGGATTGACCTGTCCGAGGGCCATTACGGGGTCAGCCTGCTGAACGACTGCAAATACGGCCATTCCGTCAAGGACAGCAATATGGCGCTGACGCTGGTAAAATCGGGCATTGAGCCGAACCCTGTCACCGACCAGGAGGAGCATGATTTCACCTACGCGCTGTATCCGCACGCGGAGGGATGGCAGGACGCGGGGACAGTATCGGAGGCATACCGCCTGAACCAGCCGATGCGCGCGGCGCTGCACGCGGGCGATACGGCGGCGGAGAAATTCTCCCTGGCCTTTACCGACGCGCCCAACGTGGTGATCGAAACGATCAAGCAGGCCGAGGACGGCAGCGGCACGATCGTGCGCCTGTACGAATCCGAAAACGCCTGCACCAAAACAAACGTAACCTTCAACGCCCCGTTCACAAAGGCGGAGGTATGCAACCTGTTGGAGGAGCCGGAATCCGAAGCCGCCCATACAGGCAGCACCATCGCCCTCACCATCAAGCCCTATGAAATCGTAACGCTGAAACTCTCCTGATAAGCTGCGGCCGCTGCCGGGGACGCCCCAGAGGGCGCTGCCCTCTGGACTCCTGCCAAAGGGGCGCAGCCCCTTTGGAAACCCAACCCATTCCAGCCGCCCCGGCAGCGGCGCACCGCTTCCAACCCAAACCCGAACCTGCGCGAATTCACCCAACGTCCAGCGAATCACAAACCCCCCAGTCAACCCATGTAAAAGTTCTTTTTGCTTTCTTTTTCTTTCAAGAAAAAGAAAGTCGCCGAAGGCAAAACTTACGTTTCGAGAAGGTGTAAGAAAATGAACCAACAGGAGGCGCGCCAATGCGCTGAAGCGCTTTGGCGCGCGCATATGGAGGAAGTGCGCGCGGATGCTGTGCGCCGCGCGGAGACAGAGGAGTGCCGTATGCGGTTTGGAGATGTGTGCATGCGGTATGAGATGCAGACGATCGGGCAGGCGGGGCCGAACGGGTACCCTGTGTACATAGCGCTGCACGGGGGCGGCGGACGCCCGGAACCGGGGATGAATGACAGGCAGTGGGCGCATATGCGGGTGTATTATCGGGACAGCGTGCGCAGCGGGCTGTATATCAATCCGCGCGGCGTGCGGGATACCTGGGATACGCACGCGAACCCGGAATCGTATCCGCTGTATGACAGGCTCATTGAAAACCTGATTGCGTTCTGCCATGCGGACGCGAACCGGGTGTATCTGTTAGGGTTTTCGGCGGGCGGCGACGGGGTGTATCTGGTGGGTCCGCGCATGGCAGACCGCTTCGCGGCGCTGCATATGTCGGCAGGGCACCCGAACAAGGGCAGTATGGTGAATCTGTACCATACGCCTATCCAGCTCCAGGTCGGCCTGCATGATAACGCGTATGACCGCGCCTGGGAGACCGTGCGGTATCACCTGTACCTGAATGATTTGCAGAACGCCCAGCCGGACGGGTATATCCACAACACCTATGTGCATGTGGACAAACCCCATAATTTCCGGGACAATGCCGACGCGCCCCAAATCGTGCTGATTGACCCGCGCGCGTGGCTCTACGGCGGCGCCGTGACGCGCCGGAGCGTGGATACAAACGCCGTGCGCTTTTTAGACGAGTTTGTGCGCGACCCCGTGCCTCGCCGCGTGATCTGGGAGCTGGACACGCGCGGCGAGGAACACGCGCCGATGCGTTCGGTGGAGAGTTTCTATTGGCTGCATGTGCCCGGCGAAGTGAAAGCAGGCACGGTGATTGCCCGTCTGGAACCGGCGGGCAACGCGCTGATTATAGAGCGCGACGACACTGGCGGCCGCGCTTCTGCGCTGCTGCGGGATGGGATGCTCGACCTTGACAGCCCCATCCGCCTCGTATTCCCCAATGGCCGGGAGGAAATACGCACCGTGCGTCGGGAACAGGCCGTGCTGAAACAGACAATGTGCGAGCGCGGCGACAGGAACTATATGTTCTCTGCCTGCCTGCCCCTGTGCTGACCGCCGGGCTGCCGCCCGGACCTGCCCAAAGGGCGCTGCCCTTTGGAATCCTGCCAGGGGGACGCCGCCCCCTGGACTCCCGCGGCCTTTTGAAAAGGCTGGCGAAACTTTTACACATGATGATGTATATGGAATGAGAGAAGGAACTGAATATGATGATATTACTGCCGAGACCCAAACAGATGACGGAACAGGAGGGTGCGCTCGCCCTGCGTTTCGACGCTATGATCGTGCTGGGCGCCTCCTGCCCGGCGGATGCGCGCGTGTTCGCGCAGCAGATACAGGAAGATGTGAAACAGTGGGCGGGGCTTACGCTTTCCGTCACACGCGGCACCGCGCAGCGCGGAGATATTGCGCTGTGTATTGACCCGGCGCTGGACGGGGAACGCTATCATTTGGCCGTTACAGCCGACGGCGTGACGATCTGCGGCGCGAACCGTACCGCGCTGGGGTATGGCGTGCAGACACTGCGCCAGATCATCCGCCAGAGCGCGGGCCTTGTGCCGTTTGTGGAGATCGACGACGCGCCGGATTTCAAGAACCGCGGCTATTATCACGATGTCACACGCGGGCGCACCCAGTCGATGGAAAACCTCAAAAAGTTAGCGGATACCGCCGCATACTATAAGCTGAACCAGTTGCAGCTCTATGTGGAACATACCTATCTGTTCCGCGATTTCCCCGAACTGTGGCGCGACGAGACCCCGCTGACGGCGGATGAGATTTTGGAACTGGACGAGTATTGCGCTCTGCGCGGCGTCGAGCTGATCCCCTCTCTGGCATCCTTCGGGCACCTGTATAAGCTGCTCAGCACGCGCAGTTACAACCATTTGTGCGAGATGCCGGACACGGCGGGCAAGCCGTTTTCGTTCCACGACCGCATGGCACACCACACGGTGGACGTATCCAACCCCGACGCTCTGCGCGTGATCGAGCGCATGATCGATGAGTTTATGCAGCTTTTCCGCACCAGCACCTTCAACCTGTGCGCGGATGAGACGTTTGATTTGGGCAAAGGCCGCAGTGCGAAGCTGGCGGAGGAAAAAGGCACCGGCGCGCTCTATTTCGACTATGTATGCGAACTGTTCGACTTCCTCACCAAGCGCGGCAAAACCCCGATGTTCTGGGGCGATATCATCGCCAAACACCCGGAGCTGTGCGCCAAGCTGCCGCCGGAAACTATTTGCCTGACCTGGGGCTACGCGGCGGAGCAGTCCGACCGGGAAGTGCGCATCATGCACGAGGCGGGCGCGGCGCAGTATGTGTGTCCAGGCGTCGGCGGCTGGAATCGCTGGGTCAACCTGCTGCACAACAGCTACCGGAACATTGAGCGCATGTGCCGCTTTGGCCGCGAATGCGGCGCGGTGGGCGTGCTGAATACCGACTGGGGCGATTTCGGCCATATCAACCAGCCCGTTTTCTCCATCCCCGGCCTGATTTACGGCGCGGCGTTCTCCTGGACACAGGACGTGCCGGAGTATGAGGAGCTGAACCGTCAGATTTCGGTGTTGGAATTTGGCGACGCGTCCGGCCAGTTGCTGAGCCTGTGGGACGCAATCAGCGAAAAATCGTCCCTGCCGTGGCGTTCGGTGGTGCTGCTCAAGGAGTGGACGCAGCAGGGCGTCAATCAGGAGATGATCCGCGAGGCGTTCAACAAGCCCGAAAACGAGAAAGAGGACCCGCACCTTGCCGCCGGGTATGACAGATCGGAAGAGCGTCG
>CANCXY010000286.1 GCA_947381875.1 uncultured Clostridia bacterium | reverse complement strand
TGGACTCCGCCAAAGGGGCGCAGCCCCTTTGGAAACCCATCTTGTTCCAAAATGGGCCGCTGTACCTCCTACAGCGGCCCATCCTTTATCCTTATATCTATCATCCCGCTTTTGCCGGGACCGCTTTGGCGAACCACTTTTTTCGGAAATAGCGCACGGCGAGGATGGCCGAGCGAACTGCCCATTCCGCCCACATGGACACCCAAAGCCCGCTAAGCCCCATCCCCATACGGATGGCGAGGATATAGCCGCAGACGATCCGCACGCCCCACATGGAGGCGAGGGAAAGCACCGAGGGGAACACCGTGTCCCGCCCCGCACGTAAGATACCGGGGATTACATTGGAAATGGGCCAGAACAGGAACGCGGGCAGCAGCAGACTGTACAGCAGCCGCAGCGTTTCGGCCTGTACGTCGGGTGCAGCATGGTACAGATGCCGGAGCATCAGGGGGAAGAACGGGTAGAATACAAGCACAGACACACCCAAAAGTACTATGGCCCAAACGCACATCTTACAGCCGTACCGGAAAGCGTGTTCTTTTTCCTCCGCCCCAATGCAGCGCCCGGATACGGTGATGCCCAATGTCCCTGCGGAGTTTGCGGCGGCGCAGGTCATACCCCACAGGGATACCGCGATGGAGTTTACCGCCATAGCGGTCGTGCCCAGCGGCACCGTCATGGCGGCCAGTATGATATTGCCGCCGGACAGGAACATCTGCTCAATGCCAAAGGGGATGCTTGTGGTTAAGATAGACGCGAGGATTGGCTTTTCAAATGAAAAGATATCCCGGAAGCTGACACGGATAGGCATATCCTTGGGCAGAAACAGGAACGCCAGCGCGCACAGCGCTCCCATCGTGCGCGCGCAGATCAGCGCCAGCGCGCTGCCGAAAATATCCAATTTCCATACGTTCAAAAACAGCAGGCTGAATACCAGATAGGCCACATTGATGATAATGGATAAGTACAGGCATTTCCGGGATTCGCCCAGGCCCCGCAGGATGGAAAAAACGCCGGTATAAATCGTAAAAATAATCATGGAGAGCGCGCCCAGTACCAGATACGAGGCCGCTTTTTCCATTACGACCGGTTCCGCCTGCGCGTATAAGGCCCGCAAGATGGGGCGTGCGAACAGCATCAGCGCCGCGCCCAGCACCGCGCCCGTAAGCGTGGTGAGCCACAGGATATGCCCCGCCGCTTTCTGCGTGCGGGCAATGTCCCCGCCGCCGTAATACTGCGTGACCGCCACCGTGCCGCCCGCCGAAATGCCGCTCAGGATACACATGATAAGGCTCAATAGCGGGGATACCAGGTTGACCGCGGCGATGGACGTTTCCCCGGCGGAGGAGATCAACGCCGTAATCAGCATGTTGATAAACATAATGGAGAGAGAATCCAGCACCAGAGGGACCGTCATTTGGTAGATCTGCTGCGGGGTAAAAACAGGGGAACCCACCTGCCCGTCCAGCCACCGCAGGAACGGGTGTCGGTTTGCTGCTGACATATCACAAATACCTCGAAATACAGTGTCGGTGTTACCGCTCCTCGATCGCGTTCCCCAGGACCGTCAGCAGGCTCTTTTCTCTGTCGTCGCAGTCCTCGGAAATCTCCCAGACCATCACGCCGCCCAGGCCCCGGCCCTTTGCCAGCGCGACTTTCTTTTGCAGCGTCTCGCGGCCATTATACCATACTTCTTTGCCGTCCACTGCAACCACATCCTTTTCCAGTGCGTCGGGGTCTATTTCTAATAGCTTGCGGTACGCGCCGGGGTACGGCTTCCCATAGAACGGCAAGCCCAGGTTTAGCTTTGCCGCCTCGAAACCGCGCGTATCCACCCAGTAGCGCACACAGCCTTCTGCGAAATCATAGGTGGAGTGTTTTATCTCCCCTTCGCAGTCGTAGGTCATCAGGTTCAGCCAGTCGAAAAGCTCAAAGGAGGGGGCGTCCTGCGCCTCCGTCACATCGCGGATCGGCTCCCCTTTCGCGTTCAGCCCCGCAATGACCGCCGCCGTGAGCAGCATGCCCCGCGGCTTCAGTTTATCATGCAGCAGGCGGACCAGCGTTTCATACTGCTCTTTGGAACCGTCGCCGGTCCGGGGGTATTCCCAGTCCACATCGACGCCGTCGAACCCAAAATCCAGCGCCATCGAGGTAATCTCCTCCGCCATGGACGCAATCTTCTCCGGCGTGTTCGTCCCCTCGCGGAACGTTGCCTCCAACGGGATATCCTCATAGCTCCAGCCGCCCAGAGAGATACACACTTTCGCGCCCGCCGCGTGTGCCTTTTCAATCACTGCCCGCGCAAGCTCCGGGTTTTCCAGCGGCCTGACATGCCCGTCCTTGGTGGGGATCGCAAAGGCGTAATTGACATGCGTTACAATGTCAAAGCGGAGCTTGGGCAGCCCGCCCTGCGCATGGCAGAAAATATAAACGATACACTTAAAATCCGATTTCATTTCCTGTTCTCCTTCTTCTATGATAAAATGATGTATAAGAGGATGTGGAACGTTCCACACATTTGAGGTAATCATACACCACTCTTTTGGCAATGTCAAGGGGGAAAAGGCAGGTTTTTTCAATATTCTTTATCCGGGCGCTTTCCCTCCGGGAGCGTTCAGCCGACGGAGATATTTCCGTGTATTTTTCCGCCCTCCGGGCGGGGAAATGCACAAAAACTCCTTGTTTTGTACGCCCCTTCCCCTCCGAAACATTGACAAACCCGCGCTTTTGGGGGTATGATTAACAAGGAGCGTCCCGTTCCCATGTGTTTCCCCGCTTTGCGGGCTTTGTTTGGGCCGCTCCCGATTGACACGATCTTATCCATTTTCCGCGGAAAGGGGGCTTCTCGTTGGCTACCATCAAAGATGTCGCCGCGTGTGCGGGCGTCTCCAAAACCCTTGTTTCCCGCTATATCAACGGGCAGCGCGGGGTGAGTGCCGAGAGCGGCGCGCTGATCGAGGCGGCCATTGAAAAGCTGAACTACCGCCCCAACAGGCTTGCGCGCTCCCTTGTCCAGCGCCGCACCTACTGTATCGGGGTATCGGCGGACGACCTGTCCTCCGTGTTCATTGTCCCCCTGATCGCCGGCCTTGAATATGGTGTCTCCCACGCGGACGCCGCGCATGAATACACCGTGATTTATACCACCTCCTGCGGCGACTATGAGAAAAAGAAACGCCAGCTGAATTTTTTGACGCAGGGCCATGTGGACGGGCTGATCGTATACGGCAGCGCCATCCCAGGGGATGATCTGATGCGCCAGCTTGCGTCCTCCCGTTTCCCGCTCGTCCTGATCGAAAATGGCCTGGCCGATCTGCATGTCAGCAAGGTGCTGATCGACAACGCGGCGGGCGCGTTTGCCGCGACCGAACATCTTATCCAGCTCGGCCATACCAGAATCGCCCATTTTGGGGGCGATTTCAACCTTCGGATCACCCTGGACCGCATGGACGGCTTTACACGCGCCATGCAGAAATATGGCATACGCATAGAGCCGGACTGGATGGTTTTCCCCGCTGTCCCCAAACAGGACGGCGGCCTCCAGAGCGGTCTCTCGCGTTCGGATTTCTATGAGCAGGCATACGCCTCCATGCGGCGCCTTTTGGGGATGGGCCGTGTTCCCGATGCGATTTTTTTCGCCACTGACCTCGCGGCTTTCGGCGCTGTCCGCGCATTGAAAGAAGCGGGCCTGCGTGTGCCGGAAGATGTCTCCATCATAGATCGGAAGAGCACACGTCTGAACTCCAGTCACGCACGGACA
>CANCXY010000285.1 GCA_947381875.1 uncultured Clostridia bacterium | reverse complement strand
CGCTGGACTCCCTGGGGGAACATAAGGCCCGCGCCGGCGCCGAGGACCATATGTACAACCCCAAGACAATCCATCTGCTCCAGGAGTCTGTGCGCCGGGGCGATTACAGCCTGTTCAAGCAGTACACCGCCCTTGTGGACGACGAGACGCGCCCCCACACCTTGCGCGGCCTTTTGGAGATGCAGTGGGCCGAAACCCCTGTGCCGCTAACGGAAGTGGAGCCGGTGGAGTCTATCGTCAAGCGCTTTAAGACGGGCGCAATGAGCTACGGCTCCATCTCACAGGAGGCGCATGAGTGCCTATCCGAGGCTATGAACCGGCTTGGCGGGCGGTCCAATTCCGGCGAGGGCGGCGAGGACCCGGCGCGCCTGAACGGCCCGTTCAATTCCCGCATCAAGCAGGTGGCGTCGGGCCGCTTTGGCGTGACAAGCGAATACCTTGTCTCCGCCGACGAGATACAAATCAAAATGGCACAGGGCGCGAAACCCGGCGAGGGCGGCCATCTGCCCGCCGGGAAGGTGTACCCGTGGATTGCCCGCACCCGGCACTCCACGCCGGGCGTCACGCTCATCTCTCCCCCGCCCCACCATGATATCTACTCCATCGAGGATTTGGCGCAGCTGATTTTCGATTTGAAAAACGCCAACCGGAAAGCGCGTATCTCTGTCAAGCTCGTCAGCGAGGCAGGCGTGGGCACCGTGGCTGCCGGTGTCGCCAAAGCGGGCGCGCAGGTGGTATTGATTTCCGGCTACGACGGCGGCACGGGCGCCGCGCCGCGCTCCTCCATCCACTCGGCGGGCCTGCCGTGGGAGTTGGGCGTCGCCGAGACGCACCGCGCGCTCATCCAAAATGATCTGCGCTCCCATGTCATCATTGAGACGGATGGCAAACTGATGTCGGGCCGGGATGTTGCCATCGCCTGTATGCTGGGCGCAGAGGAGTTCGGCTTTGCCACCGCCGCGCTGGTGTGCATGGGGTGCGTGATGATGCGCGTATGTAATCTGGACACCTGTCCGGTTGGCATCGCCACACAGAACCCCGAACTGCGCAAACGCTTCAGGGGAAAAAGTGAATATGTGATGCACTTTATGCGGTTCATCGCCGAGGAGCTGCGCGAGTATATGGCACGCCTGGGCGTGCGCACCGTAGATGAACTGGTTGGCCGCACGGACCTTCTGCGCAAACGCGCCCCGGCTGTCAGCGGGCGGGCGGAAAGAGTCGATTTGCGGGCCATCTTAGAGAACCCCTACGCTGGGCAGGCAAAAACGCATTTTGACCCGGCGGATACATTCGATTTCCATTTGGAGGAAACAGCCGACCTGAAAGTTTTGGAGCGCAAGCTCAAGGCGTCGCTGCGGGACGGCTCCCCGGCGCGGGTATCGCTGAAAGTATCCAGCACCGACCGCACACTGGGGACCATCCTGGGCAGCGACATCACGCGCCGTTTTGGCAATCGACTTGCCGACGACACCATCACCATCCAGTGTACGGGCGGCGGCGGGCAGTCCTTCGGCGCTTTCCTGCCAAAAGGCGTCACGCTGAAATTGGAGGGCGATTCCAACGATTACTTTGGCAAGGGCCTGTCCGGCGGCAAGCTGATCCTGTATCCCCCGGCGGCCTCCCCATTCAAGGCGTGTGAAAATATTATCGTTGGCAATGTGGCGCTCTACGGCGCAACCTCCGGCTGCGCGTTTATCGCGGGGCGCGCCGGGGAGCGGTTCTGCGTGCGCAACTCCGGCGCGGCGGCTGTGGTGGAGGGCGTGGGCGATCACGGCTGCGAATATATGACGGGCGGGCGCGTCGTTGTGTTAGGGCCGACGGGCAAGAACTTTGCGGCGGGCATGTCGGGCGGCACGGCCTATGTATTAGATGCGCAGCGCGATTTTTATACCCGCCTGAACAAGGCGCTTGTCTCCATGGAGCTTGTGGTGGAAAAGCACGATATCGCCGAACTGCGGGCACTGATCGAGGCCCACGCGGCGGCCACCGGCTCTGAACGGGCCAAAGAGATTCTGGCGCATTTCGAGCAGTACCTTCCGCTTTTCAAAAAGGTCCTGCCCACGGATTATGACCGCATGCTGCGCGCCATTGCGCAGATGGAGGAAAAAGGCATGGCCCGCGAGCAGGCGGAGATCGAAGCCTTTTATGTGAGCAGGAAAGGAGGGGCGTAATAATGGGAAAGCCCTCTGGATTTTTAGACTACGCGCGCCGCGAGGACGCCGCCGAAGCGCCGCTGGAGCGCATCCGGCACTTTGGGGAATTTCACCGTCCCCTGCCCCAGGCTCAGCGGCAGGAACAGGGCGCGCGCTGTATGGAATGCGGCGTCCCCTTCTGTCAATCAGGCGTGGAGCTGGCCGGGATGTTCACCGGCTGCCCGCTGCACAACCTTGTGCCCGAATGGAATGACCTTGTTTACCACGGCTGTTTTTCCGGCGCGCTGGAACGGCTGCTGAAAACGAACAATTTCCCGGAATTTACGGGCCGCGTCTGCCCCGCACTGTGCGAGGCAGCCTGCACCTGCGGGCTGAACGGCGAGCCTGTCACTGTCCGGCAGAATGAATTGGGCATCATTGAGGATGCCTTTGCACGCGGCGCAATGCTGCCCCACCCGCCCACAGTGCGCACCGGGCGGCGCGCGGCGGTCGTCGGCTCCGGCCCGGCGGGGCTGGCGCTGGCCGATCAACTGAACCACCGGGGGCATACCGTCACCGTATTTGAGCGCGCACCCCAGCCCGGCGGGCTGCTGATGTACGGCATCCCCAATATGAAGCTAAAAAAATCCGTGGTGGCACGCCGGGTCGGCCTGCTTAAAGCCGAGGGCATCCAGTTTGTCACGGATACCGAAGTGGGCAAAGATGTGTCCGTCGAAGACGTGATTGCGGAATATGACGCGGTGTGCCTGTGCATTGGGGCGCGGGAGGCGCGGGACCTGCCTGTGCCTGGCAGGGACAGCAAGGGCGTATATTTTGCCGTGGATTACCTCACGCGCGCTACCCAAGCCCTGCTGGACGGCCAGCCCAACGAGGAGGCCAAAGGGAAAGATGTGCTGATCGTGGGCGGCGGCGACACAGGCAACGACTGTGTGGGCACTGCCCTGCGCCAGGGATGCCGTTCGGTGCGGCAGCTTGAAATGATGCCCTGCCCGCCCAAAGCGCGGCTGGCATCGAACCCGTGGCCGCAATGGCCCCGTGTACAGAAAACCGATTACGGCCAGGAGGAAGCGGCGGCGCTCTTTGGCGAGGACCCCCGCCGCTATGAGACGACCGTCAAGGAGCTGCTTGCCGACGAACACGGCGCGCTCCGGGCTGCTGTGACGGTGCGTCTGGCGGCGCGCAAAGACGCGGAGACAGGCCGCATTGTGCGGGAACCTGTCCCCGGCACGGAGGAGGAAGTGCCCTGTCAACTGCTGTTGATTGCCGCAGGGTTCCTGGGGCCGCAGCACGCGCTTTTTGAGCGTTTGCAAATCCCTGTCCCGAAACGGGATTCCCCTTACGCCGCCGGACTGCCCAAAGTGTTTGTGGCGGGCGACGCACGGCGGGGGCAGTCTTTAGTCGTGTGGGCCATCCGCGAGGGCCGGGAATGCGCAAGGGCCGTAGATGAATATCTGATGGGGTATACGCCCCTCTAAAAGACGATATACAAGCCGCCGCAAAGGATGTACCGTGCGGCGGCTTGTATTGTTTCAGCCGAATGTATGATGAATCTTTGCAAGCTCGCTTTTCTGTTCCACCCAGTTTTCCACATAGCCGCAATCGCCGCATCCATAGCGGAT
>CANCXY010000284.1 GCA_947381875.1 uncultured Clostridia bacterium | reverse complement strand
TGACGCACGGCACGCCCAGCGAGGGCGTTTCCGCTATCCCGGAGGAGGAGTTGCCCAACACGACCGCACAGTACCGCATGGCGGAAAGGTAGCGCAGTACGCCCATGCTGGCGAAGGCAATGTATTTGTTCGGATGGTCGGCGCACAGCGCGTCGATGTGCGCGTTGATGGCGCTGCCGCCTGCGTCGGCGTTGGCTTTGGTAAAGATGGCGGCAAGCGCTTCCCCGTTTAGCGCGGCGCACAGTGCGTCGAACTGCATGAGCGGCGAAGCGCCGCCTGCCGTTTCGGGATGATAGGTGACAAGCGCATACGGGCGCGCCAAATCAAATCTTAGGTTTTCCGACAGCGCGTCCCGGTCCATCAGGCGCATGCGGCGCAAATTTTCATCCCCTAACCCGCCGACGTTCTCCACAGTGGCCGGATCCTCCCCCATGCGGATGACGCGCTGTGCGTACACCTCGCAGGAAGGGAAGTGCAGGGAGGCCATTTTCGTCAGGCAGTGGCGGAACCAGTCGTCCGCCGCGCCCTGCGTCACGTCTCCGCCGCTGATATGCGCCAGCGGGATGCCCAGCAGCGCCGCCGACGCCCCCGCGGCGAAAATCTCGTAGCGGTCGCCTAAAACAAGCACCGCGTCCGGGCGGTGGGCCGAAAAGTATTCGGTAAACTGCTCCATCGCATAGGGGACGGTGCGCGCAATGGCAAGCGGCGTATCGGTGCCGTAGCGCAAAATGGGGATGCGCGCGGCAATCGGCACGCCGTCCGCCTCGATTTCCCGAACGGTCTCCCCAAACTGCGGCGCAAGATGCGCGCCCGTCACCACCACGCGCGGTTCTATCACCGCGCTCCGCAAAAGTTTTTCTATCACGGGCCGAAGCAGGCCGTATTCCGCTCTTGTCCCTGTCACGACGCACAGGCTCTTTTTGGGCATGGGTGCTACCTCCGACGTTCCCAAAGGGGGCGCTGCCCCCTTTGGAATCCTCCGCCACCCTTTGAAAAGGGTGGACGGAAACTTTTGATACCCCGAAAATTTCATTTTCGGGGAGGATAATTTATTTTTCCTGCTTCTCCCTGCTGTGCAAAATGGCGAAAATGGGTTTTCGTATGTTCAGAGAAGATGCAGGGTATAGCAGGAGGCTTCAAAGGTCTCGCTTCCATCGAAACGGGAGCATTGGCCATAGTGGTCGAATTGGAACCCGCATTTTCGGATCACGTTTCCCGAAGCGGGATTTGCGTTTGCGTGTTGGGCTGTGAAATCCCGCACGCCCAAAGAGGTATATGCCCATTGGATCATGGCTTTGGCGGCTTCGGTGGCGTAGCCTTTGCCCCAGTAGGCGCGGTTCAGGTTGTAGCCTAATCCGTAGGCGCTGTCCGTGCGGTTCTGCGAAACATCGCCGGAGCCAATCACCTTTCCCGTATCTTTCAGGCAAAAAGCGAATACATTTTCCTCGTCCTTCAAAGATGCTATCCATGCTTCGACCTGGGGAATATTTTTATAGAGGGAATAGGGCAAATATCGGTTTACAACAGGGTCGCTTACCCATTCAAATACATCTTCCGCGTCGCTTTGAACCAGTGGGCGCAGCAGCAGGCGCTCGGTTCGGATAATCTTTTCCATCGTCCGTATGTCCTTTCCCAATATGGTTTATAACTCGATTTTTTCGTCCTCGGCAAATGCGCGTTTGGCTTTCATTCCCAATACCTCATGCCACCGCATGGGGGATACGCCGTCGCCGGGGCGTTTGGTCGTGATGTTTTCTTCGGTGAACACCTCGCCCGCCGCAATATCGCGCTTTGCGACAATGCTCTTGCGCGCAATGGGCATGTTTTTTGCCTCGCTCCCCGTCACATGCTTGTGCCCGTTGCCGAGGGCGGATTCCGTGTTGCGCACGGCCCGGATCATCGCCGCCAGTTCGCCCGGCTCCAGGCTTGCTTTGTGGTCGGGGCCGGGGAGCGACTTATCCAGTGTGAAATGCTTTTCAATAATGCACGCGCCCAGTGCCGCCGCCGCCACGTCGATTTCCCATCCGGGCGTGTGGTCGGAATAGCCCACGGGGCAGCCAAAGCGCTCTTTCAGTTCCAGCATCGCCCGCAGGTTCACGTCGCTGTATGGCGTGGGGTATTCGGTGTTGCAGTGCAGCAGCGTCACCACGCCCGCGCCGCCGTTTGACAGGACGTTCAGTGCCGCGTCGATTTCCGAAAGCGTACTCATGCCTGTGGAAAGGATGATCGGCTTTTTCAGCGCCGCAATGCGCTCTAAATAGGGCAGGTTCGTAATTTCCCCGGAAGGGATTTTATAAATGGGCAGGTTCAGTGACGCCAAAAAGTCGATACTGGCGAGGTCGAACGGCGTGGAGAGATATTGTATGCCCAGGCTGTCGCAGTATTCTTTCAGTTCACGGTGTGCGTCAAACCCGAAGTGGATACGGCGCGTCATTTCAAGCTGGCTTTCGCCCGCGCCCGTCTGTTCTTTTTGATATTCCGCCTTTTCGGCAAAGCGGCTGACAACAAGCTCCGGTACTGCCGTCTGGTATTTTACAACGTCCGCGCCCGCCTCTTTGGCGGCGACGGCCATTTTTTTGGCAAGTGCAAGGTCGCCGTTGTGGTTGACGCCCGCTTCCGCGATGATTTGGATGGACATAGGTTCAGCCTCCCTTTATGATTCCTGCGCGGCCAGTTTGTCCATAATGGGTTCAATTCTTGCGCGCAGGTATATTTCTAATTTTACACATTTTTCTTTTACTTTCAGGGCGTTGAAAATTGCAAGGCGCAGCCTGTCAAACATGGAGCATATAAGCCAAATGGCAAAGGCTGTGCCGAGGACGGCAAGCGTCATAATTAAAGGATTCCATTGTGCGTAGCTGATAAACAAGTCTGGTACAATATATTGCCAAATTAGTGGAATACCATGTGAAATAATTACGCCAAACGCGAGCGGCGCAAAGAATGAAATTACTCTTTGCCAGTGGTTATTGATGTTTAGTTGAGAAAAGAATGCAAACAAAAATACTGCACTGAATAATATTGAAGGGGAAGTATATTGAATAAAGAAACCCCCGCCCTTTATTTTACCAAGAACTAAAGAAGTGCCTGCTTCCAATATAATCATAGAGAGAAAAGTTAGAGCAATGCTTACGAGGTAGCCAAGAAACGCGTTTTGAACAGTAATATATTTTTGCAAATGGTATTTTCTAAAAATTCCACCCAGAAGATATAACAGCGACAGCCAAAGTACACTATAGCCATATTCGGTATTATATGCGTCTGTATGAAATAGTGTCGGAAGTACTGAAAATATTATAAAAACAGCAGCCGTTAAATGCAAGCTCTGGCGTTTGTCCATTTTGCTCAAAAGAAAATTCAAAAAGGGGATGAAGAAAAACATGCCAAAATATGCTCTGAAATACCAGGAGATACGGTATACAAAAGGGAATGAGGATTTTATAATATCTTTTATCCCCACAACATCCGGCATAATGAAGAAGAATGCGATTAGAGTAAGGATAGAATAAAACAGCATTTGCAGCGTTAAATAAAATATATTTGAATATTTTTGCTTTTTTCCATATCCCACATATCCTGAAATGAGGGCAAAACAATCTACTGCACAAAACGAGGCTATCTCCAATGCCCATGCAACACAATGATTTACAGAGAGAGTTGGCAAAGAGCGTAAAACCCCTCCTTGCCCCAGAATATGTAAAACAAGAACCATAAACGCCGCGAGAATCCGCAGTGCGTCTATGCCATAGTTACGCCCCGTTCGTTCGTTCGTTCGTTCGTTCGTTCGTTCGTTCGTTCGTTCGTTCGTTCGTTC
>CANCXY010000283.1 GCA_947381875.1 uncultured Clostridia bacterium | reverse complement strand
CCAATATCACCATGACGCTGAACTATTACGCACACGCAACCTACGCTTCCGCAAGGGCTGAAATGGAACGGCTGGCAGCATAGGCAGGACGAGGTTTTACTACTTTCGTACTACCTTTGAGAGCGAAAACCTAAAAACTTTCGAGAGTATATGTGAGCTTCCCCCGACAGCAAAAATGCCGCGAACCCTTGAAAAATCAAGACTTAGCGGCATTTAAGAACTTATAAAGAGATAGTCAAAAATCCTGTTGGATGTTAGTATAAAATTTTAATATATTCTTGCCCGAAGGCGGAGAAACACAAAAAAGCCCTTCTTGTTTTCAAGCAATTTCACCGTAAGAATGAGTCACAGGGAAGATACACAAACCCCCTTTTGTTTTGTCCGTTGATTGCCTTTGGGCGCTATAGAAGGGCTCGTTCCAGCATTACCAGACCCGTGTTGTTCGTGTAATATTCCTTCCCGTCTTTTCCATCGTGCCAGCCCTCTTTCTGCACCAGGAAACCTGCGTCATCGAAAAAATACCTGCCAGCGGGAATGATGTGGGCGGGGTCGTCAGGATGGGGACTGGCGGGCAGGGTTTGTACGCGCCATACAATCAAATATAAGTCGTTTACCTTGCCCAGCTGTGGGATGCGCGCCTGATAGCGCAAACCACCGCCGGGGCTTTTGATCCATCCGACAAACGCGATGCCGTTCTGGTCGTAATAGGTCTGTCCGGCGCAGTTATCACGGACGCGCAAATAATTGGTCATGACAAAGCAGGTGCGCGGGTCATTCTCATCGCGGTCGGGGTTCAGATAATAAAGATGGCCATATGCCAGCACATCGCCTTCCGGGCTAATCTGTATGCAGGCATTGGCCAAATCTGCGTTTGGGTCAGCGGCGACTGTGCCGTCGCTGTGGAAGATATAGCGAACCCCCGCGCCGTCGGATGTATCTATATAGCGTGAGCCGGAGGACGGCGTACCGTTGGGTTCCAGATGGCGGAAAACAGGGAAGCCATGGGTGGTCAGAACAGATTCCCAATGATCTTTTGCGAGGTTTTCTTTTGTAGGCGGGGTGCTGGGGATATATATGTGGGAGTGCTTGGGAACGGCAGGGTTTTCCTGTATCTCCGTTTGATTCGGTGTGCGGAATGTATTGGACCAATTGGGAATGCTTGGTTCGTCTGGCGTACTGGGTGTCGTGGGAAGATCTGGATCACTGGGCATATCGGGTGTATCAGGCGTGTCCGGCTCGTCGGGAATATTCGGTTCGTCAGGCGTATCAGGCTGTTCCGGGGCATCTGTGTCTTTTATCCAATGCGCGTAAAAGGTGTTATCCTGCGCGAAGGCGAGCGTGTCTGATTCACCACCCATGCGTTCCCCACCCTCTTTTTCGGTGTACCATCCGGCAAACGAATATCCGGTACGCGAGGGGAGCGGCAGGGCGCTGGCAGAAAGCATCCCCTGATTGTCTGTTTCAAGGGAAGACGGCGAACAGATTCCCCCATTGGCATCAAGCGCGATCGTAAAAACCGTTTTCGGGCGCTTTGCTTGAATATGTGTACCATTTGCTCCCGTAATAACAGCGTTTAACAGGCCGTCGTTTTGCGGCGCTGTCTGCATATTGTCCCAGTCCTCCTGCGTGCCCGCATAAAAGATATGGAGCGCATTGCTATCCGCGCGCAGGGGAAACGCGTTTTTCCCAATCGTTTTTATGCTTGCGGGAAGATCGAGGCGGGATAATAAACCGCACTCATAAAAAGCGCCCTCCCCAATGTCTGTCACCCCTTCGGGAAGGTAAACAGACTCTATCTGGCACTTGCTGAACGCATACGCGCCGATTACTTTTATATCTTCTGGTACAACAATTTCCCCTTCCGCGCTTGGATAAGCTATCAGCTCTTTTGCATCTTCCGAAGCATATGCAAACAGAAAATTTTTATCGGGCGCGGAGGTATCTGGTTCCGTATAGTAAACATGGTGTGCATCTGGGTTAAAGATTTTCAAATTCTCACAGCCAGCAAATGCGCGCGGCGCGATTCGGGTCACACTCGCTGGTATTGTCAGGCTTTCCAGTGTGTTGCAGCCCGCGAAAGCATTAGAGCCAATAAAAGGGATGTCTTCCGCGATTACGGCGTCTGTAAGGGTTTTGGCGACATCTGCCTCACAAAACGAAGCCCCATCCACTTGTGACGAATCGCCCTTTTCGATAACCAATATGCCATCTTCTGCCATCCAGGAAACACACGTTTCGTTTGCGTTTTCATCGTACCATAGAATCGTGCCGCAGGCAGTGTTGTCCGCTGCAAAGACAGGGGTGGATAAGAGTATAAGCACGAGTATACATAGAAGTGCGGGTACAACAAATAGATGTTTTTTCATCATTAACATCCTTCCTAATAGTATTTTGGACGGCCTTATAGTAAGCCATCCTTAACTTAGAATATACCTGTCAGAAAGTTTGTCAAGAGGAAATCCACTGTTTTTGTGTTATTTGTGAAAATAATTTAGAAAAAGTTTTGTTTCTGGATAATTTAGGAAATTCTCTTCCCGTCAGGCGGGGTGGATGTCATAATATCATGAAAATGCCAATCCTCAGAATTATCCCTTGCCAAACCCCTCAAAAACATGATATGACAACATAAGGCGCAGTGACCGAAGTGGCCGCTGCGCCCTACATTTTATATATAAGGGGCGTTGAGGATGATAGGCGAGGGAACGGGCAAGGGGGCATTAACACAAGAGAAAATTATGGGCTACGAATGCTATTTGCAGGAGAATGAAAAAAGCGCGGGGACGATTATAAAATATTTGCACGATGTCCGTGCGCTGTTGAGCTGGTTGGAAGAAAAAGGCAAGGGGACAAGCAAGGAAAATGTCTTGCTCTGGCGGACGTATTTGCAGGAGCAGAGCCTTACACCGCGCACAATTAACGCCAAGCTCTCTGCCGTGAACAGCTTTTTTCGGTACATAGGCTGGGAGGATTGCCGTGTGCGATTCCTCAAAGTGCAGCGCCGTCTGTTCCGAAACAGTGAAAAAGACCTGACATGCGCAGAATATGAGCGACTGCTGAAAACGGCACAGGAACAAGGACGCGAGCGGTTGTGCCTGCTGATGGAAACCATTTGCGCAACGGGTATCCGTGTGAGCGAGCTGCGGTTCATCACGTTGGAGGCAGTGCAGACAGGGCAGGTGGAAATCACGTCCAAGGGCAAGGTACGCACGATTCTCCTGCCAGGCAAACTCTGCCGCAAGCTGAAAAAGTACGCCAGGACGCAGGAAATCAAGTCCGGCGTGATTTTCCGCACGCGCACAGGGCGGCCAATCTCCCGCCGCCAGGTGTGGGCAGAGATGAAAAACCTGTGCAAGGCGGCGGGGGTGGACGCCTCGAAGGTGTTCCCGCACAATCTGCGTCACCTGTTTGCGACGCTGTTCTATAAGGTGTGCAGGGACATTGTGAAGCTGGCAGATGTGCTGGGGCATTCAAGCATTGAGACAACGCGCATTTATCTGATTTCCACAGGCGCAGAACACCGAAAGCTCATAGAGCGCCTGCGGCTCGTACAGTAGCCGGATAAGGGCAAAAGAAAAGCGCGGGCAAGCCCGCGCCACAGGACAGAATACGCATTTTGTCCAGCTATGTGGCAATCAAACTGGGAAAATCTGGACTTATCAGAGCTTTTTTCACTTGAAGCCCTATTACACCACCCCATTTTGGGCATGCGAAAACAAGGCCGCAGAGGGAAAGCGGGCTGCGGCCTTGTTTTTGCTGCCATTTTGTCTGGATTTGACAGCGCCAAAACAGAAAAAAGGGATTGCATTTTGTGAGAATGGGCGTTATAATAGGAAAAGGTTAGATTTGCAGGGCTGTTTTGCGCCCATTTTTTCAACAAAATGCGTATTCTGT
>CANCXY010000282.1 GCA_947381875.1 uncultured Clostridia bacterium | reverse complement strand
TGGGATTCCAAAGGGGCGCGCCCCTTTGGCGGAGTCCAGAGGCGGAGCCTCTGGGGAGGCGCAAAAACCCGCTGTGCAGGGGGCATCCCTGCGCGGCGGGTTTTTGCTTTTGTCAGCCCTTTTTTGCCTTTTCGGCGAAGGTGTTGTTCACAACCTTATCATGCGGGGCGGGCTGGGTGAGTTCCCCGGCCTCGGTGATGACTGTTTGCAGGAGGTCAAAGCTCTCCTTTGTCAGCACGGGGTCGGTGCTGTATGCGCCGATGTCCTTATAGCGCTGCACCGCGCTTTCCAACAGAGACAGGTCGGTGTCGGGGAAACTGTCCTTGACGGCCTCGGCGACCTCGGCGGCGGAATGCTGGGCCACCCACTGCTGGCCTTTATAGATCGCGTTCGTGAATTTCTGGATGGTGTCAGCATTCTTTTCAATGAAGCTCTTTTTCGCAAAGTAGGCCGTGTAGGGCATTTCGCCCGCCGCCTCGCCCACGGAGGCCACAATGTACCCTTTGCCCTCGGCTTCCACGGAAGAAGCGGTTGGCTCAAACATCGTTACATAGTCGCCCGTGCCGCCTAAGAACGCGCCGGTCATGTTATCGAACTGCACGCTGTTGTCTAAGGTGAGGTCGGCGGCGGGGTCAAGGCCGTTTTTGCGCAGCGCGTATTCAAACGCCATATACGGAACGCCGCCCTTACGGCCCGGCAGGATATGCGCGCCCGCCAGTTTATCCCATGTAAAGGCGTCGTCCTTTTCACGCCCTACTAAGAAACTGCCGTCGCACTTTGTCATCTGCGCGAACACCTCGGTGTAGTCCTCTTTGCCCTCGTTGTACACATAGACGCTCGCCTCCGGCCCTGCGAAGCCGATGTCCACACTGCCGGAAAGCACGGCGCTCATCACTTTATCCGCACCGCCGCCGTTCGACAGCTCAACCTCCAGCCCTTCCTCCGCGAAAAAGCCCTTCGCGATGGCTACATACTGCGGCGCATAGAAAATGGAATGCGTCACCTCGCACAGCGTCACCTTCCGCATCTCGGCCTTTTCGCCGCACCCCGCCAGCGCCATCGCCGCCAGGCACACAGCCAGGAGGCATGCAAGAACCTTTTTCATCCATTACCACCCCTTCATATTATATGAAACAGCGCTTTTGTGCCTGCGGCAGGCCCAGAGGCTCTGCCTCTGGACTCCGCCAAAGGGGCGCCGCCCCTTTGGAAACCCATCTTATTTCCGTCTGTTTCCCCGCCTGGAGGGCGGGGAAACAGACAAAAGATGGTCTTCGCGGCATATTTTGCGCCTGCTTCCCAAAGCTATCCGCCGAACCTTCGGCTCACAAGTTTTTGCAGCGCCGCGACGCTCTCATACATCAGCGCCGCCAAGATGGAGAGGATCAGTACGCTTGTCATCACAAGGTCAAGCTGGAACACCTGGCCGCCGTATACAATCAGGTAGCCAAGCCCCGCCTTGCTGACGAGAAATTCCCCGGCGATCACGCCGACGAGAGACAACCCTATGTTGATTTTTAAGGAATTAAACAAAGTGTTGATATTGGCCGGCAGGACAATTTTTGTAAAGACCTGCCGTTTGGTCGCGCCGAACGTGCGGGCCATGCGGATGCTTTCGGGGTCGGTGGCGCGGAAGCCCGCGAGCATTTCCAGCACGGTGACGATGAGGGAGATAGCCAGCGCCATGAAGATGATGGCTTTCGGCCCCGCGCCCACCAGCAGGATGATTACCGGCCCCAAGGCGATCTTCGGCAGGCTGTTCAGCACCACAAGGTAAGGTTCCGCCACGCGGGAGACAAAGCCGGACCACCACAGCACCACCGCGATGGCCCCGCCCAGCGCCGCGCCCAGCACAAAGCCCGTGAGGGTCTCGTACAGGGTGACGCCGACGTGCATCAGCAGGTGGTTCTGCGAAAGGTTGCGCAGCGTGTTGAGGATGCGCGTGGGCTGGCTGAGGATGAAGCTGTCAATCAGGCCCAGGCGGGCGGTCAGCTCCCATTGCGCGAAGAAAAGGACCAATACGCCCCACTGGCAGGCGTGGACAAGAATCGTGCGCCGTTTTTTGCGGCGCAGGTATTGCGCGCGCTGGCGCGAAACAGTCGGCTTATCCGCCGACGGAGCATGTTTCATCGGTACTCAGCTCTTTCCAGATATGGTCAAAGATCTTGCCGAACCGTGCGTCGGAACGGCAGGTGAGCGGCGAACGGCCGGGCCCGAAATCCACTTTCAGCACTTCCTTCACGCGCGCCGGGCGGCAGGAGAGGATCAGAATCTCGTCGCCCATGCTGATGCTCTCGGGGATATCGTGCGTGACCATCAGCGTCGTGACCTGTTCGCGCTTGAGGATGCGGTACACGTCGTCGGTGACGGAAAGGCGCGTCTGGTAATCAAGCGCGCTGAACGCCTCGTCTAACAGCAGGATTTCCGGCCCGGTGGCCAGCGTGCGGATCAAAGCGGCGCGCTGGCGCATACCGCCCGAAAGCTGGCGCGGGTATTTGGAGCGGAACTCATACAGGCCGTAGGTTTTCAAAAGGTTTTCGGCGCGCGCGATGGTTTCGGGCGTTTTCGCACCCTGGATTTCCAGCCCGAACAGCACATTGCTGAAGATGGTGCGCCATTCCAAAAGGTTGTCGCGCTGGAGCATATAGCCGATGCGCCGCGACACGCCGTTCACGGCCTCGCCCCCGACCAGCACGCGCCCCGCCGAGGGCTTCATCAGGCCGGAGATAACGGAGAGCAGCGTGCTTTTTCCGCACCCCGAAGGCCCCACGATGCTCAAAAACCGCCCCTTTTCCACCGTGAAGCTGACGTGTTCAAAAGCGGTCACTTCGCCATTTTCCGCCTGGTATGTGTGGCTGACATCTTCTACCTGTAAAATCGGCTGCATGCGCGCGCACTCCCTTCTGTTGTTGGGCTGCCGCCCAAACCTGCCCAGAGGGCGCCGCCCTCTGGACTCCTGCGGCCTTTAGAAAAGGCCGGCGAAACTTTTATATGGCCGGGCCTTTTTCGGTTCTGGTAACAGTAGATGCAGCCGCGCCGTTTTTTGCTACTCCTGGCGCGGGGCGTTTTCATGTATTTCGCCGCCCACAGGGAGAAAACACACGGGAATATCCCATCTATGCCGCCTTGACAGCCGCCGAAAGCGAGGGTATGATGAAAAGGGGAAGTGTCTTATAAGAGGAGGCGGCCATATGCTGGCTGTTTTTCTGAACGCGCTGGAAAGCGGCGAGGATCAGCGCCTGTTCACCGCGCTATATGAGCAGCACCGAGATACCATGTGGCACATCGCGCTGCATATCCTGAAAAATTCGCAGGACGCTGAAGACGCCGTGCAAAGCGCCTTCCTTCAGGTGATTCGGCATTTTGAGATGGTCCCGAAAATCCCGCATGAGCGGCTTTCCTTCTGGCTTGCCTCCATTGTAAAGAACGAGGCCTATATGCTTTTGCGGAAAAAGCGCCCCGCCGTGCCTTTGGAAAGCTGGGATGGCCCCGCCGGTAACGAAACGGACGGCGTGGAGCTGCTGGAGCTTTTCGACCGCCTGCCGGAAATATACCATGTTGTACTGGAAATGAAATTCCTGCTGGGCTGTACGGACCGGGAGATTGCGCGGAAATTGGGCATTTCGGAAACCGCCGTCAGCACCCGGACAAGCCGCGGGCACGCATTATTGAAAAAGATTTTGGAGAAGGAGGGGCTTTCCCTATGAACGATCAGGAGCTTGACGCCGCTATACGCCGCCTGCTGTTGGATTCGGTCGAGCGCCGCATGCGCGCAATCGACCTGAATGACGTGCCGCAGGCCTCCCCTTCTCCCCGCCATCAGGCGCAGATGCGGGCCATGCTGCAAAACCCGCTGAAATGCTCATGTACGGTAAAGAAGCAAGTAACCGAAAACAAGAGATAGACCGCCAG
>CANCXY010000281.1 GCA_947381875.1 uncultured Clostridia bacterium | reverse complement strand
CGCGCTGGTAGCCTTTGCAAAGTATCAAAGCATTGAAACGCTCACCCGTGAAATCATCACCGATACCGCCGAGGCGGGCTGATACCCGCCAACGCATGAAAAGCCTTTGAAACTGCACTTTCCTAATAGGCGCCATTCATACCCTTGCACCCTGCCCCGTTCCGTTTCCCGTCTGCGCCACCCTTGTGCGCTGGATGGGTGGTATTGACAGCAGTTTCGATAAAAATACTCCCGCCGGTTTCGGCAGGAGTGGGGTTGGTATTTTGAAGTTCTTCGATGGATGATGGTAGAAAAATGACAGCTGTTGTGGTAAACGAATCTAAAGCTAAGTAGCAAGGGAAGTAGGTCGCGCATGAAAAAATTAAAGCTCAATAAGCATTTGTGTACAATTTGGATCATTGAAAAAGGATTGTTTATATGTTGGCTTATCATCGGTATTGTTTTGTATCCGTATTCAAGGATGGGCTATTTTTCTTCACTTGCTCATCGTAATCACGAGGTTTCTCTTTTTCAATATCGACTGGATATGGAACTTTTATTCCTATTAGAACTTGTTTTGATGGCTATGTTTTTCGGCCTGAAATCTTTTGTTGCTCAACAGAAAAAAGACGATTATCAGGAAATACGCTACCGGATGAAAAAGTCTAAAAAACCAGACATAGACGAGATACAAATGCTTGAAACATTAGAAAGAAGCTGCGAGAAGAAAGAAAAGGGCTGGCGCATTACTTTTCTATGTGTGATGGCCGGCATCGTTTTCCACCTTGCATTTATAGTGTCCTTTTTTGGTATCTAACACTAAGGAGGCCGGTGTTGCCCATGTGTGCTTCGCGATAAAACACTAACCGACCCTTGATGGTTGGAACGGACGCAGGAGGGGGATTGTTTTCAGTGGGGAGATGTGTTATACTTTATAATAATATAAATTCTGATTGGTAGCTTGAGATAAAAGGGGAAAATTTTATGCGGCCAAACAAGGAAATGGACATATTGTTAAATGAAATGGCAGTGTATAAAACAGAGTTAGGAAAAGGAAGTATAACGAGTCAATTTCATCGAATTAAAAACATGATAGAAAACATCCCAGATATTAACATATCAGACCCGCAAGGATACACTTGTTTGATGATTGCGGTGATGCAATATAAGGCCGATATTGTCAAGGTGCTGTTAGAGGCGGGAGCGGACCCAAATCGTGGTCGAAAAGATGGTGTTCGTCCATTAGCAGTAGTATTTTTGAAGAAAACGAATAATCGGGAAGAAATTATTCGACTACTCATTGAGCATGGCGCAGACCCCTCTTTAGCTGATAAACCTGGACAAACTGCTTTTGATTTTGCAGAGATAACAAACGCAGAACCGCATTTAATCAACATGCTGGAACAGGCAAATTTTCGGCTGCATGGAGTTTTGCGTGGAATAAAATAGCAGAATATCGAATATTGGTGGTGAAATTCATGGGACATATATGGCAACTGATAGAAAGAGGATTTACGGGTGGTATTATAATCGCTGCCACACTTGCTGGATTTGCAGGCTTTCTATATCTGTTGTACCAAATCATAAAACGCATGCGCCCCCGAAAGGTACGACAGGAAGAACAGCGAATTTTATCCCACCGGTTTTATAAAGTTTCCGGGCGAGGGCGGGCTGCTTACCTTATCCTTTGCCTGGAAAAGGCCCTGCAATTTTACAAACAGGATTTTACAGCTTGGGAATGGTTTTTGCGTAAATTGTGGTCGATTACAAATAATCCTGAAAGTAATTGGATCGACGCCTGGATAGATTCTATCGGGGGGCTGTTGCCGGGCGAGGTTTTAACAAAAAACAATGATAGAACGGTTTCGGAAGAAGCAGAAAAAGCCCAAACGCTTTATACCCAGGCAGGAAGTGCCATGATCGTTATCAATACGATATTAGACAGCACCTATACAATGGTTTGTGAATGGTCGCCCAACACAAGCGCGCATGACCCGGACGCGCTTCATCATATTGATAAGGTGGAAGATACCATGAAACAGTTTGGAATTCCCCTTCCATCCAACGAATTGATACGGCGGCTGCTTTCGGAACAAAAGAATTCATCATTTGGGAAACCATTTGACGGCTTATGTTTTTCCGGCATCTCAAAAGGGAAATAATATTGGTGCGCGGCAATGAAATTGCCGCGCGTGATGGGTTTCCAAAGGGGGCTTGCCCCCTTTGGCGGAGTCCAGAGGCAGGGCCTCTGGCGGGTCCGGGCGGTGCCCGGCGGAGTCCAGAGGCAGAGCCTCTGGCAGGATCCCAAAGGGCGGCGCCCTTGGGCGGGTCAGGCAAATGCTTTCCCGACACAATCTCCTCTTGCGTTTTCCTGTGCAAAACAGTACAATAGAGGAAAGGCGGCGTGCTTTGTGACGCGCCCCCAAAACGATCGTATAAAAGAGGATAGGATATATGAAAGACGATACCCCCCAGGCCGCCAACGTCTGCCGCATCTGCGGCTGGCCGCTCACCGATACCGATGACGACCTTTGCACCGCCTGCCGCGCAATGGAGACGGTGAAAGGCAATCCCACCCGTACTGTCCCTGAAAAGGGCGCGGGGCGCACCAGACGGGGCGTGCGCACCCGCGAAAAAACAAAAAAGCGCATGAACCCGCTCACGCGCAACCTGCTCATCGCCGTATGTGTGCTGACGGTAATCTTCGCGGCACTCACAGCCGCTTCCGTCATCCTGTACGACTTATACAGCCCCGAACGCTTCCTGGACCTGCTCGACACCGCCCTGGCCACCGGCGATACCCGCACACTCGGCCTGTTTTTGCAGGGGGACGACCTCGCTATTTCCTCCGAGGGCACAGCGGCGCTGTGCCTTGCGTTCGAGGACCAGAAATCCCGCGAGGAACTGCGCGCGCAGCTCTCGGCGCAGGCCATCGACCCCGCCGCGGGCGGCCCCTACCCCGCCCTGCGTCTTGTCAAAACGCCCGTATTTTTAGGGTACGGACGCTGTTCGCTCGGCGTACACAGTGTACAGCTCCTGTTGGCCGCGCCCGCGCGCGACGTGCGCCTCTCGCTCGACAACGTGCCGCGTACAGGCGAACAGACGGCGGACGGCATTCTGTACAAAAATCTGTTCCCCGGCCTCTACACCTGCTCGGTGACAGGTGTGACGGCGGCTGGCCAGCCCGTCACCGGCAATATCACCACGCTGCGTCTGTTCTCCAGCGAGGAACCCACCCTCTTTGACGGCGCACTGCCCGTCGCCTCCGTCTCTATCTCCAACTGCGTGAGCGATGAGGCGGTCATTTCGGTGGATGGCGTCACGGTGCGTCAGCGGCCCATGCACAGCATCGTCACGCTGCCGCAGGTCGCCGTGGGCAGCGTCATCCGTATGGAGTACCAGACGCCCTGGGGTGCTGTCACGCGCGGGGAAGTCACGTTCTCCGACCCAAACCAGACAAGCCTTGCCTTCACGAACCTGACGACCGAGGGCGGCATCCCTACGTCCGACGATCTGAACCCCCTGCTATCTATCTTCTTCGGCACTTATCTGGACGCCATCAACAACCAGGACCCGGCGCGCATCTCCGGCTGCACGGAGTTTGGCCGCGTCAGCATGAACGCCGCCGCGGGCACCGAGTATCAGACCGGCCACCTGTTCCTGTTGGACGCCGTAACCTGCGCGCCCATTGTGACAAGCGAGATGGAAAGCAGCGGCACGCCGCGCGTCACCTGCTGCGCGCGCATGGATTACCACATCATGAACCGCGAAACAAACGAGGAGCGCTCCCTCACCGATTTCGCCCGCTGCACCTTCATCTGGCAGGACGGCTGGCTCCTCGACACCTACACCCCCATCGACGAACCAACCTACAACACCGCCCTCGACCTCGCCCAGGGCTGATGTTGGGCTGCCGCCCAAACCTGCCCAAAGGGCGCTGCCCTTTGGAATCCTG
>CANCXY010000280.1 GCA_947381875.1 uncultured Clostridia bacterium | reverse complement strand
CCCCCCCCCCCCCCCCCCCCCCCCCCCCCCCCCCCCCACACCCTTATATATACCTTCCCCATAATATACCATATAAGAAAGATATGGATATATTATACTCTTTTCCTCTTTATAATGCAAGGGCTTTTATGCATTTGAGGAAAAATGCACAAATACCGTATTATAAAAAGCCTTGACAGGGGATTTTGCCGAAATATGTAAAGCGGCGACACTTTAAGGCATATTTAATCCTACTTTCTGCGCATGGCGAGCTGCGCGGCCAGGATATCCTGTGAGATGCGCGAGCGCGCGGCGTCGTCCAACTCCACGAACTGGCACCCATATTCAAACTGTCCGTTCCCTTTTTCCACAATGCGCAACACCTTGCAATAGAGGCGGGAGACGGGCCTGTCCGGTAAAAGCTTCACCTTTAAGAGGAAGCGGTCCTCCTTATGATAGATCTGATCGGTGGCCACGCACGCGCCGCCCACGCTGATATTGACCACCTTGCAGGGCTTATCGGCGGCGATATTGTTGCGGATGGGCGCGGTGACGGCGGCGGCGTTCACCTCCAGCCGGAAAAAGGCGCGCCCTTTGGACATGTTCTGCAAATGGATCCCGCTGGCTTTCCATATGCGTGTGCGCACAGGCAGGATGCGCGCCGTGAAGGTGACGGCCATGTTATCGGAGGAACCGGTGCGGCCTTTGTCCAGAAAGCCGCGCATTGTCACCGGGATAGGTTCCGTGACCGCCTGCCCCTCTGGCAGCGAGGAATCCGTGGACTGGTACAGCTCGGCCTCGTCCCCCTGTACGCTGTCGATGCGCGCAGAGAAAAGCAAAGAATTGTCTATTTGTGACGTTACCTCCACACGCAGGTCGGCATAATCCTCCAGGTGCGGCCCGTCGTCCTTAGGCGGCGGCGCGGGTGTCTTCTTCTTGAAAATATCCCACAAAGCCATAAAATGGCGGCCTCCTTGCTGTTGTTTTCTGTATATCCCGCGCCAGGCGGGGATTGGTTGCTGAATGTCGCGGTTTCCTGCTCTCGCCATACGGGGATCGGTTATGGCATTTCGTGTTTTCATCCCCGCCGAAAGCGGGGATGAAAACATCAATCAAAGCGGACAGGGGATATCCATTATTCTGTGCGCTCCGGGAAAAGCGGCGCTGTCCAGTAGGTCTGCTGGTAAATATCGGTGAACCGAAAGCTCGCACTGCATGTGCCCGTCAGCGGGACGTTTGCAATGTTCATAGCCCCATCCTCCGGGACCGTCAGCACCTCGCCGATGGGGTAGCTGTCCAGATAATCGCCCTCATAGCTGTAGTAATCGGCGATGAATTGGAGTGTATCGCCCGCCGCGAGGGCCGTGTCGCACTTGGCCGCTGTTTCCGTCTCGCCCTGCGTGTAGATGGCCTGCGCGCCCGCCACATAGCCATAGGGGTTTTCATTATCAAATGTTACAATCAGTTCGGCGCGCACGCCGTTCAGCAGCACGGGCACGTGGCCTGTGATGGTATAGGTCTCGCCGTCGTCGACGGTGGCGGTGTGGTAATAGGCGACGGGCTGGCCCTCTATGGCAAGCCAGGTGTTGTCATACCGGCCCAGGAGGCCGTCGGCGCTGTCAAATTCAAATACATTGTCCAGGCCGAGGTCGATATACCCTTCGCCGTCGTCATACAGTACGTTCAGTTCCAGCGTATCCACAAGTGCCCACTGTTCGGCAGACAGGTACATCGCGGGTATCCCGTCCGCGCCGTCCTCCCAGATCAGGTTTTCCGGCGCAAAGCGGTTTTCCGTCAGGTACGCTGCGGCTTCTTCATCGGAGAGGGCGCGGTCCTCCAAAAAGCCCGTATTGCTTTTGTCCAGCCCGGCAATGGCGCTCAAATCGCCGCCTAAGAAGTTTTCCAGCAGGCCGGTGAGGAGCTGCGCGCCCACGTCGCTGCCGCCTGAGCCGGTCAGCGCGGTCAGCGGGCTTTGCGTGCCGCCGGAGGCGGCCTGCCCGCTCACTTCCATCGACGCGAACTGGCGGATGCAGCGGGTGTAATCGGCGTCCATGCCAATCTGCTGATACGTCGTCACGGCCTTATCAACGCTGGAGGACTGGCGGTAGGGGAAATAGATGGAGACGCCATAGGCGTTTGTCATATTGGAGGAGGTACGGTTGTATTTGACGGCGCCGAGCAGCGCTTCCGCCAGCGCTTTCCCCTCGGTGGTGCCCATGTTCTGCGCAAGATGCACAAGGTCGATCTGGTCGATCCTGCTGGAACGCGCGAATTCCCTTGCGCCGCTGCGCGCTTTGGAGACGGCGGCATACTGCTTGTCGCGGATCATGCCCGCAGTATCTTTGGAGAAATCCGCCAGCGCGGCGGGCACGGTCGCCTCAAATTCGGCAAGGTCGATCACCGAGAGCGTCGTCTGCTGACCGGGGCATTTCTGCGCGCAGGTATCCACAAAGCTGTCCACAATGCGCTGCCCCAACTCGATGGTCGGCATCGACGTGTTTTCGCCGAACGCCGTGAGCCAGTCGGTATAGTACCAGCCGACGCCCGGTTCCGTCTCCTCGGAGGCAATGAGGTAATCGGCGTAGTCGGCCAGCGTCAGTGCGGTTTCCGCCGTCGCCATCAGGCACGCGTCAAAGCCGATGAAGTCAAATTGCACGCCCCCGGCTTTCAGCGCCTTGTCCACGCCCGCTAAGTCCATAGAGCCGGCGCGCGCGAATTTTTCGTCATAGCCGTAGCCGCTCACAGAGCCGCCGCCGTGGTCCCAGAGGATCAGCTCATACCGGCTGGCGGGATACTCTTTGGCGCACCACTGGATAAAGCCGGAGAGGTTATCGGGGTCCGTCATGGGGACGCTGCCCAGATCGTTTACGAGCGGCACGAGCTGCCCGCCCCGCACCTGCCAGATCTGGTTTGTGCTGCTGCTGACGGCATTGTTCTTCCACGCCTTGCACCCGCCTGTATAGACGAGTACGCGCACAGTATCGTCAAAGCGCGCCCCCAGCATTTCCTGTAAATCGGAGGTGCCCATGCCGCTGCGGGATTCCAGATCGGTGCCGCACATATAGATCATGATGGTGGCGGTATCGCGCCCGCCGCCCAGGAGTTTGGTATATTTCTCCCGCGCGCCGGACACGACCGAGGTGTCCAGCCGCCCCGTGTTCGGCGTTGCCTGCCATCCCGTGGAAACGCTGCCGCCGCCCAGCCCCGCCAGCAGCGAGGAGAGGTCAAGCGTGCCCGCCTGTCCAGCCCCGGAGGCAGAAGGGGTTGCGGGCTGGGAGACACTGGATGGTTGGGAAGATTGCGAGCCGCTGGAAGGTGTACCGCCGCCCGCCATCTGCATCAGCGCATTCAAGCCGGTGGAGCCGCCCAGCATCAGTGCGAGCAGCAGGAGGATCAGGCGGAAGCTCTTATTGCGCGGGGCGCGGGTGCGCTTGGGCGGTTCGGCGTTGCGGGCGATATATTCTTCCCGCAAAGCCGCCTGCTGCGTGCCGGGGCTTTGCCCGCCCGCGCCGCGCTTGCCAAATCCGTTCTGCGCGGCCACATTGACGCTCTGTGTACTGCGCGTACCGGTGCCATACTGCACTTTGGGCTGCTGTACCGCGCCCTGCTCTTTGCGGTCCTGCGCGTTCTGCGCGTCGCCGACCGGCCCTGTGCCGAGCGCGCCGCCCGTGCGCCCCACAGATTTCGCGGGGCCTTCCACTTTTTTTTCGCGGGAACGGGGTTTCTTTTCCGCCATGACCTATACGCTCCTTTATATGAAACTTTTCTGCATATCTCATAACAGTATAAAGAAAAAAAGGAAAGATAGCAAGCCCTTTGCATTTTTCCTTCAGAATTTTTTCCATAGCCCTATGCAAACCGACGAAAATATGGTATACTATTTGGAACTTTCGTTCATCCCCGCCGCCAAAATGGCGGGCTGCCGCCCGCACCTGCCCAGAGGCGCTGCCTCTGGACTCCGCCAAAGG
>CANCXY010000279.1 GCA_947381875.1 uncultured Clostridia bacterium | reverse complement strand
CGCCTCTGGACTCCGCCAAAGGGGCGCAGCCCCTTTGGAAACCCATCTTGTTCCAACACTTTCCCGCCCACCGGACGGGAAAGTGTTGGAAATTTTAGGTATCTCCCAAATTTTCTTCTGTGCAGAATTTGTGAAAAGGTATGCAAGGGCGATTTTTTGTGCTATACTAAGGGAAAAGTGATACATTTTGCGTTTTCTCCCCGCCGGAGGCGGGGAGAGAAAAGGGAAAATGGATAAAAGGGGGATGCGGTGTGCGGCTGGATAGGTTCGTGGCCGAGGCGGCGCAACAGAGCCGGTCGGACGTGCGCGCCGCCATCCGCGCCGGGCAGGTGTGTGTGGCGGGGGAAGTGTGCCGCGCGCCGGACAGGCAGGTGCCGGAGACGGCTGCCGTCACGCTCGGCGGCAAAGCGCTTGCCCGCGAGGCGTTTGTCTATCTGATGCTGGACAAGCCGAAAGGCGTTGTCAGCGCCGCGAGCGATCCGCGTGATGTCACGGTGGTGCAGCTTGTCGGCGGCGCGTACCCGCGCCGCGCGCTTTTCCCGGCGGGCCGCCTTGATAAGGACAGCACCGGTTTTGTGCTGGTGACGGACGACGGCGCGTTCGCGCATGACATCCTCTCGCCCAAACGCCATGTGCCCAAAACCTATGAAGTCCTGCTCGATACGCCCCTCACCCCCGCCATGATCGACGGCTTCGCCGCCGGGGTCCGCCTGGCGGATGGCAGCGTCATGCGCCCCGCGTTGGCTCAGCCCCTCCCCGGCGAGCCGTGCGGCGCGCGCGTTGTCTTGCGGCAGGGCGTCTACCACCAGATTAAGCGGATGTTCGGTACGTTCGGCGCGGGCGTGTGCGCGCTGCGGCGCACCGCCATTGGCGGGCTGGCCCTGGATGAGACGCTTGGCCCCGGCGGCTTCCGCGCGCTTTCCCCGGAGGAAGTGGCCCGTATCACCGACCGGGACTCGTAGCCCCGGCCCTTTTCCGCGGAAATCGGTTTTGCAGTTTTGCGCGGCGGGAAGCGGGAAAGCCTGTTGTTTCTCCCTGCCGGAGGCGGGCAAAAACGGCCAAATGGGAGGTTCCCGGCCCTTTCTTCCCACGGTTTCCCAAATTATACAATAAATCATTTACCAAAATGCACAAATATGTTGCAAAAGTCAGAAATATTGTGTAAAATAGAGACGATACACCAAGCGAATTGTCTAAATTCACGATTTCTACGGCGCTTTCGGGTATGCCGCGCCCCGCGACAGGATGGGCGGGGCCGTCCAGGCGGTGTGCAGGGCAAAGGGGTTTTGTGTATCCGGGCGGCCTGCGGGCGGCGGATATACGGGGAACATCTCTGATGTCTGGACACGTTGGGGCATTCCCGCGGGCGCTTTCAGCCGGAAAAATCGCGGAAGGGGAAAAGAGGCCATGGCTAATAAAGTTTTTCAGGGCGTTGTATTCCAGATGCGGGACGCGATCGATCGGACAATCGGCGTTGTAGATGAGACGGGCACGATCATCGCCTGTTCGGACGCCAACCGGGTCGGCGAGGTGCGCGACGGCGTTGGGGCAGAGCGCCTCACAGGGGCCGGGGTATTTACACGGGACGGCTGCACCTGGCAGCTATTCAGCGCCAACAAGCGCAACGATTACGCTGTGTTTGTCGAGGGCGTGGACGAGCAGGCCCTGCGCTATACCGCGCTGCTTGCCATCAGCCTGCAGAATATCAAGCAGTACCACGATGAGAAATTCGACAAGGTGAATTTCATCAAGAACGTGGTGTTGGATAATATCCTGCCCGGTGATATCTACGCGAAAGCGCGCGAGCTGCATTTTGCCACCGACGTTTCCCGCGTCGTCCTGCTCATCCGCGTGACCTCCGGCGCGGATATCTCCGCCTATGACGTGGTGAGCGGGCTGTTCCCGGATAAGCAGAAGGATTTTGTATTCAACATCAGCGAAAACGATACCGTGCTTGTCAAGGAGATCCAGAGCGGCATTGAGCAGCACGACATTGAGAAGCTGGCCGCCAGCATCGTCGATACCCTCAGCGGCGAACATTATATTAAGTCGGTGGTGGGCATTGGCACGCCGATCTCCAATGTGAAGGACCTTGCCCAGAGCTTTAAGGAGGCCCAGATCGCCATGGAGGTGGGCAAGGTGTTCGATACCGAACAGTCTATCGTCAGCTACGACCACCTGGGCATCGCGCGCCTGATCTACCAGCTCCCCACCACGCTGTGCGAAATGTTCCTGCGCGAGGTGTTCAAGCAGGGCAGCATCGAGAGCCTGGACGCCGAGACACTCTTTACCATCCAGCGCTTTTTTGAAAACAACCTCAACGTCTCCGAGACCAGCCGGGGCCTCTTTGTACACCGCAATACGCTTGTGTACCGCCTGGAGAAGATCAAAAAGCTCACCGGGCTGGACTTGCGCGAGTTCGACGACGCCATTGTGTTCAAGGTGGCGCTGATGGTGAAAAAATATCTGAACGCGAACCCTGCTAAATATTGATAATGTTTGTTTCCAGCCACAAGGTGTGTTTCCCCGCCCCTCGGGCGGGGAAACACACGAAAAATATCTCTGCGGCTTAGCCGCTCCCTGTACAGGAGAACAAAATGCCAGCTTCTGACATGATCCGTTTTGAAAACGTAAAAAAAATCTACACGGGCATAGACGCCAAAAGCCGCGATATCGTGGCACTGCATGATGTGAACCTTTCTATCCAGAAAGGGGAATTTGTGTTTGTGCTTGGGCATTCCGGCGCGGGCAAAAGCACGTTTCTGAAGCTCATCCTTCGCGAGGAGAAGGCCACGGAGGGGAAGGTGTTTGTCAACGGGCGCGACCTCTCCCGCATCCGCCAGCGCGAGATACCCTACCTGCGGCGCAGCCTTGGCGTCGTGTTCCAGGACTTCCGCCTTATCCCCACCATGACGGCCTATGAGAACGTCGCTTTCGCCATGCGCGTGACGAATATCTCCGAGCGCCAGATCAAGCGCCGCGTGCCGTATGTACTCAACCTGGTGGGGCTTTCCAGCAAGGCGCACAGCCTGCCGCAGGAGCTTTCCGGCGGCGAACAGCAGCGTGTGGCACTGGCGCGTGCCCTGGTACACTCGCCGCCTATCGTGATAGCGGACGAGCCGACGGGCAATATCGACCCTGAGCTTTCCGTCGAGATCATGGAGCTTTTGCAGGCCATCAACAGCCTGGGAACAACGATCGTTGTTGTCACGCATGAGCATGACCTCGCCGCGCACTTCAAAAAGCGCACGATCACCATTGACCACGGCGAAGTGGTGGACGACGGCCTCGGCTCTTACGCGAGGGAGAACGTATACTTATGAGAATATCCAGTTTCAAATACCTTGTAAAGCAGGGCTGGCACAGCATGGTGGCAAACCGCCTGATGACGCTGGCCTCTATCGGTGTGCTTGTGGCCTGCCTGATGATTACGGGCGTCGCGGTGCTGCTGAGCCTCAATGTGAGCAGCTACATTGATTACCTGGAGACGTTCAACGAAATAGAGATGTTTGTGCGCGACGGCGTGCCCGAAGATGTGCTTCTGCACCTGCAAAGTACGCTGCCGAACGCGCAGAATGTGGCAAGCTGCCGCTATATCACCAAAGCTGACGCCGTGGAGGATATGCGCGGTTGGCTGGGCGCGAACGGCGACTTGATGAACGACTATGCGGGGGAGGGCAACCCCCAGAATCCGCTGCCCGCCTCGTTCCGCATTTCCGTGACGGATGTCTCCGACCTCGCGGCGACCGTACAGCGCCTGCGCGCGATGGGGGCGTACACTGTGCCCAATGAGGACGGCACCACCGCCGAGCTGAACGCCTTTTACCGCATCAATTCCCCCTCGGAGCTGTCAAACACGCTGGTGAACCTGAAGCGCGTCGTCAACGCCGTCGGGTGGGGGCTTGTGGCGGTGCTGGGCGTTGTGAGTACGGTCGTGATCAGCAACACCATCCGTTTGACGGTGTTTGCCCGGCGCAAG
>CANCXY010000278.1 GCA_947381875.1 uncultured Clostridia bacterium | reverse complement strand
GGGCAAGCCCCCTTTGGAAACCCATCACGCGCGGCAATTTCATTGCCGCGCACCTATCATAGAATTTTATTGCTCCCTGTTTATTGCAGCGTTACTGCGAGTTTTACGGGGTTATGGTCGGTGTAGGTGAACTGCTCGTCCAGTGTTTTCACGACGTCCAGGCGGATGTTGGGCGAGAGGATGAAGCCGTCGATTACATAGAACTGGGTGGCGGCACTGGCGGGGTCGTAGGGCTGGTTCAGCAGGCGGCAGCTCGGCGCCGCGAGGTCATAGGCGAACTGCCAGCCCTCCGGCAGGATGCTGTTTTCCAGCGTGCCGGGCGTCCAGAGGGAGGCGTCTTTGATGGGGTACGCCTCCAATGCGCCGGGGAATGTCTGGTTGAAGTCGCCGCCCGCGATGACATAATTGCCCTTTTCGTATTCGGCACAGAGCAGGTCCATGAGCTGCTTTGTCTGCGCGGCTTTGCCCTCGCCGTCGTCGTAAGCCTCTAAGTGCAGGTTCACAAGCACAAGTTCCTTATCGGTATCCTGTAGCGGCACATAGCTCACCAGCAGGCACCGCTTGAGGTTCGCGGCGGAGACGGGCCAGGAGAACGGGCAGGGCAGCGCCACGCGCTCGGCGCTGCGGACGGCGAGGGCCGAAAGCGTCTGCACGCCGCTGTGTACCCGCCCGATGGGCGGCAGCGGGTAGGGGACGAAATCACAGGAATAGTTCAGCGCGTAGGCACTGGCGTAATTCGGCAGCGCGGTGCGGTGGTATACGGCGCGCTGGTCGATGCCGGAGGTGCGCGAGGAGCCGGTATCCACTTCCTGAAGGAAGTATACATCCGCCTGCTCGCGGAGCAGCAGCGCTTTTATCCCTTCAAGGTTCTGTTCCATCTCCTCCCGCGTGGGGCGCACGCCGGAGCCGCCGTCCATGAAAAAGTCCTCCTCTTTGCCCAGCCCCGCATACCCGGTGTTCTGGGAAAGGATCACCAGGCTCCCGCCCGGTGCCAGCGTCTTTCCGTCCTCTCCCGGCGCGACCTCCACAGCCTCCACCGGTTCCGGCTTATACTCCGTGACCGTAAGCCAGCCGATCAGCAGCAGCGCGGCCAGCAGGATGAGTGCCAGTGTTATGCCTGTTCCTTTCAAAACTTTTTTACCCAAACAGCATCGACCTCCTGTTTCGTTCTGCATGTTTCTCCTGCTCTGCGGGCGGGGAAACACACGGTTCCCTCCCTGTCCGGCGGTCATTGCAGCAACAGCCAGCGCCCGTTTTTATTCGCGCCGTCCCGGACGATGTAACCCTTTTCCCGCAGGGCGGAGAGGGCGCGGCTCACGGTACTTTTCGAGCGGCCGATGCGCTCGGCGATTTTCTCCTTGGTGAGGGACGGGTCCTCGCGGAGCGCCATATACACGCGGTGTTCGGAACCCGTCAGCGCGTTGAGGGAGATATTTTCCGGCAACTCCACAATCTCCGGTATCCCGGACGGGACCGGGCCGCGCGCTTCGGGGTGGATATAGAGCGTCACGGCAAAGAACGTGCGGGCGGCGTCCGTTTCAAACAGCGGCTCCGGCGAACCGTTCTGCGCCAGTGCGCGGCGGATCTTTTCGAGGCCCGTCGTCCGGCCCTCGATCAGGCGGAGGGCTTTCAGGAACTCGCCCACGCGCCGGTTGCGGTAGCGCCGATGGAACACATGGCCCGTCTGGATATCCTCCCCGGTGAGGGAGCGGTCCGCGCCCGCGTGGCTGACGATCTCCACGCGGTCCGGCAGCACGCGCACTTCTATCGGCTCGCGCACCTCATAGCCCTTATGATACACGGCGTTGGAGAGCGCCTCCTCCAAAGCGGCATAGGGATAGTTATAAAACTGCCGCGCCTCAGCGGCGTCCGGCTGCTTGACGACGATCTCCCGCAGCACATTGCCGCGCAGATACCGCAGCGCCTCCCGGAGCTGCTGGTGCAGTGGGCCGCGGAACGTATGTTCTATGATGGTATCGCCGCCGGGGCCGTCGGGGAACTCCACCACGTCGATCTGCGCGCAGGGGAAAAACCGTTCCGGCGCCAAACTGAAAAACAGCAGGCCTACATTTTTCGGTTTCGTGTCCCCCGCCTGGGCGCTGACGATATTCATCCGCTGGCAAAGCTCCATGAAATCCATTTCCCCGGCTTGTCCATAGAGCGGGCTGCCCGTCTCTTTCAAGTAACTGCGAATCAGGGCGATATTCAGATCGGCCAATTCGGCCTCATAGTTGGCGCGGTCGTCAAAGGGGATTTGGTTCGCCAGCGACAGCAGATTATGCAGTTCCTGGGCGTCGGGCTCGACAGTCGCGCCGTCCCGGCGGATAAAGCACACGCGGTCCCTGCCGTGTTTGGAGAGATCGCGCGCCAAAGAATAGGGCCGCATACAGCCCGCCGGGGCGCGCACCACGACGAACGTCTTCCCCTCATGCCGCACGATCTCCAGCAGAGGCCGATACGCGGGCTGGATGCGCTTGCAGGCGGCGCGGATCTCCTTCAAAACCCCGTCCACTTTCTTTTCCGGCACGCCCTTCCATTTCGGCTCCTTCCCCTCGCCGGCCTTCACGCCGATCACCAAAACACCGCCGCCATGCCCGTCCAGATCATTGGCAAACGCGCAGACAGTCTTTAACGTTTTCTCACCATCCCACGACTTCCCAAACGCCACGTCCCCCCGCGCGCCGCTGCCCAGAACCAACGCTTTCCAATCTCCCAAACACTCCATCAGCCGCCCTCCTCCCGCTGCTTATACTATCATTATACCTACCCCCCGCGCTCTCGTCAAGGCCGCGCGAAAATGCAATTTTCGCGCAAG
Organism: uncultured Clostridia bacterium; assembly: GCA_947381875.1. GTDB lineage: Bacteria > Bacillota > Clostridia > Oscillospirales > Ruminococcaceae > Ruthenibacterium. The sequence goes on along the minus strand of CANCXY010000278.1, from coordinate 1,184 downwards.
ATGGGATTCCAAAGGGGGCTTGCCCCCTTTGGCGGAGTCCAGAGGCCGCGCCTCTGGCAGGATTCCAAAGGGCGGCGCCCTTTGGGCAGGTCCGGGCGGCAGCCCGGCGGCACGCACGCCGGGAGGCGGGCGCGCATAGGATGGAGCAAAGGAGGCATGGAACATGCTTGATTTTGGCAATAACGTTACGCCGAATGTGGCGGACGAACCCGCATATCCGATCGCACCCGCGCCGCTGCCGAGGGCGGCGGACCCTATCTATCCGGGGGTGGTGCTGCGTCCAGGGAGCTATGGCAGCGACGTGGCGCGCATGCAGACCTATCTGAACGCGCTGCGGGGCGCGCAGTTCCCGACGCTGATCCGGCTGAATGTTGACGGGCGGTACGGCTCGGCTACCTCCAGCGCGGTGATGCAGTATCAGGCGCTCACGGGGCTTTCGATGGACGGCCTTGTGGGGCGCAACACCTGGGATTCCATTGTGGGCAATTACAACACGATGTTCGGCGGCAGCGCCGACACTTATCCGGGCATTGCCCTGCGCCCCGGCATGCGCGGCGGGGATGTGCGCCGCATGCAGGCCCATCTCAATGAGCTGGGGCGCATCTATACGGCCATCAACCAGGAGAACGCGGACGACATTTACGGCGACAATATGTCCGCCGCCGTGCGCCGGTTCCAGCACCAGTTCGGGCTTTCGGCGGACGGGATTCTGGGGAAGAATACCTGGGAAAAGATCGTCGACGTTGTGCATAGCATGACAAACGGATCGCCTACCCCCGTCACCACGCCGTATCCCGGCGAGCCGATCCGCGTCGGTTCCAGCGGCGACTATGTGCGTTTCGTGCAGAGCTACCTCAACGGGGCCAGCGATTCCCCGATGCTGAATGTGGACGGCATCTTCGGCCAGGGTACTCAGCGCGCCGTGATGATATTCCAGGCCGTGTCCGGCCTGAAGCCCGACGGCATCGTCGGACCCTCTACCTGGCGCGCCCTCGTCGCGGCTTTCAACGCCGCGCTGTCCGCCGCGTGACTTAGAGGGCGCCGCCCTCTAAACTCCCGCCGGGCTGCCGCCCGGACCTGCCCAGAGGGCGCCGCCCTCTGGACTCCCGCCGGGCGCTGCCCGGACCTGCCAGAGGCTCTGCCTCTGGACTCCGCCAAAGGGGGCAAGCCCCCTTTGGAATCCC
>CANCXY010000277.1 GCA_947381875.1 uncultured Clostridia bacterium | reverse complement strand
CAAAGGGGCACAGCCCCTTTGGAATCCCATCCTGGCCCAGGTACAGATGAAAATTCCGCCTTACCGCGTTTGCATATTGCAATGCGCAGGAAAAGATTGTATAATAATAGCCAGATATTTCCCACAATTCAAGGGTGTTTTGTGTATGCCGTCTGATTCCAAAAAAGGATACAAGGCGTTTTGTATGCTTCAACACATTCCGCATATCGACCCTATTTGACCGCAAGGAGGAAATTGTTATGGCCTATTTACAATGCAGCTTTTATGCAAAGTCCCTGATGCGCACTGTGGATATCACGGTGATCCTTCCCACAGACAAAGCGCTTTTCGGCGTGGGCTACGCGCAGAAACCCAAGCGCTTCAAAACCCTCTATCTCCTGCACGGCATCTTCGGGAGCTGCCACAACTGGATCAATGGCACGCGCGTTGCCCGGTGGGCGCAGGCCAAAGATTTAGTCGTCGTGATGCCCTCCGGCGAAAACCGCTTCTATGTGGACGGCCCCGCGCCCTGCGACAATTTCGGGAAGTTCATCGGTGAAGATTTGGTGGAGTTTACGCGCCGCTCGTTCCCGCTTTCTGACAGGCGCGAGGACACGTTTATCGGCGGCCTCTCAATGGGCGGCTACGGCGCGCTGCGCAACGGATTGAAATACAATACGACCTTCGGGGCCATTGTAGGGCTTTCGTCCGCATTGGTTGTCGATGAGACAAAGCGTGCCAGCAATGACGGCCCGATGCTGATTGGGAACCGCAGATATTATGAAGCCGTTTTCGGCGATTTGGATACATTAGAAGGGGGCGAAAACGATCCCTACGCGCTTGTGCGCCGCTGCCTGTCGGACGGCCCCATGCCCAAGCTGTACCTCGCCTGCGGCACCGAGGACGCGCTTATCCTGCCCGCCAACCAGAAATTTGACGCGTTCCTCACCGAAAACAACGTGCCGCATACGTTCATCACCGGGCCGGGCGGGCACGACTGGACATTTTGGGATACGTTCCTGGAAAAAGCGCTGGACTGGCTGCCTCTCGGCGAAAGCGTAGAGGGTGTCAGCAGCGGACATGTGACGGAAGATTGATGCGTTATGAATGTATTTGATATTGTAGGCCCAATCATGGTCGGCCCGTCAAGCTCCCACACCGCCGGTGCGGCGCGGCTGGGGCTGATAGCCCGTGCGCTGCTCGGCACAGAGCCGGTGCAAGCGGAAATACTGCTGCACGGCAGCTTTGCCAAGACCTATCGGGGCCACGGCACGGATAAGGCGATTGCGGCGGGCATCTTGGGCTTTCAGCCGGATGATATGCGCCTGCGCGACAGCCTCTCCCTCGCGCGGGAACGGGGGCTGGCCGTGGAATTTGGGACTGTGGAGCTGGACGGCGCGCACCCGAACACAGCGGTCATTACGCTGACAGACGCGGCGGGGCGCACAGTGCATGTACAGGGCGCTTCGGTGGGCGGCGGAAATATCCTTGTCACCGAAGTGAACGGCTTAGCGGTGGAAATATCGGGACAGTATACGACGCTGATCGTCCAGCACCGCGACGCGCCCGGCACGATTGCGGCTGTCACAGAGGAGATGAGCCACCGGGGCGTCAACATCTGCAATTTCCGGCTGGCCCGCAAGCAGAAGGGCGGTGACGCCGTAATGACGATCGAGATGGACGGCATGCCGGACGCCTCGTTGAATGATTGTGTCAGCCAGCTTCCGAACGTGCTTTCTTCAACCATGCTGGAACCGATATAAGAAGTTTTGTGTATTCCCTGCCCGGATGAAGGGGGAATACACGGAAAAGGAGGCAAGTCGCTTGGCGGAAAAAATCCACTCCATTTCTCTGATGACACGCGCCGCCCGGAAAACAGGCAGGCCCATCAGCGCGCTGGTGCTGATGCAGCAGGCGCAGCAGTTGGAACAGAGCGAGGAAGAAGTATATGAGACGATGCGGCAAAGCTATGTCGTTATGGCGGAATCTGTGGAGGCAGGCAAAGCGGCGGGCGTGCGCTCAACCAGCGGCCTTTCCGGCGGCGACGCTTTCCGCATGGAACAGGCACGGCTGGCGGGCAATACGCTGTGCGGTGATCTGTTCACCGGCGCGCTGACGCGGGCGCTGGCCGTGAGCGAATGGAACGCGGCTATGGGACGCATTGTCGCCGCGCCTACGGCGGGTTCGTGCGGCATCCTGCCCGCGGCGGTATTGTCTTTACAGGAGGCGCGCGGCTTGCCGGAACGTGATTGCGTAATGTCGCTTTTCACTGCCTCGGCGGTGGGGCTGATCATCGCGCGCAACGCGTGTATCGCGGGCGCGGAAGGCGGCTGCCAGGCCGAATGCGGCAGCGCGTCGGCTATGGCAGCGGCGGCGCTTGTCGAGTTGTGCGGCGGCGCACCGGAAATGATCGACAGCGCTGTTTCCATCGCGCTTGGCAACACGCTTGGCCTTGTGTGCGACCCGGTGGCGGGGCTTGTGGAAATTCCCTGCATCCACCGCAACGCGGCGGGGGTCGCGGGCGCGCTGGTTGCCGCCCAGTTGGCGCTGGCGGGCATCCAAAGCCCTATCCCGGCAGATGAGGCGATCCTTGCCATGAAGCGCGTAGGCGACGCCATGCCCTCCTCCCTAAAAGAGACAGCCGAGGGCGGTTTGGCCGCAACGCCGACAGGGCGCAAGCTGTATGAGCAGGTGTTCGGGCATGCGGCGGACACAGGCCACGGTTGCCCGCCGGGCTGCCGTGCATGCAAGACGTGAAATTTTTTTTGAGAAACAGTATGCTCCCCGGCGGCTTTATGTGTTGCGCATAAGCCGCCGGGGATTTTCGGGCAAATGTGAAAATTGGGTGAAAGTTTTGCCGGAAGATTGACAAAACCAGTTCTGCGGTTTATAGTATAATTCAAATTATATATAATTTGAATTATAAATAAAAGGAGTATGGATATGCCAGCCAAAGCAAAAATAACCAAGGAAATGATTATAGACGCCGCCTTTGAAATTGCACAAGAGGCGGGTGCGGAAAATATCAATGCACGGACGGTCTCCAATAGGCTGAACTGTTCCACACAGCCTGTTATGTACCACTTTGCAACGATTGAGGAACTGAAAAAGGCTGTTTATGCAAAAGTAGATGGATACCACTCGGCATATTTGATGAATGCTAAAAATCCACAGAACGGAGCCATGCTTGAAATCGGGTTAAATTATATCCGATTCGCAGTGGAAGAACCACATTTGTTCCGCTTTTTGTTTCAATCGGGGTTTGCTGTTGAAAATAGCATACTGGAAATGGTCGACTCCCCGGAACTTGTACCCATCCTCTCCGCAATGCGGGAAGAAATGGCTTTGAATATGGAACAGACAAAAGAAGTTTTTATAACGCTTGCTTTGTTCGTTCACGGGTATGCCAGTATCATTACAAACAATTCATTGGAGTATAATGAAAAACTGATAGCAAAACATTTGGAGCGGGTATACGCAGGCGCAATATTAACCATAGAGGAGGAAACAACATGAAAAAGTTATATGAGAAAAGCGAGCTGAACTTTGCACTGGCCTGTATCGGGATTTATTGTGTTTTGCAATCCCTGGCAAATCCTCTCAATCAAATGATCGGGGTCAGATACTCCATAAGCGCTGTGCTTTGCGCGCTGCAAGCGGTGTTTCTTTTTCGGTTTATCAAACAAAACGGCCTGTCCGAACGGTACGGGCTTTGCAGGTCCCCTGTTCCCGCCAGCCGGTTCCTCTATTACATCCCCCTCATTGTCCTGATGACGCGAAACCTCTGGAATGGGGCCGCTGTCAATCTTGCTTGGGCCGAAATGGTATGCCATTTCATCTGTATGCTCTGCGTCGGCTTTGTCGAAGAAGTAATTTTCCGAGGGCTTTTATTTAAGGCACTGGCAGAAGAAAACGTGAATAAGGCCATTGTCATTTCCAGTGTCACATTCGGCCTGGGGCACCTGCTGAACCTTAGATCGGAAGAGCACACGTCTGAACTCCAGTCACGCACGGACATCTC
>CANCXY010000276.1 GCA_947381875.1 uncultured Clostridia bacterium | reverse complement strand
CACGGGCCGCCGGTTCCTGCTCTACCTCGCGGCACTGAAAGAAATCCCCCGCACGCACGCCGCCGAGGAGGCGGAGCGCACCGCCGCGCTGGTGCATCTTTCGGGGGAATTGGACAAGCGCCTTTCCGCCTATTCGGGCGGCATGAAGCAGCGCCTTCTTGCCGCCGCCGCATTATTGGGCGAACCGCGCCTGCTCATTTTGGACGAGCCGACCGCGGGCCTCGACCCCAAAGAGCGCGTGCGCCTGCGTCAGGTATTAGAGGAGTTGGCGGAAAACTGCGTCATATTGGTGGCGACGCATGTTGTCAGCGACGTGGAGCATGTCGCGAATGGAATCCTGCTGCTGAAGGACGGCCATCTGGTGAGCCAGGCCGCGCCCGCCGACCTTGTGGAGGAATACGCCCCCGGCGGCACGTTAGAGGACGTGTACCTTTCGATTTTCGGGGAGGACGAAGCATGACGCGCCTTGCCTGTGCCGAGCTGCGCAAAGTCTGGCACAGCCAGTTTTTCCTGTTGGCGTTCACCGTGCTGCTGGGTGTCAACCTGTTCCTGCTCTGGTTCGGCACAGGACATACGCCGGGCAGCGTGCCGCCCAGTGCGTACCGCACGCTCTCCGGGGAGATTTCCGGTATGGGCATGGAGGAAACGGACGCTTTTCTGCATAACGAGCTTGCCCGCGCTAAAGGGCTTTCCCACATTTATCAGGTGCTGCGCGAGGAAGCATGGAACAGCGGGAAAGAGAATGAATATTGGCGCGCTGAATACGCGGACGATTTCGCCGCCTACTACGATATGTATAAGGCGGGAAACTTTCTACGGTACGGCGAGACGCTTTCGCAGGAATACCGCTTTTTAGACGGCCTTGTACTGGAATTTGAGCAGGCAAGCGGCTATGAGGAATTTTTAGATTCCATCGAACAGAAAGCAAAACAGCTTTCCAGCATTTCCATTTTTGCCAACAGCGGCAGCGGCTACGACATGGAGAACATCCGCGTCACCGACGAGGCGTTCCGGGGTATGCGCGGCACGCCCATCCAATACTACCCGCAAAAGGGCTTAATGACAGCCCTCGGTTTTGCCCTGACAGATGTCGTGGCCGTGTTTGCAATGGTGCTGATCGCAACGGTTTTAGTGCGCACAGAGCGGGACAACGGCCTGCTGGCACTCATCCGTGCCACGCCCGCCGGGCGTCTGCGCACCGCCGCCGCAAAGCTGATTGCACTGGGGGTAAGCCTGTTCGTGGTGCTGTTGGGGCTGTACGGCGTGAACCTTGTATATTGTGGGGCGCTGTACGGCCTGGGGCCGCTCTCCCGCACCATCCAGAGCGTGCCGGGGCTGATGCGCAGTACATGGAAACTGACAGTCGGCGAATACCTCGGCTGTTTCATCCTGACGAAGTGGGCGGCGGCGTTTGTCTGCGGCGCGTGGGTGATGCTGGCGATGCTGTGCGCCAGACGCCTTTTGACGGGCGCGCTCGGCGCGCTGGCACTGTTCGCGGCCAACCTGCTCATCCGCTCGCTGATTCCCGCCACAAGCCGCTGGAACGTGCTGAAATACGCGAACCTTGTCAGCCTGCTGCGCACAAATGAGCTGCTGGGCGGCTACCGCAACCTGTACTGGCTCGATCACCCCGTCCCGCTCCTGTTGGTGGAGTGCCTCGCGGCGCTGTTGTTCGGCGGGCTGTTTTTAACGGGGTTCTGTGTGGCGTTCAGCAAAGCGGTGTTTACAAACGCGCCGCGCGTCCGTCTCCTCATACGCTGGAAGCGCCCGCGCCGCAAAAGCGCATTTACAACACCGCTTCGGCAGGAGGCGTATAAGCTGTTTGTCATGCAGGGCGCGGCGCTGCTGCTTGCGCTGTTCGCCGGGTTTCAGGTATACACCGCCGTCACAACAGAAAGCTATGTCGATGCGGATGAAATTTATTATCAGTATTATATGAAGCACGTTGAAGGCCCGCTGACGCGCGAAAGCATCGAATGGCTGAACGAACAGAATGAGGAATTCCGGCCCATCTACCAGTTACAGGCCGCACTGCGGGCGGGGACGATTACGCCGGAAGCCTTTCAGGCTATGATGCAGGGCTATGCCAGTTTACAGCAGAAAATGAACGTTTTTCTGCGCGTAGTGGCTCAGGCAAAGGCCGTACAGAAAACGCCGGGCGCGCAGTTGGTATATGAAACAGGCTGGCTGCGCCTTCTCGACTATACCGACACCGCCGACCTGCCGGATACGCTCTGGGCGGCGATATTATGTGCAATCTGTTTTTCCGGCCTTTTCTCGGTAGAGCGCCAGACAGGGATGGTGCATGTCATCGGCACAATGCCGCTGGGTCGGCGCTATACCGTGCGCTGCAAACTGCGCCTGTCCCTCTCCGTATGCGCCGTGCTGACAGCGCTCAGCCTTTTGCCGCGCGTCTGGGTATCGGCGCGTGACTACGGCCTCGGCACTTGGTTTGCCGCTGTGAATAACATCGGCGAATACGCCGCCGCGCCCGCCTTGCCGCTGCTGTTCCTTTTCCTACTTCTATTCTCCGCGCGTTTCGCGGCGGTTGCCTGCATGGCGTGTGTAACGCTGGCGCTCTCGGAACGCATCGGCAATACATTCGGCGCGCTGTTCGCATCCCTCCTGCTCTTTGCGCTGCCGCCGCTTTTAAGTGTGTGCGGACTCACCGCAGCAAAATGGGCGTCTCTCTACCCGCTTTTCCACACCGGCGCGCTTTTCCGCACTGCTGAACAGGTTGCCTGCTTCATGCTGCTGTTCATCTCCGCCGCCGTCTGCTGGCTGTGCCGGGAGTATCTGCACGCGCGTTTCGCGCGCGCATGATTGTTGGGCTGCCGCCCAAACCTGCCCAGAGGCGCTGCCTCTGGACTCCGCCAAAGGGGCGCAGCCCCTTTGGAAACCCATCTTGTTTTGGCTGCAACAAAGGTGCCTCCCGTCCCCGTCTGTGATGGGGATAGGAAGCACCTTTGTTATTGGTGTAATTAGAAAAACAGTTATTTTACTTTGCTATACTCCTCATCGGAAACCGGCTCGCACCATTCGGTTCTGCCGTTTTCGGCAGAGACGGTCACAGCTAAGTGAGAGAACCAGCTGTCAGGCGCGGCCCCGTGCCAGTGCTTAACGCCTGCCGGGATATTGATGGTGTCGCCCGGTGTCATGCAGACAGGCTCCTTGCCCCATTCCTGATAGAAGCCCCGCCCGGCGACACAAACGAGGATTTGTCCGCCGCCTTTGTCGGCGTGGTGGATATGCCAGTTGTTGCGGCACCCCGGCTCGAATGTCACATTGGAAATTTGTACCTGTTCCACAGAGACGGGCGCAAGGTAGCTTTGCCCCACAAAGTATTGCGCGTAGGCGTCATTGGGCGCGCCAATGGGGAAAATCATGGATTTTTCATGCGCCTGTTTTGCGTCACCGCTTTCGCTTTCCTTCGTCCAGATTTTCGTCGCCAGACGGAATGCCGCCCACGCTTTTGGCCACCCGGCATAGAACGCGGCGTGTGTGAGGATCTCCGCAATCTCCTCTTTGGTGATGCCGTTTGCCTTTGCGGCCTGCAAATGATGTTCAAAAGATGAATCGGTTAGCCCCTGCGCCATAAGCGCCGTCACCGTGATGAGTGAACGGTCGCGCAAGGAGAGCTTATCCTCTCTGCTCCATACCTCGCCAAAAAGAACGTCGTCATTGAGCTGCGCGAATTTGGGCGCAAAGCTGCCCAGTGCGTTCCTGCCTGCTGTCTGTTTGATAGCCATCTTAAATCCCTCCAGATTGTATTTATATAACATTATAACGGCTATGTTTTTCGGGCTTTTTCCTTGTTTCCAGTGGGGAAAAGTTATATATAAAGAGGTTTCCTAAATTGTCTGGTCCCCCACCGACCACGCATGCTTTTCTTTCGATGCGGCGGCAGTATTCTGTGCCATTACGCCGACAAGCGCATGGGGGACATACGGTTCTTCTAAATACGCAATCTCCTCATTGGATAAACAAAGCTCTACAGCTTTTGCCGCGCCCTCTATATGGTGTAGCTTTGTCGCGCCCACCACCGGGGAAGTGACTTTTGTTA
>CANCXY010000275.1 GCA_947381875.1 uncultured Clostridia bacterium | reverse complement strand
AAGGGGGCAAGCCCCCTTTGGAAACCCATCCTGCGCGGCAATTTCATTGCCGCGCCCCTTTTTACGGGTCTACGTGGATTTGAGGGGTTCTGTGCCGAAGTAGGCGCAGATGGCCTCATAGTAGATACGCGCGGCGCGCGCACAGCCCTCCTCGCTGGCCCAGGTCTCTACATCCTCATAATTCGTCAAAAAACACTGTTCCACAAGCACGGCGGGACAATCCGGCCTTTCGACAATGCCAAAACTTTTCATTTCCCGCACTTTGGTGTCGGTGCTGTCCACGATATGCTTATGTTTGCCGCTGTAGTAGGCGAAACGGATACCGTTTTCCCCGCGCAGGCGGTGCCCGGCCTCGCCCATCCCCTGCGCGATGCACTGCGCAAGGCGCATGGCCCCTTCCGAATGCGTGCGCCCCGGCGGCGTGGGGAAACACTCGAACCCGTGCGACTGCCGGGTCGAGGTGTCGCAGTTGGCGTGTACGCTCAACAGGATCTCCGCATGCGCTGCCGTCGCCGTCTCGGCACGCTCGGAAATCTTGCGGTCCTCCCCATTGGGGCGGGTGCGCATGGGCGTGTAGTTTGCGTCCTGTTCCAACAGCGCATAAAGCAAATCGACCGTCCGCTCACATACGGGCAGTTCCTGCACCAACGCGTTGGCACCGCTGTCATACCCGCCGTGGCCGGGGTCCAGCGCGACGATGTGCGCCGGGACGCTTTCGGCGGGCGGCGCGGGGTGCGGCGTGCCGGTGAATCCCGCCGGTTCCCATACGCCCGCATGGAGGCACGCCGCCAGCAGCGTACCCGCAAAGCAGGGCAGGGCGGCGCACAAGGCCCACGCTTTGCGCCCGCGCAGGCTGTAGATACCCCGCCGCCCCCTCATGCGGCCGCCTGTGTATCGGGCGGGGCCGCCTGCGGCGACGCGGGCGCGCTTTCGCCCAACTCGGCCAGTGTGCCGAAGGTGTACCCCTGCTCCTCCCAGCGCGTTAGAAGCGCATCTAAAATCGCCGCGTTGGTGGCGCTGGTAGAGTGCAGCAGGACAATCGCGCCGTCATGCGTGCGGGGCAGCAGTTTGTCAAACGCCGTCTCCTGGGACGGCTGGGCGTCTGTTTTCCAGTCGACATAGGCGAGGCTCCAGAAAATCGTCTTATAGCCCAATTCCTGCGCCCATTTCAGGTTTTCATCGCTGAATTTCCCCTCCGGCGGGCGGTACAGCGGGGAGAGCTTTGCGCCCGTCGTCTCCTCAAACAGCGCCGCCAAGTCGTTCAGCTCTTTTTTGAACGACGTTTCATCCTTCTGTGACATATCCGGGTGGTGGTAGGTATGGTTTCCCACCGCGTGCCCCTCCGTCACCATGCGCTGGATCAACTCCGGGTTTTCCTTGATATAGCTGCCGACGACAAAAAACGTGCCGGGCGCGTTGTGCTTTTTCAGCGCGTCTAAAATCGGCGCGGTGTTCCCGTTTTCGTAGCCCGCGTCAAAGGTAAGGTACAGCCGCTTCTGCCCGGCCTCGCCGCAGTAGAAAGCGTTATAGGGCCGCAGTTCCTCCGCTGAGAGGTTCGGGACGGGCGGTTCGCCATCCTTCTGGAACGAAAGCCCCCACGCGTGCGCCGACGCCGGGACGGCCTCCGGCTCGACCTCTGCGGCGACGGGGGCCGCCGTGCGCGGGCGCGTCGCCAGAAACACGCCGCACACAGCCGCCGCCCCAAAAAACAGCGCAAGCGCGCCATGCGCCGCCCGTTTGGAAATACACAAAAACATCGTCGTTCACCTGCCTTGTAGTGCAAACATATGCGCCACAAGCCAGATTCATGATTTTGGCGTATCCAGGCCGCCGCTCAGTAGGTGTGCGTGCAGATTTCCTCGATCTTGGTTCGCACGGCGACGAAATCCGCATAGCACAGGGGCTTGTTGGATGGCGTGCGCAGGAGCGCGGCGGGGTGCAGGGTGGCGGTGAAAAAAGTGCCGCCTTTTTCTGTCCACTGGCCGTGTTCGCGCATCACGCTGAAATCGGGGCGAATCAGCCTCTGTGCCGCAATGCGCCCCAGGCATACGATGATCTTCGGGCGGATCACCCGGAACTGTTCGCGCAGCCACGGCATGCACGCCTCCCATTCGTCCGGCTGCGGGTCGCGGTTTTCCGGCGGTCGGCATTTCACAATATTGGTGATGAAAATATTTTTGTTTCTGTCCAGGTGCATGGCGCGTAGGTACTGGTCTAAAAGCTGCCCACTGCGTCCGACGAACGGAAGCCCCTGTTCGTCCTCACTGCGCCCCGGTCCCTCGCCGATGAGCATCACCTCCGCCTGCGGATTGCCCATGCCGAACACGACATGGGTCCGTGTTTCACACAGCTTGCATCTCTGGCAGGTGAGGCAGGCCGCCTGCATTGCGTCAAAATCCATAAAAATTCCCCCCATTCTTGGCATATCCGATTTATTTTTCTTAGTATAGCACAATTTACTTGCGATTTTAAGAGGGGATTGGTACAATAGAGAAGGAAATGTGCGCGCCGTCCCGGAAAGTGCCTGGGCCGCAGGGATTTTTTCTATATTATCCCCCAGCCCTGCGGGCGGGAAATACATAAAAGTTCTTTGCTTTGGGCTTTTTCCGTCCCCGGAACGTGCGCGCCGGCCTATTATGAATGGGAGGTTTTTCAAATGAAAGTACTTGTGGAAACATCCGCGCGCCATGTACATGTGACGCAGGAAGCGCTGGAGGCGCTGTTCGGCGCAGGGTATCAGCTCACTGTCAAGAAAGAGCTTTCGCAGCCCGGCCAGTTCGCCTCGAATGAGCGCGTGACGGTCGTCGGCCCGAAACGAGAACTGGCAAATGTTTCCATCCTTGGCCCGTGCCGCAAGGCAAACCAGGTGGAATTAAGCCTGACGGACGCGCGCTCCATCGGCATCGCCGCGCCGGTGCGTGAATCCGGCGACATCGCGGGTTCCGCAGGCTGCAAGCTAATTGGCCCCGCAGGCGAAGTAGAGATTGCTGAGGGCGTGATCGCCGCAAAGCGCCACATTCATATGACCCCGGCGGACGCTGCCGCGGCGGGCGTTGCGGATAAGGACAATGTAAAGGTTGCTGTCGAGGGCAACGGCCGCAGCCTGGTATTTGACGACGTTGTGATCCGTGTGAGCGAGAACTTCGCCACAGCCATGCACATCGACACCGACGAGAGCAACGCCGCAGGCGGCCCGACCAGCGGCGAGATTATCCGATAATTGCAGAATCAGACAGGCGCTGCCCCAAAAAGAGACAGCGCCTGTTTTGCTTTTTATCCGTGTGTTCCCCCGCCCTTCGGGCGGGGGAACACACAAAACTCCGCGCCAGGAAGGTGTGGGATGCGAAAAACAGAAAGGGGAAGGGAATATGCGAAAAGCAGTGATTTTCGATTTTGATTATACATTAGGCGATTCCACAAACGGCATTGCCGAAAGCATCTGGTACGCCCTTGAGAGGCTGGGATTTTCCCGCCCGCCTTTGGAGGCAATCAAAAAGACGATAGGCTTATCCCTGCCGGAGGCGTTTTTCACGCTGACGGCGGACGGCAGCGCGCAGAAAGCCGAGCAGTTTGTAAAGCTGTTCCACGAAAAGGGCGATGAAGTGATTGTGGAAAGTACACAACTATACCCATATGTAAGAGATCAAATAGCCGCGCTGCGGGCGAGTGGATATAAAACGGCGATTGTCACCACAAAGGGGCATGCCGTAATCGAGGGAATCGTGCATAAATTCGGCCAAAGCAGCCAGTTTGACGCAATCGTAGGGGGAGACGGCGTAAAAAAGACAAAGCCGGACCCCGAAGGGCTGCTGCTGGCGGTCAGCGCTCTTGGCGTCGCAAAGGAAGAAGCGCTGTATGTCGGGGACAGCCTGGTGGACGCGAAAACGGCGGTAAACGCGGGCGTTCCCTTCGCCGCCGTGTTGACAGGAACGACAACACGGGAAGATTTTGCCCCCTATCCGCGTGTATATACCGGCGAAACGATAGCGGATATTTTTCAATATATCCTTTCGGGAGAGTAAAGCAGTCATCCCCGCGCGTTCACGGAGACGCAGCCTGTATCCTGGGGATGGGGG
>CANCXY010000274.1 GCA_947381875.1 uncultured Clostridia bacterium | reverse complement strand
AGTTCAGACGTGTGCTCTTCCGATCTCCCCTTTGGAAACCCATCTTGTTCCAGTTTCTGAAAAGGCCGGGGAAAAATCCCGGCCTTTTTTCTTTTTAATAATTTTCAAACAATTCTCAAACGCTGCAAAAACAATCGACTGTTAGAATATCCCCATCAAGCGGCGGGGCGGCGAAAACAAAGCGTTTTTGCGTATTTTCCCGCTTAAAATCGGGAGTGTCTACATCGCGGATTTATTGCCGTGTGTTTCCCCGCCCGCAGGGCGGGGAAACACACGAAAACACCCTGCATGGGACACTCCCTTCAAATCAACATGGGGGAGGTTTCTCAACATGAAGAAAAGCAGTTTTATTGCAATGCTGATGGGGACGGTAAGCGGGGTGCTGTTCGCCCTGGGAATGTGTATGGCGCTCATCCCGGAATGGGGCGCGTTCCAGCCGGGGATCATCTTCGGCGGTATAGGGCTTGCGCTGGGAATTATCACAGTGATGGTATGGCGAAAAATGGAGCATAAAGCACCCATTCATTTCTCAGCTAAAACGCTCCTTTCTATCGCGGTTGGCGTGATTGGCGCGCTGGCCCTGGGCGTGGGTATGTGCCTTTGTATGGCCTGGGGCAAAATGGTGGTTGGTATCGTGATTGGGATAGTGGGCATCGTTGTACTGCTCTGCCTGATTCCCCTGACAAAGGGTTTGAAAGGGTGAATCCGAAAAAAGCTGTCATCCAGAGGATCGAGCGGACAAAAACCGGCAGGCGGTTCCTCCGGGAACAGCGGTTCCGCGCGGTTTTATCCGCCGCCGCTGGCCTGTCGGTGAATATCCTGTATGCGTTATATCATGGGGCGCTGGGTATAATCAACCGCTCTTTTTGGTTTGCGGCAATGTTCGCGTACTATGGCATTTTAAGCGCCATGCGCCTTTCCGCCGTCCTTTGTGAGCGGAAACGGAAATCTGCGGCTTTGGAGGATACAGAAATCTTCGTGGCAAAATTATGCGGCGGATGGCTGGTCTTGTTGAGCTTCGTGATGGGCGGCGTTGTCTATATCAGCCTTTCGCATGATGTCGCCGTACAACACCATGAAATTGTTATGATTACGATTGCCGCCTGCACGTTTTATAAAATCACCGTTTCCGTTATAAAAGCCATAAAGCAGCACAGAAACCCCGACCCCTTGCTTGCCGTTATCCGCACAATCCGATATGCCGAGGTGGCCGCGTGTGTTTTAACATTGCAGCGTTCCATGCTCGTTTCCTTCGGCTCTATGGAAAATACAAAGATCCTCTTGATGAACAGTTTAACAGGAAGTTTTGTCTGTGTATTTATATTCCTGTTAGGTGTTTTTACAATTTGGAAAAGCAGGAAAGAAAGGAAGAAAAATACATGGCGCAGTCTGAATTTATAGAGGCCAACAAAGAGATCGCCCGCAAAGTCACAGGCACATTTGAGAAGATCGAAGACGCTGTGACCGGCGGCTATTCTAAAGTGGAAGACACTGTTGTCAGTGGCTATACCAGGGTAGAGGACGCCTTTGTCAGCCGCTTCCTGACCCATGATGGCGAAACGGTGGAGGAGGCCAAAGCACGGCTGAAAAAAGACCAAGAGGAGCAAAACCGCTGCGGAACGCCGCAGCGATATTTTTTCCAATCCCAAGAGGGAAAACCTACCCACCGGGCGGCAGCGTAACGCTGCCGCCCTTGATTCCCCACCTCATTTTAAATGAAACAACGCCTTTTCATAGTCTTTTACAAAATAGCGGATATTTGTCTGGCCCCTTTGCAAAACCGTGTGCCCCTCCTGTTCTAACTTCATTTTCTGTGCCTGTACGCCGCCAGGATATTTTGCATTCAGTTCCCCATTCGCTTTCAGTGTCCGCCAATACGGCGTTTCATCCTTTGCCCGCTGAAAGCTTGCCCAGGCTGCAAGGGAAACAAAGATTCCCGCCGTGATCGGTTCGGTGAAATCCGCCCCGCCGCGCCGGGCAAAGTATTCCCGGATCGCGCTGATCGTAAGCACCTTCCCGAAAGGAACCTGCTTCATCACCCTGTCGTAATCGAGGGGCGGCGCAAAATACATCCTCTCCCCGCCGTATTTTTGGATGCTTGCCGTGTCCGTGATAACCTGTATTTTCGGCATATCCTTGCTGTCGCGCAGCATGGCATTGAAATCCTTGCTTTCCTCGTTTGCCATGTCGTTCACCTCCAAAAAGGATTATACCCTTTTGTGTGGACCCATGCAATGAGACGGTTTGATTCGGTGTGTCCGATGCGCGAAAATATTTCCGTGCATTTCCCCGCCCTACGGGCGGGGAAATGCACAAATTTATTTTTTGGAAGGATTCTCCGCCGCCCGTTTTTTAGGCATCATCCTTTGGATATCTTTTACAGACATACACCCCGTCAAAAAAATGCACAGCGCGTAAATGAGCGCCGTAAACAGTGCGCCCGCGACGGTCCAGACGGGGAGCGGGAAGGAAAAGCGGTCGGCGAGAGGGCGCAGGATGAACCGGCAGGCCGTCCCCGCCAGCAGGAACGACGCCACGGGCTTCACAAGCCAGCGCATCCACCGCACCGGTACTTCCGTCACACGCAGCAGGCGCGCGAAATTGAGCAGGCTGGTGAGCAGATTGCTGAGGATCATCACGAAAAGGAATCCTTTCATCCCCAGGCGCGGTACCAGCAGGGCAATGAGCAGGATTCGCAGGAAGGAATCAACCGCCGCGTAGCGGAAGGAGGAGAGCTGTTCCCCAAGTCCTTTCAGCACACCATCCACCATGCTTTCCAGGTACATCAACGGCATCAAAGGTCCTAACACGGTGAGGTAAAAGCCAATTTCTTCGCTTTTGTACAGCCACAGCCCCAGTTCTTTCGCAAACTGTGTGAACAGCCCGCCCGCCAAAATGGAGAGGACAAGCGTCAGCAGCAGAACGCGCTCGACCAGTGTCCGCAGCGCGCCGCGCCGTCCCTGCGCGTGCGCCTCGCTGATCTCCGGCAGCAGCAGCGTAGAGAGCGTAGCGAGGAATGAAAACGGAAAAAAGATGACCGGCATCGCCATCCCTTTCAGCGCCCCATAAGCGCCCAGCGCGGCGGTGCGGTTCTGCAAATAGAGTGTCAGGCACGTCGGCACCATCACGTTTTCAATCGCGCGCAATACGCCTGTGAGCGCGCCGCTGCCCCAGATGGGCGCGACGATCGCCAACAGCTTGCGCGTCAGCCCGCGGTGATGGTTCCCGTGCATTTCCCCGCCCTTCGGGCGGGGAGATGCACGGGAATGCCCTGTTTCCTGTTCGCTCTCCAGGCCGCGCAAAGCGCGCCGCCAGCAGATTTCCATATAGACCCAGCTCGCGGCCTCGCTGACCGTGTTTCCCAGCACGACCGCCGCGCAGGCCGCCCCCGCGCCGTAGGGGGAGGCGCTGTCCAGGCACAGCGCGACGACGGCGATGCGCACAGCCTGTTCAAAGAGCTGCGCGCGCGCGTTCGGGCCGACCTTGCGCAGGGCCATAAAAAAGCCGCGCAGGCAAGCCGAGAGCGCCATAAAGGGCAGACTGGGGGCCAAAATGCGCAGGCTAAGCGCCGCGCGTTCATCCTTCAGCCACCAGTCGGACGCCGCGTGCGCGCCGAAAAACAGCGCCGCCGCCACTGCGATACCCATCCCCAAAGCCAGCGCAAGCGCGGCGCGCATGGCACGCCGAACACCGCCGCGCGTATCGGACGCCATCATCTGCGCGCACAGGCGCGTAGCCGCGACGGAAAGCCCGCCCGTCGCAAAGGTGGTAGCCATCGTGTAAACGGTGGTGATGAGCTGATGCAGCCCCATCCCCTCGGCTCCGATACGCCCCGCAATATAGATGCGGAACAGCATGCCCGCCGCGCGCAGGATCAAGCTGGTCGCGGTAAGGATGGCCGCATTTTTTACATAGCTCTGCCGCGCCATAGAAAAAGCCCCCTTCCGCTACAATATACGGCAAGGGGGCCTTTGCTATGCGGCCATTGTTGGGCTGCCGCCCAAACCTGCCCAAAGGGCGCTGCCCTTTGGAATCCTGCCGGGCTGCCGCCCGGACCTGCCCAGAGGCTCTGCCTCTGG
>CANCXY010000273.1 GCA_947381875.1 uncultured Clostridia bacterium | reverse complement strand
ATCGTTGTTGTGTCGCCATACTGCGTGCTGACGCCGAAGAACGCTGTGAAAGCGAACACGACGATCAGGACCGCAACAACAAAGAATTGCCAGGGTTTCCCTTTTGTCTTCATGGTGTTCCTCCAAAAAAAATTTATGGCGCGGGCAGCAGCCGGGAGTGCCCAAAGCGGGGCGCTTTTGTGTATATCCCCACCCGCAGGGCGGGGATACACACGGAAATATTTCCGCGGCCAGAACATTCCCTATCCGCCCGCCATACAGCATACCGCACAATATCGTATTATACTATACCGGGCGGCATCGCGCAAGTTGTTTTGCAGAAATTTCACGCAGAAATCGGCAAAATCCGTGGTTTTATACAAAAAAGCTCAGCACATCGGCCACGCGGGCGAACACTTGTGCCGCGTCGTCGCTGCCATGCGCGCCGCTGTCCATCAGCACGACGACCGTATAGCGCGGCGATTCGGCAGGATAGAACCCGGCGAACCATGCGTCCAGGATCTCCTCGCCGCTCTCCTCATCATACCGGCCCGTCTGTGCCGTACCAGTCTTTCCACCCGCGCCGCCCGCGCGGGGCGCGGCTTTCTGTCCTAAGCCGTTTTCCACTACACCCACCAGCATCTGCCGGATTGTCTCCGCCGTCCCGGCCCCGAACACCTGCCGCTGCACAGGATGGTACAGGCTCTCCGACACCGTCCGCTCATATTCATTGACAATGCCCTCCGCGAATACGGGCGCGATATAGCGGCCCTCGTTGGCAAACAGGCTCATCATAGCAGCCACCTGTATGGGCGTGGCCGTCAGCGCGCCCTGCCCGAAGCTGATGGACGCAAGCTGCCCCTTGTCGGCAAGCTGACGGGCGCTGGGCAGGTTGCCGGACGCCGTGCGCATATCGCCAATGATGCCCACGCTCTGCCCGAAACCCGCGCTGTCCGCCGCCTCGTGCAGCGCCTCGCCCCCCAGGCGCAGGCCAAGCCAGACGAAATAGCAGTTGCAGCTCTGTTCCAGCGCCGCCTGCATATCCACCTCCCCGTGGCCCTTGCCATGCGCGCAGCGATACACATGCCCGTTGACGGTGATGGCCCCGCTGCATTCATACGTTTCCTCGGCGGATATGCCCGCTTCGAGCGCCGCCGCGGCCAGCAGCGGCTTGAACACCGAGCCGACATTATAGGCGCTGACGACGCGGTTCACCAGGGAAGTATCCTGCCGCTCAATGCTGGCGGCGATATCCTCCGGGTCGAACAGCGGCAGGCTGACGCAGGCGCGCACGCGGTTTGTCTGTGTATCCAGCACAAGGATACAGCCCTGGTCGATCATCTGCGCGCCGATGGCCTCGCAGGCGCGCTGGAGCGCAAGGTCGAGCGTGAGCATCACCCCCGCGCCGGTGCCCGGCGTCTCCACAAGATGGGGCGGGTCGGAGTGGATCCAGCCGCCGCGCGCGTTCATGGAACATTGTATCTCCTGTTTGGTGGAGCCGCCTGTCAACAGATCGTCGCAGGCGCGCTCAACGCCCGTCACGCCATGCCCCTCCGCGTCCAGGTAGCCGATCAAATGCTGCGCGACAGGCACAGTGGGACATCGCACCGGCCTTTGGAAAAGATATTCCGCCTGCGCCGCCGTCCCCTCCACGGGCATCAGGAACGGCATGCCGCGCTGGATGCTCTCGTAAAACTGCGCGCGCAGGTCGGCGGGCACGGCCTTGAACAGCGTATGGTAGCTTGCGCGGCCCGGCTCAATGAAGGCGCAGCGCTCCGAGGCGGTGCCTGTGAGCTGTACGAAATTGCAGTCGTAGATATGGCCGCGCCCCTCGCTCAGCACGACGCTCACGCCGCTCTGCCGCGCCGCCGCGTCGGCATATTCCTGATTGGTCGCCACCAGCGCCGTTGAGGCGGTGACGATCGAAAATGCCAAAACACCCAACACGGCGATGGCAATCATCTTCTTTTCCATGATAGCACCTGCTTCTGAAAGAGTTTTGTGTTTTTCCGCAGTCTGGCACTCCCTGCTTTTTATTGGATTACGCATAGTGTGTGCGGCGGCGCGCCATGTTAAACAGGGGCGGCATGTTTTGTATATCCCCCATCCGCAGGGCGCGGATACACGGAAAATATCTTTTCCTGTTGGGCGCCTCCATAAATTGACGGGACGGGAAGAATGTGCTACAATAGGGAAAACGTCCACGCATTCCGGGGAAAGGCAGGTGCTGTTGTATGTGGACACGATCTCTTTTGAAAACAAACGCCAAGCAGGTATTGAGCAGGAATTACTGGATGGCGCTGCTCGTCTGCTTTGTTGCGCTGATGCTGGGCGGGCGTGGGCAATCGGCCAACTTCCGGCGCACCTATCAGTTCGCGACGGGGGATCATGCTTACCGGGACTACGGCTATGGCTTCTTCCCCTTCTCCAGCGGGGCCATTCTCTCGCTGCTGTCCGGGGTAGCGCTGCTGATGGCTTTGGCCGCGATCCTTCTTGCGGTCTTCATAGGCATGCCGGTATGCGTGGGCAAATGCCGGTATTTTATGGAGAGCCGCGTGGGCGACGCGCCCTTTTCCACCCTGTTTTCCGTCTTTGGCCCTGCGTATGGGAATGTCGTGAAGGTGATGTTCCTCAAGGACCTGTTTATCGGGCTGTGGAGCCTGCTGCTGGTGATCCCCGGCATTTACAAATCGTATCAGTACCGCATGGTAGACTACCTGCTGGCAGAAAACCCCTACCTCCCCTATGACCGCGCGCTGGAATTGAGCAGGCAGATGACAGAGGGGGAAAAGTTCAATATGTTTATCTTGGATTTATCCTTCTTCGGCTGGCTGTTCGTGGGCACGATGGTGTTTACGATCGGCGTCTATTTTGTGCACCCCTACATTGAGGCGACCTATGGGGAGCTGTACGCGGCGCTGCGGGCCAAAGCGTTTTCACTGGGGATCACAGGCGAGGATGAATTGAGCGGGTTTGTACGGTATTGATACGTTAGCGGGTATATAGTAAAACCACTTAAAAACGCTCAAGAGGAAAGCAACTGTTTCCGGAAGAAAAAATCAGCAAAGAGAGCATCGTCAAAAGAGCCAAGGACAGGAATAATATTAGACAACGTGTGCTTGAGCCACGCCCAAAAATGTTCAATGGGATTGAGTTCGGGAGAGTAAGGCAGCAGAAAAATCAAAGAGCATTCCCGCTTTTGGGCAAGACAATATAGCTGTTTCCTGCGATGGAAAGAAGCGTTATCCATCACAATAACAGTCCCTTTTGCATGCGTCGGAAGCAGTTTGTTTTCAAACCAATCCTCAAACAGCGTATGGTTCATGGTTCCCTCATAGGAGCAGGCAGCAAGAATGTCTTTTCCCAGCTGTGCCGCCACAATGCCGGTACGGGCATATTTGCGCCCCTGGATCCGGCTCTCCACGACCTTCCCTTTGGGCGCATATCCGTATGCACGGTACAAATACCTGTCGATGCCCGTCTCATCCACATATGCTATATTTCCCTGCGGCGTGGCTCCAATCCTCTCCTTATACGCCGCTACTTTCCCGGCGTCCTGTTCCTGATATCGCGTCTGCTTTTTTTTCGTGTGATTTTCAGTTGAGCCAGGACCTTCTGTATGTTGGATTCCGAACATCCCAGAGCCTTTGCTATTTCTCTTTGATATGCCTCCGGATGTTCCGCAACATATGCTCTCAGCTTCGCCGGGTCTAATTTCCGAAACGTTCGCTTTGGCTTTTGGGGCGCCAAATCTCCTTTCGCTTTGATTTGTTTTTCCCATTCTCGGATGGTTGAGATTACCACTTTGAACGTTTGGCTTGTTTGTTCCAGCGTATGCCCTTCCTGTCGGTATTCTATTGTCCCCTCCCGGTATTTTACTGGATAACTCATATTCCTATTATATTCCATCTGCTGCTGGTTTTCAAGTGGGATTACTATATAATTTCTAAGGTATTGAGCAGCAACATGACTGTTGGCGAATTGAAAATGAAATTCAGATAGACTCGGTGTTTCTCCTGGAAGTTGTCATTCTGTTGTTAAGCCATTTACTATTGGTTTAGTAAAACCACTTAAAAACGCTCAAACAAAAGAAAGGCGATTTCAGAAGTGAAAGGTGGTCAA
>CANCXY010000272.1 GCA_947381875.1 uncultured Clostridia bacterium | reverse complement strand
TGGAACAAGATGGGTTTCCAAAGGGGGCTTGCCCCCTTTGGCGGAGTCCAGAGGCGGAGCCTCTGGCAGGTCCGGGCAGCGCCCGGCGCTTATGGCAGCAGATGCCCATCCATCAGCGCGCGCAGGCCCAGGACAAGCTCTTTGTAATGCAGGGAAAAACGATTGTCGGTTTGAAGGATGGCGTCGAGGTCGATTTCAAAGCGCAGGAGGCGGTCGACGAGATGGGACGCGATTTTGCGGCGGTATGCGTCGGAAAACGTGTAACATTCCAGCACGAGGGCGTTTTCCTTTTCTGCCGCAAGCAGGGCATAGCAGAGGTCAGGGACGACGGTTTCCCGCAGGACAGGCACTTCGCCGCCGCAGACAAGTTCCGGTTCCCAACCCGTCCTACCGCGCAGGAACCCTGTTTCGCTGACCTCATAGACGGAACAGCTTTTCCCCCGATAGACCTCCTGAAAAACATTGGGGCGGCACTCGCATACACAGGGGCGGCCATCCGGCAGGGTGGAAATGATAAAGTCGAAATCATCCTGTTTTGCGCCGAACAGCAGCGCCGTTTCACGGTTTTCAATGGCGTAGACATAGGGCTTCTTGTGCGTGGAAACGCGCGGGCGCAGGGTTTTCAGGCCCGGTGTCGGGGAAACGTGGTACAGCAATCAACGGCCTCCTTTGTGATACGCATGCGGGCAATCATTTCAATCTATATCTGTGCCCTCAAAATGCAATTTTGAGGGCGATTAAAAGTTTCGCCGGCCTTTTCAAAGGCCGCAGGATTCCAAAGGGCAGCGCCCTTTGGGCAGGAGTCCAGAGGGCGGCAGCCCTCTGGGCAGGTCCGGGCGGCAGCCCGGCTACACGTCGGCCCGGCGCTCGCAGCCGAGTTTGAGGAGGAAGCGCTCGAACGCGTCCTGGCCTTTGGGCGTCTGTTTGAATACGCCGGCGTGTTCCAGGCACGTTTCAAATTTTGCGCCGATCTCCTGGCGCACCGTTTCCTCGGCGCGGGTGGGGGAGAGGGGCGTGTCGTACTTTTTCAGCAGATAGTCCAGCCAGTCGGCGTGTTCGGGGGCTTCCGCTTTGCAGGCCGCCGCGTCCATGCGGCCGGAAAGCACCTTTGCAATGCTCTCGCTCTGGCATTTCAGGCGGCTGGGCAGAATCGCCAGGCCCATCACCTCGATCAGGCCGATGTTCTCCTTCTTGATATGATGGATGTCCCGGTGGGGATGGAAAATGCCCTCCGGGTGCTGCTTCGTCGTGCGGTTGTTGCGCGGCACAAGATCCAGCACATAGCGCCGCCCGCCCTCGCGGTGCAGGATCGGCGTCACCGTGTTGTGGGGCACGGAATGGCCGTCCTCCATCGTGTAGGCCAGTATGTCCGCCGATTCGTCTGAATAGCCGCGCCATACGTCTAACAGCTCGCTGGCAAAGCCTATCAGCTGCGGCGCGTCCTCGCTTGTGCAGCGCACGGTGCTTACGGGCCAGCGCACCGTCTCCACGGTGATATCCGGGTAGCGCGGGTGGCGGTAGGCGCGCAGTGTCTTTGCCTGCTGCATCGGGAACGCGTAGCGCCCGCCCTGGAAGTGCATATGGCTTAAAATGCTGCCGCCTACAATGGGAAGGTCGGCGTTGCTGCCGCAGGTGTAGTGCGGGAACTGGCGCACAAAATCAAATAACTGGGCGAAGGTGTGCGGCGTGATGCGCATAGGCTCGTGTTCGTGCTGGAACACGATACAGTGTTCATTGTAATACACATAGGGGCTGTACTGTAAGTACCACTGTTCGCCGCACAGGGACACCGGCACGACCCGGTGCATCTGACGCGCGGGGAAATTCACGCGCCCCGCATAGCCGATATTCTCAATGCACAGCATGCACTTCGGATACCCCGACGCGGGCTGGAGGCGTTCCAGCGCGATGGTCTTGGGGTCCTTTTCGGGCTTTGTGAGGTTGATGGTGATTTCCAGCGTACCGTACTGGCAGGGGTATTCCCACTGGATGTTTTTCGCAATCTGGGCGGTACGGATATAGTTGGAGGCGATACACAGCGCGTAGAAATAATCCGTGGCCGCCTGCGCGCCCGCCTCGCGCCACAGCTTCTCAAAGCGCGCCGCCACCTCGCCCGCGCGCGGCATCACCGCGCCCATGATGCGCGCCTCAAAATTGACGCGCAGCGCGGGCACTTCGCCGTCAAACAGTTTGCGCGACGCCGCGTCATCCAGCAGCGGTTCCAGCAGCTCCGACGGCGTGTCGGGCACCTCGTCGGGCACTTCGCCCGCCCAGGGTTCCGCAAGGCCAAACAGGTCCAGCAGCGTGTTGCGCGCCACATATTCGTCCAGCGGCTCAATCAGCCCCCGCCGCCGCGCAAATTTCAACAGACGTTCGATGTGCTGTGCAGTAGATACCATACGATGACGCCTCCTCAATTTTGGTATATTTTGATTATACACCCTTTCCGGTAAAATTTCCATGTTTTATTTATCGTCCAACCTGTCAAAATTGCAGGGAAACATTTGGCGGGGTGTGCCCAAAACAAAACCCCCGCCCGTAGGGCGGGGGAATACACGGGAATATCTCCGTAAAATGCGGGGGAAACATTTGACAATTCCCCACAGAGTTCTTATAATATAGAAAACGCTGTTGAAAATCAACGGTGTTTTCCCGTCCTTCGGGCGGGAAAACGCGGAAAAGTAGGGAGGAAACAAAGTATGGAACGCATGGAGGTGCGCGCGTTGTATGCCGCGCCGCCCGCCGACGGCACAACCGTGACCGTGTGCGGCTGGGCGAAAACAGTGCGCGATTCCAAGAAGATCGGCTTTATTGAGCTTTCGGACGGCTCATCGTTCCGGGCGCTGCAAGTGGTGTTCGAGGAAGGGAAGCTGCCAAACTATAAGGAGATTGCGAAGGTAGGCGTGGGCGCGTCGCTGAACGTGACGGGCCGCGTGGTGCTTACGCCGGACGCCAAGCAGCCCTTTGAGGTAAACGCGGACGCGATCTCGGTGATCGGGACCTGCCCTCCCGAATATCCACTGCAAAAAAAGCGCCACAGCGTAGAATTTCTGCGCACGATGCCGCATCTGCGCCCCCGCACGAACCTGTTTGGTGCGGCGTTCCGCGTGCGCGGCACAGCGGCGTATGCCATCCACAAATTTTTCAATGAAAACGGCTTTGTCTATGTCCACACGCCGCTCATCACAGGTTCCGACTGCGAGGGCGCGGGCGAAATGTTCCGCGTGACGACGCTGCCCGCCGCCGAACCGCCGCGCACGGAGGACGGCGCGGTGGATTTCAGCCAGGATTTCTTTGGCAGGCCCACGAACCTGACGGTATCCGGCCAGTTGGAGGGCGAGGCGATGGCGACGGCACTGGGCAAGGTGTACACTTTCGGGCCGACATTCCGCGCGGAAAACTCCAACACGCCGCGCCATGCCGCCGAGTTCTGGATGATCGAGCCGGAAATATCCTTCGCCGACCTGACCGGCTATATGGACAACGCCGAGGCGATGGTGAAAAGCGTAATCTCGTATGTGCTGGAACACTGCCCGGACGAGATGGCCTTTTTCAACCAGTTTGTCGACAAAGGGCTTTTAGAGCGTCTTTCAGCACTGGTGGAGAGCGAATTTGCCCGCGTCAGCTACACGGAGGCTGTCGCGCTTTTAGAAAAGCACAACGACCAGTTCCAATACAAAGTGAGCTGGGGCGCAGACTTACAGACAGAGCATGAGCGCTACCTGACCGAGCAGGTATATCACCGCCCGGTATTTGTAACGGATTACCCGAAAGAGATCAAATCGTTCTATATGCGCCTGAACGACGACAACAAAACAGTGGCGGCGGCGGACATGCTGGTGCCGGGCGTAGGCGAGCTGATTGGCGGCAGCCAGCGCGAGGAGCGTTTGGACATGCTGGCGGCGCGCATTGAGGAGCTTGGCCTCTCCCGCGCCGATTACGAGTGGTACCTGGACCTGCGCCGTTTCGGCACCGTGCCGCACGCCGGCTACGGCCTCGGCTTCGAGCGCCTCATCATGTACCTGACAGGCATCGCCAACATCCGCGACGTGCTGCCCTTCCCCCGCACCGCCGGCGGCTTCTGATTGTTGGGCTGCCGCCCAAACCTGCCCAAAGGGCGCCGCCCTTTGGAATCCTGCCG
>CANCXY010000271.1 GCA_947381875.1 uncultured Clostridia bacterium | reverse complement strand
ACTGTTGGGCTGCCGCCCAAACCTGCCCAGAGGCGCTGCCTCTGGACTCCGCCAACGGGGGCAAGCCCCCTTTGGAATCCCATCATGCGCGGCAATGAAATTGCCGCGCAGACCCGTTCATGGCTGGTAGGTATGCGGGGCGTTTTCCGGGTGGGCGGAGGGAATAGATTTTTGTGCCGGAAGGCAGATAAAATTTGATAAAGGTGGGTGTACTATGATCCCGGCAATCATGAACAGAAGGAGCATCCGAAAGTACAAGGCGGACAATTTGCCGATGCAGGCCGTCACGGAAATTTTGCGGGCGGGGATATTGGCGCCGTCCGCCAAGAACCGGCAGCCGTGGAAATTTGTCGTTTTGCAGAAGAATGCGAAAAATGAGGCGGTGCAGGCCATGCGGCGGGGGATCGAGCGGGAGAGGAAGTCGCCGCTGCTGCTGGAAAGCGCGAAATACCTGGAGGGCGCGGAACATACAGCGGACGTTATGGAGCAGGCCCCGGTCGTCATTATGGTGACGGACCCGCAGGGCGTGAGCTTCGACAAGCCGCTTTCACCGGAGGAGCGCATGTATGAGATCTGCAACGCGCAGTCGATGGGCGCGGCGATGGAGAATATGACGCTGACGGCGACGGAACTGGGCCTGGGCAGCCTGTGGATCTGCGACACCTTCTTTGCGCAGAAGGAGCTGACGGCCTGGCTGTGCAATAAGGGGGAGGTGCGCGCCGCGTTGGCGCTCGGCTATGCGGACGAGGATCCCCCGGCGCGCCCCCGCAAAGAGTTTGACGCCCTTGTTTCCTGGCGCAGATAACGACCGAAGGGAGAGCGGTTTTGTGCGTTCCCTGCCCGGAAGGCGGGGAACACACGGAATATCCCGAAGGTGTATTTGCGCGGCTCGGAAAAATGAGGTATAATAGAAGCCGGGGGGATGCGTGTGGACAGGACCATAAAACACAACGTCAAGGATAGTATCTTTACGTTTATCTTCCAGGACGCGAAGAACCGGCGGGAGCTGTATCTTGCGCTGCACCCGGAAGATACGGACGTGACGGAAGAAGAATGCGAGCTTGTCACGCTGCAAAATGTTCTGCTGACGGGTATTTTCAATGATCTGGGTATCCTTGTGCGGGATACGTTGATTATATTGATGGAAGCGCAGTCGACGTTTACACTCAATATTACTTTGCGTATCCTGATATACTTGGCAAAGACGTATAAAGAATATGTAGAGGAGCACAAGTATAATTTGTACGGCACAAAACCTGTCTCCATCCCGCGCCCGGAGCTGTATATGGTGTATGTCGGCGAACCGCGCGAGCTGCCGGAGGAGCTGCGGTTGTCTGATTTATATGGCGGGAATGGGGATGTAGAGCTGAAAGTCCGTGTACTGCGGGACAGCGGGGAGAAGAATATCCTGGACCAGTATATCCGCATGTGCGGGATATGCGGCGAGCAGAGGAAGAAACACGGGAAGTCGGAGGACGCCGCGAACGGTATTTTGCGCGCATGTTTTGAGGAAGGTATTCTGACGCCGTTTTTAGAGAAATGGGAGAGGGAGGTACGGGATATCATGATTACACTGTTTGACCAGGAATACGCAACGAGGATGTTTGAATGGGAGGCGGAGGAAAGAGGCCAGCGGACAGGATATGCCAATGCGTTGCGTGATTTGATGGCTTCCACAGGGTGGCCACTGGAAAAAGCCCTGACAGCGCTGAATGTCCCCGAACCCGACCGCCGGACTTATCGTGAGATGTTGAGGGAACAGTAACAGGTGCGCGGCAATGAAATTGCCGCGCGTGACGGGTTTCCAAAGGGGGCTTGCCCCCTTTGGCGGAGTCCAGAGGCAGGGCCTCTGGCAGGATTCCAAAGGGCGGCGCCCTTTGGGGCAGCGTTGCAGAAAGGAGGCGGCCTTCATGCCATTGCGGGATCTGTTTCGGAAACGCACTGCCGAAGAACTGTATGGGCAGGGCATGGAGGAGTACTTGTCCGGCAATTACCGGATTGCGCTGCTCCTGTTTGAGAAGGCCGCCGGGCAGGGGCACACGGAATCGGTTTTCCGGGCGGGCGTGATGCACTATGCGGGGCTGGGCACGCCCGCCGACCACGCCGCCGCGCTGAGCTGGATCGAAAAAGCCGCCGGGCAGGGGCTGCGGGAGGCGCAGTTTGCGTGCGGGCTTCTGTATGAGGACGGCGACGGCGTGCCCGCGAGCGCCGCCGCCGCGCTGAAATGGTACAAGAACGCCGCCGCGCAGGAGGATGTGGACGCGCTGTACCACTACGCCTGCCTGAGCCGCGACGGCCTGGGGATGGCGCGTCCCGATCCCGTCGCGGCGCTCTACCTGATGGGGCGCGCCGCCCGCGAGGGGCATGCGCTGGCGCAGTTCGCGTGCGGGCAGATGTACGAGAACGGCGAGGGCACGCGTCCTGACCCCGACGCCGCCCTGCGATGGTACAAATTGGCGGCGTCGAACGGGCACCCGGACGCGCTGTACTGCTGCGGGGTATCCTATGAGCAGGGGGAGGGCTTACAGGGCCGCGAAAAAGCGCCGAACTGGCTGGAACAGAGCATCGCGCGGCAGGAGGCGCTGGCGTGTTTTGAAAAGGCCGCCGCCCTGGGGCACGCCGAGGCGCAGTACCGGTGTGGGCTGCACTACGCGCGCGGCAAAACGAGCGCCGAGCGGGAAAAGGCGCTGTCGCTGCTGGAAAAGGCCGCCGCGCAGGGGCACGAGGACGCCGCCCTGCGCTGTGCGGCCCTGCGCGCCGAAGCCGCCGTGCCGGACGCGGAGCAGTTTTATCAGGACGCCCTCGCGGCGTTCCTCCGCGGCGACTACCCAGCGGCGCTGCCCCTGTTTGAGAACGCCGCCCGGTTGGGGCACGCCGAGGCGCAGTTCAACTGCGGCATGATGTGCGAGAACGGGCGCGGTACGCCTGTGGATAAGGGAAAGGCCCTGGCATGGTACGGGCGCGCCGCCGCGCAGGGGAACGCGCAGGCGCAGCTCCGGGCCGGGCTGCTGTACTACAAAGGGGAAGGGGCGCTGCCGGACCGGGCGCGGGCGTTTTCCCTGTTTGAGCGCGCCGCCGCCCAGGGCGTGGCCGCCGCGCAGGTGAACTGCGGGCGGATGCTGCGCACCGGCGACGGCGTACCCCCGGACGCCGCCCGCGCGCTGGCGTGGTACGAGCGCGCCGCCGCGCAGGGCAAGCTGAACGCGCGCTTGGCCTGCGCCGAGATGTACGCGGCGGGCGAGGGCGCGCCCGTGGACAAGGAAAAAGCGGGCTGCTACCAGGCGGACGCCGCCGAGCAGCAGTACCGGAACGCGGTGCGCGCCTATGAGCGCGGCGACAGCGCCCGCGCGTTCTCGATCTTTGAAAAGGCCGGGGCGCTGGGGCACCCGGACGCGCTGTTCAACTGCGGCGTGCTGTGTGAAAACGGCGAGGGTGTGCCCGTGGATAAAACCCAGGCCGTCGCCTGGTATGAGCGCGCCGCCGCCCAGGGCCACGCCGAAGCCCTCTACCGCTGCGGCATTTTATATTACAACCAGGGGGACCATCCCCGCGCCCTGACGATGTACGAACGCGCCGCCGCCCAGGGCCACAACCCCGCCCGGTTCTCCTGCGCCATGATGTATCTTGCAGGCGAGGGCACGTCCCCGGACGAACCCCGCGCGTTAGCGCGTTTCGAGCAGGCGGCGATGGACGGCTACGCCCCGGCACAGTTCCAGTGCGCGGCCATGTTCCGCGCCGGGCGCGGCACGCCGCCCGACCCCGCCGCCGCGCTCCTCTGGTTCGAGCGCGCCGCCGCACAGGGCGACGCCCGCGCACAGCTCTACTGCGGCAAAATGTACGCGGCAGGCGAAGGCGCGCCCCCCGACCCCGAAAAAGCCCTCGCCTGGCTGGAAAAGGCCGCCGCCCAGAACGAGCCGGAAGCCCAGCTCCTCTGCGGCGAAATGTACGCGCGCGGCACCGGCGCGCCCCCCAGCCCCTTCCAGGCCGCCGCCTGGCTGAAAGAGGCCGCCAAACACACCGAAACCCCCGACATCGCCGCCAAAGCCCGACGCCTCATGCGCGCCCTCGCGTAGCGGGCTGCCGCCCGCACCTGCCCAAAGGGCGCCGCCCTTTGGAATCCCGCCGGGCGCTGCCCGGACCCGCCAGAGGCCCTGCCTCTGGACTCCGCCAAAGG
>CANCXY010000270.1 GCA_947381875.1 uncultured Clostridia bacterium | reverse complement strand
CTCCTCGCCGAAATCATAGACATGCTCGCCGCGCTTGGTCTGGCTGAATTCCGCTTCTAACAGCGCGCCCGTCAAGCTGTCGGCGGCGGCCAGCACCATCTCCCGCTGGATCATCTCACCCGCCGTGAAATGGGCCAGGTTCGCCTTGCCCCGGCCATAGACAGAGCCGCCCAGTGCCAGCTCGAACTGTTCGGCGACGCTTTCGGTCAGCTCCGTGGCAGCCGCTTCCGCAAAGGAGCGCGCGGTAATCACAATCAAAACCTCGCCCGCCTGCCCATACAGGTTCAAGCTGACATCCTGCATATTGGCAAGCTGACGCGCCGTCTGCTTCACCGCCGCCATATCCGGCTCAAACGTGCGCACAATCAACTGCTTTTCTACATTCTTTTCTATCGACACCATGTACTGTACTGTGCCTCCCTGGTTCGTCTCTTGTATCCCCCGCAAAGCGCTACACGTCCCGCGCCGGGGTATCCGCCTCGGACAGATGGGCTTCCTCATCCGCCCGGAACGCCGTGCAGGCGACCTGCGGCAGGCCCAGCGACAGGCGGCGCACCAGTTCCAGCGCGTGGTGCGCGCTGCACGCCCGCACCGTCTCGCGCGGACGGTTTGCGACCACCAGCTTCTCTACATAAACATTCTCTTTGTCGCACGCGGCCACATATACAAGCCCCACCGGCTTTTCCGGCGTCCCGCCGCCCGGCCCCGCGATGCCTGTGATGCCCACGCCGAAATCCGCACCGGCGGCGGCGCGCACGCCGCGCGCCATCTCGGCGGCTGTCTCGGATGAAACCGCGCCGTACTGTTCCAATGTCTCATGGCGCACGCCGAGCATTTTTTCCTTGATCTCATTAGAATACGTGCAAGCGCCGTAGGCAAATACCGCGCTTGCGCCGGGCACCGAGGTGATGCGCTGGGACAGCAGGCCGCCCGTGCAGCTCTCCGCCGTCGCGACCGTCTGGCCGCGCTCTGTGAGCGCCTGCACGACCACTTCTTCCAGGGAACCGGCGTCGGCGGCATACACGCAGTCGCCGAGGGCGTCGTAAAAATGCACGGCGTAATCGGCGCACATACGCGCGGCTTCTTCCTCCGTCCCGGCCTTCGCGGTAATGCGGATGAGTACCTCGGACGTTTTGGCGTAGACGGCGGCGGTGGGGTTCTCGTTTTGCAAGAGAGTGCAGATCTTCCCCTCCAGATGGCTCTCGCCAATGCCCGTGACGCGCAGCGTCATGGAGTGCAGCACGCTGTCGCTGAGGGAGGCGAGCCACGGTTTTACATAGGTGAGGAACATCGGCTGATTTTCCTTAGGCGGGCCGGGTAACAATACGGCGTATTTGCCGGGCGCGCGCGTGTCCTCAAACACCATGCCGGGGGCCGTGCCGTTGTCGTTGGGTATCTTGCGGCCATGTACGGGCACCATCGCCTGCTTGCGGTTATTTTCCGGCATTGTGCGGCCCCACGCCGTGAAAAAGGCGCGAATCTTTTCCAGTTCTTCCTCGTCGAAACGCAGGGAATCGCCATAGGCGCGCGCGACCGTCTCTTTGGTAAGGTCGTCGTCCGTTGGGCCGAGGCCGCCGGAAAAAACGAGCAGATCACTGCGGCTGCGCGCCAAATCGACCACGCTTTGCAGGCGAGCGGGGTTGTCGCCCACGACTGTCTGGAAATGCACCGAGATACCCAACGAGGCAAGCTCCCGGCTCAAAAACTGTGCGTTTGTATTCAAAATATCGCCTAACAGCAGTTCTGTTCCTACTGCGATGATTTCTGCTTCCATATATCCATTCCCCTTTACAGATTCACATACGACACATCGGCGCGCGCCGCCGCCTGCTCCTCCAGCGCGGCCAAACCCGGCATGGCCGCCTCCGCTGCCTCAATCTCGGCAAGCTGGGGCTTTGTGCGCGGGTGGGGCGGCGTGAAGATGGTGCAGCAGTCCTCATACGGCAGGATGCTTGTCTCATAGGTGCCGATCTTCCGCGCGATTTCCATAATCTCCGTCTTATCCATACCGATGCACGGACGCAATACGGGCAGGTCCTGCGCGGCGTCCGTGCAGGCAATAGCCCACAGCGTCTGGCTGGCTACCTGCGCGAGGCTTTCCCCTGTGACAATGGCCTGCGCCCCCTCTTTCCCGCACAGGGTATTTGTAATGCGGAGCATACTGCGGCGCATCAGCACCGTGAACAATGCCTCAGGCGCGTGGTCGCGCAGATGCTCCTGTACGGCGGTGTAGGGTACGACATATACATTCAGGTTGCCCGTATAGGGGGCGAGCAGCCCGGCTAAGGTAAGCACCTTCTGACGGGCGCGCTCACTGGTATAGGGCGGGCTCGCGAAATGCACACCCATCAGAGAAAGGCCGCGCTTCGCCATCAAATAGGCCGCGACGGGGCTGTCGATGCCGCCGGAGAGCATCAGCGCCGCCTTGCCGGAGGTGGATACCGGCAACCCGCCCGCACCGGGCTGCTTACCGCCGTGGACATAGGCCGCGTAGTCGCGTATCTCCACCATCACCGTCACTTCGGGATTGTGGACATCCACTTTCAGGTGCGGGTATGCTTGCAGCAGCACGCCGCCCAACTCCCGCGCGATCTGCATACTATCCATCGGGAATGTCTTATCGGAACGCTTGGCGCTCACCTTGAAAGTCTTTGCCGCGCGCAATGTATCGCACAGATAGCTCTGCGCCGTCTCGCAGACAGCGGCGAAATCCTTTTCACACACCGCCGCGCGGCTGAGGGCGGCGATGCCAAAAATTTTCGAGACGCGCTTTTGCACCTCGTCCACGTCCACCCCTTCGCCGGGTTCCACATAGATGGTACTTTGCGCAAGGTAAATCTTGCACGCACCCAACGGCTTGAGGCGGCGGCGCATCGTTTTGAGCAGCACATTTTCAAACGTGCCACGGTTCAGCCCTTTTAAGGACATTTCTCCCTGATAGGCCAAAATGATTTCTTTCATATTCCGTTTCCTTTTCCGGGGGACACAGCACCCCGGTTCCTTTTTTCACCGGCGCATATGCGCCAGTGTCCGTATGCCCTCCTGCAAAGCGGCAAGCAAGGCCTCGATATCCTCCATTGTATTCTCTCCGCACAGAGAGACGCGCAGTGCAGTATCCACGCGAGCGCGGGGCAGGCCCATCGCCTGCAATGTATGGCTCGCCTCTCCCCTGCCGCACGCGGACCCACTGGAAACACAGATATCGCGGCTTTCTAAAAAGTGCAGCATGGTTTCACTTTTGATGCCGTCTACAGAGAAATTGGCAAGCTCCGGGCGTGCGTCCGGCGGGCTGTTCCGTGTGATGCCGGGCATCTGCGCAAGCCCCGCCCACAGCCGGGCGTTCAGGGCGGCGATATGCGCGGCGCGCGCGTCATGGTCCCCTTGCATCAGTTCTACCGCTTTCGCCATCGCGGCAATATAGGCGGTATTCTCCGTACCGGGCCGCCGCTTGTTCTCCTGCCCGCCGCCCAAAAACACAGGCACGACAAAATAGCCCGCGCGCAGGTACAGTGCCCCGACCCCTTTTGGCGCGTGTATCTTATGCCCGGATACGGTGTAGCTGTCGATGGCGGTATCGTGCAGGCGGATGGGCACCTTGCCCCACGCCTGTACGCCGTCCACATGTACGGCTGTGCGGTTGTTTTTCCGCTTCACCAGCCCCGCCAGCGCCGCCACGTCCAGCGCCGTGCCGATCTCATTGTTGACGTGCATCGCCGCGACTAACGCCGTTTTCGGGCCGACCGCCTCCGCCATGCGCTCAATATCCACATGGCCCGCACCGTCCGGCTTCACCACCGTGACACGCCATCCCTCTTTTTGGAGCGCGTCAATGGGGTTCTGCACACTGGGATGCTCATACCCCGTCACCACGATATGATCCGCCCACGCGCTCCGCGCCCGCACCGCCCCCAAAATGGCAAGGTTGTTCCCCTCGGACCCGCAGCTTGTGAACACGATTTCCCTCGCCCGCGCGCCCAGCGACGCCGCCACCACTTCGCGTGCATCGGAAATGACCGCCTCACTGCGCGCGCCAGCGGCGTACAGTGAGGAAGGGTTTGCGAAATGTGCGCGCAGCACCGCGTCCGCCGCATCCGCCACCGCGTCCGCGACGCGCGTGGTGGCCGCGTTATCCAAATAATGCACCTGCCGTCCCTCCTGTTGGGCTGCCGCCCAAACCTGCCCAGAGGCTCCGCCTCTGGACTCCGCCA
>CANCXY010000269.1 GCA_947381875.1 uncultured Clostridia bacterium | reverse complement strand
CCCATTCTCACAAAATGCAATCCCTTTTTTCTGTTTTGGCACTGTCAAATCTAGACAAAATGGCAGCGAAAACAAGGCCGCATCCCGATTCCCCTCTGCGGCCTTGTTTTCGCATGCCCAAAATGGGGTAGTGTGGTAGGGATTCAAGTGAAAAAAGCCCTCGAACCCCAAATTTTCCCATCTCGATTGCCCTATAGATGAACAAAATGCGTATTCTGTGACAAACGAGAGGGGGGAGGACTGACGGCATGAGTCTTGACCTGTTCACACACAACCGCCGCGCCTATGAGCAGGCGGCGGTCGTGCTTGACCTCACCGGCAAAGCCGCTATTGTCCACCCCACGGGTACAGGAAAGAGTTTCATCGCGTTCAAGCTGATCGAAGACCACCCCGACGAGACGATCCTCTGGCTCTCACCGAGCGAGGTCATCTACAAGACCCAGTGCGAGAACCTTCACCATGTTGAACCGTCGCTGACCCTTGAAAACATCCGCTTCTTCACATATGCCAAATTGATGATGCTGACAGCGGAAGAAATCGATGCGATAGTTGATACTCACCCCGCTTACATTATATTAGACGAATTCCACCGCTGCGGCGCAGCCTGCTGGGGGCAGGGCGTCGAGCGTCTTTTGCGCGCTTGCAAAGACGCAAAACTGTTAGGCCTTTCCGCCACAAATATCCGCTATCTGGACAACCAGCGCGATATGGCTGACGAACTGTTCGACGGCAACATCGCCAGCGAAATAACGCTCGGAGAGACGATCGTGCGCGGCATCCTGCCTGCACCCAAGTATGTGACGACCATTTTCAAATATCAGCAGGCGCTTGAAAAGTACCAGCAGCGTGTGGATAACCGCAGGGGTTACGGTCAAAAAGACGCCTGCCAAAGATATCTGGACGCTCTGCGCCGGGCACTTGATAAGGCCGAGGGTTTGCCGCAGATTTTCGCCCGTCATATCACGAAAAAGAGTGGCCGCTATATCATATTCTGCTCCGGCTTTGAACATATGCAGGAAGTTGCTGCGTCTATCCCCGAATGGTTCGCGGAGGTGGATAAAGAACCGCACATCTACACTGCCTATTCCGAGGATCCCCAGACAAGCCGTGCCTTTGCCGAGTTCAAGGCGGACGAGAGCGGGCACCTAAAGCTATTGCTTTGTATTGACATGCTCAATGAGGGCGTTCATGTTAAAGGAATTTCCGGCGTAATTTTGTTCCGCCCGACTGTCAGCCCCACGCTCTACAAACAGCAGATAGGCCGCGCATTGACGGCGGGGGAAGATGGTACGCCATTGATTCTTGATGTCGTTAATAACTATGAGGGCTTGTGCAGTATTGGCTATTTACAAGAGGAAATGCGTACAGCAATCCAGAGGATGTACGAAGCCGGAGAGGGCGGCGAGATCGTCAACGAAAGATTCGAGGTAATAGAACAGATAGAGGATTGCCAAAAGCTGTTCCGCCGTTTGGAATCAAGCCTTTCCAGCAGTTGGGAGCAGTATTACCATGCGGCCAGTTTATACGCCGCCGAACATGGCAATTTAGAAGTACCAAAGAAATACACCACCGAGGAAGGTCTTAGTTTGGGCCTTTGGCTGATTACGCAGCGCCGGGTACGCAGCGGAAAACAGTCTGGGATTCTCACAGATTCACAAATTGCCCGTTTGGATAGCATTGGCATGGTGTGGGATAATCGTTCAGATGCCGCGTGGGAGCAGTCATTTGAGTATGCAAAAGCGTATTATGCCGAACATGGGGATTTGTTTGTGCCTGCGCGTTATCGCACCCCAGACGGTTTTGCGTTGGGAAAATGGATTACAAATTTGCGCCGGGGTTATGCGGAAAACAAAGAAACAAGCCTTTTGAATGCGGAACGGATCGTAAGACTGGAAAAGATCGGAATGGTTTGGGATATACTCGCGTTTAAGTGGGAACAACACTTTTCCGCAGCCGCCGCTTATTACAAGGAACACGGAAATCTTGAAGTGCCTGTCAATTACAAGACGGAAACAGGGCTTGCATTAGGGGTATGGATTCGCAATCAACGGCAGGCTCGGCAGGAAAAAAGCGCTGGACGGTTGAACCCGGAACAGATCATGCGATTAGACG
The DNA here is from genome assembly GCA_947381875.1 of uncultured Clostridia bacterium. Taxonomy (GTDB): domain Bacteria; phylum Bacillota; class Clostridia; order Oscillospirales; family Ruminococcaceae; genus Ruthenibacterium. The sequence goes on along the minus strand of CANCXY010000269.1, from coordinate 2,104 downwards.
CCATCGGCATGAATTGGGAAAACACCTATGACATTATATGGGAAAAGGCCTATTTGAAAGCAAAAGAATATGCCCAAAAGAATGGGGATCTTGAAATACCTCTGAATTATGTGACCCCCGATGGGACGCAATTGGGAAAATGGATCCGCCGTCAGCGTTATGCGCGGCAGTGCCCGGAAAAAAGCAATGCTGTTCTTACAACGGAACGGATTGCCCGCCTAAATGCAATAGGCATGGTTTGGGAACAGGAAGATTCATGGGAACATCGTTATCAGCTTGCAAGGGAATACTGCATAGAAAATGGCAATACGAACATTCCGGCAAAGTACAAGACGGCTGATGGTATCTGGCTTGGCCGCTGGTTGTATGAACAAAAACGGCTGTGTGCTGGAACAACCAAAGGCCGGCCATTGCTGCCGGAACAGCGGCAGAAATTAGAAAAATTGGGGATTGTTTAAAAGTGTCGTGTCGAGGAGAATGAGATGTGAGAAAAACCGATACCTTTGCATATGACCTGGCAATGCGGATTGTAAAAGGTTTCAATATTATATTGCTGACAGTTCCTTTTACTGTGTGTTGGTATCTGGCCTATGCGGATCAAATTGCATCGCCCTACTATGCAAAAGGGAATTATCTGGTGATCGGGTTATTTGCGGCGCTGTATCTTTTGTATGGCCGAATATATGAAGCGTTCAATATCTCCATGAACCAGGTTTCTGAAATTGTATATAGTCAGGGGCTTGCGGCGCTGATTGCAAATGCGGTTTTGTATATTGTTATATGGCTGCTTTCCAAACATTTGCCCAATCCGCTGCCGCTGCTTGGCACGCTTGCAGCACAGGTGGGGTTATCGGCGATATGGGGGATGTTGGCGCGGAGATGGTATTTTCATACATGGGTGCCGCGCCGGACGCTGATTATTTACGACCAGCGGCAGGATATGGCGCAGATGCTGGACGAGCCGAATATGCGCAAGAAATTCAATATTGTGCAAAGCCTGAGCGCGGAGGAAGCGCTCTCCGGCGAGTTGCCAGATTTAGAAAAAGTAGATGCAGTATTCCTTTGCGGCGTACATAGCCATGAGCGGAATATTTTGCTGAAAGAATGTATCGCGGCAAATGTGGTTACATATATTACGCCGCGCATAGGTGACGTACTGATGCGAAGCGCCAAAACAGTGCATATGTTTCATCTTCCAGTGCTGCGCACGGGACGCTGCCAGCCCAGCCCGGAATATCTGTTTGTCAAGCGTCTGATGGATATTTGCATTTCACTGATTGCGCTCGTCATAACGTCACCGATTTTGTTAGTGGCAGCCATAGCGATTAAGGCGACAGACGGCGGCCCGGTGTTCTACAAGCAGCGTCGGCTGACGAAAAACGGGAAAGTTTTTTGGCTGTATAAACTACGCAGCATGCGGGTGGATGCAGAAAAAGATGGTATAGCGCGGCTTTCGACAGGTGTCCATGATGACCGTGTAACACGGGTAGGACGGATCATCCGACGCTTCCGCATTGATGAATATCCGCAACTTTTATGTGTGATTTTAGGGCAAATGAGCATCGTCGGCCCCCGACCGGAGCGGCCGGAGATTGCGGAGCAGTACAAGGAAACGCTGCCGGAGTTTGATTTGCGTCTGCAAGTCAAGGCAGGGCTGACAGGGTATGCGCAGGTGCATGGAAAGTACAATACAACGCCGTATGACAAGCTGCAAATGGATTTGCTCTACATTTCCCATTTGAGCATTGCGGAGGATATTCGGATTTTGTTTGCAACGGTAAAGATACTTTTTACGGAGGAGAGTACGGAAGGGATTGAACAGGAGCAAGAGAAAGTAGGGAAGGATTCCCTATCTGTTGGGTCAGTAGCAATAATTGCACAGGGAATAACAAAGTGAGGGTATGATGGATAGATACAGTTGGGTAAAATTACGGTGCTATTTTATGATGAATCCCAGAAAACGAATAAAGTATCTGCTTCGCAAAAAAATTTTTGCCGAAATCGGAGACAACTTTGTGTTTTTTCCAAGAAAGATACCACAGGATCCGCAGTTTATTCAGATCGGAAGAGCACACGTCTGAACTCCAGTCACGCACGGACATCT
>CANCXY010000268.1 GCA_947381875.1 uncultured Clostridia bacterium | reverse complement strand
AATGCCGCGAAAGTCGAAAAGGGGACACCCTCGCGGCGAGGAAACGTGGTGTGCAGCGCCCTTCCTGACGGGATGGGGGCGTTCTGCGAAACCGCAGCAGGGATAGGAATGCTGACAAATGAATAGCCGGGGACCCTGTTGTGGGGTTCCCGGCTTTGGGTAGGTGCTTCGCTTTATGCTGACAGTCTGGCTTGAATCCTTTTTACTTCGTCCAGAGATAAATCAAAATATTTGGAAATTTCCTCCAATGGTAGTGCCTTGTTGCGCAACATCTTCTCCACAATTTCTTCTTTTACATCTTGCCGTTCTTCTTCCCGTTCTTCCTTCACCAGTTCTTCAATCACCTTGCACATACTGCGCACTCCTTTCTCGTTTTCTTTCAGATAGCGTGTGTTATCGGCCATGATGCGGAAATTCATATCGTCGGCGCTGGCGCAGCTGAAATCGTGCATCAGCTTCCCGATATCAGAATCCCCTCGGTATGCGCCGTTTACATAGAGGATATGCGTCCCGTCCGCAAACGGTTTGCCTGTGTCCAGATTCGTCCGTTCAATCCTGTACACAGGTTTTCCTTCCCCGAAAAAGTCGGTCTCCGTGATGAAAATAATATATGTCTCCGGCAGCTCGGAAAAATCCTGGCTCGCGTCCAGATTTTCTATGTCCACTACGCTGGAATGGTATCTGGCCCGCTTTGGGTCCGCACCGCCGCTTTCCCGCTGTGTCTCCATATTGTATATCCGAAAGATCGTATCCTTTGCGTATAAATCAAGGCACAGCGACCGCGCGCCGCCCAGCCGCTTCATGTCCTTCTGCGTCTCACATTTTGTGATGACAATATCGTTCCTCCCTGTGAGGATGCGCAGGGTAAACTGCGCAAGGGGAATGTTGTCCCTGAAAAGGCAGCGCATAAACTCGTCGTCAAAGGGGCGGAGCAGACGCAGGCGCTCCAATGCCCTCTGATGCCGCCTCTCGGCTTTATCCAGTGTATCCATAAGACCCCGCCAGCCTTTCCGTATCTATATATTACTATATTCCGCACTGTTTTTCAAGGAACGCCGCCGATTTTTCCAGAAAGAAACAGGAGTCCCCATACCGTCAGGAAGGGTACGGCATAAGATGGGATTCCAAAGGGGGCTTGCCCCCTTTGGCGGAGTCCAGAGGCGGCGCCTCTGGGGCGTTGCCCAGAGTTGACCTCTCCCCCATTTTGTGTTATGCTTTTTCCATGAAAATGGTCGAGATTCACCCGCCAGGAAGGAGGACGAGCCGCCATGATACAGATAGCCCTTTGCGACGACGACGCACACGCGCGGGAGGAGATTATGGGCTTCATCACCCGCTACCGCGCTGAGCGGGGGCGGGTGATTTCCGCCGCCGTTTTTTCCGGCTCCGTAGAGCTGCTGGCCGCGATGGAACGCGGCGCGCGGTTCGACGTGCTGTTCCTGGATATTTTGATGCCTGGGCAGAACGGGATCGAAACAGCCGAGGAAATACGCGGGTATGACAGCAGCGTCAAAATCGTTTTCCTCACCTCCTCCGCCGAGTTCGCCGTCCAGTCCTATGGCGTCGACGCGCACTTCTATCAGCTCAAACCCGTGCGGTGGGAGGGCTTCGCCTGCGTGCTGGATTCCGCGCTGGACGCCTGCGTGCGGGAACAGCGGAAGGGCCTTCTCCTGCAATGCAAAAACGGCATCACGCGCCTGGACCCCGGACGGCTGGAATTCTGCGAGGTCCTCCACCGGACGCTCCTGTTCCACCTCTCCTCCGGGAAAGTATTGGAAAGCACCGGCAGCCTCGACGCGCTGTACAGCCGCCTCGCCCCCTATGGCTGCTTTTTGCGTCCCCACCGCTCCTACCTTGTCCATTTAGGCTATGTGCAGAGCATTTCGTACCGGGCCATCACCATGCTCAGCCGGAAGGAAATACCCATCCCAAGGGGGAAATATAACGAGATGAAAGATGCGTTTCTGGCGTATGCGTTCCGCAATGGGCAGGTGACATTATGAATATGGCCGCGACACTGATCTCCCTGCTCGATGACGCCGCGGTGAACGTGTTTGGCTGCGTGCTTTCGGTCGCTTTCTGCTATGTCCCCCGCACCCGCCGCGACAGGTGGATAGTCTGGACCGGCATAGTGCTGCTGCTCATCCCCCAGGAAGCGGTGTACCTGCTCTGGGGGACCGAGGCACGGCTGCGGGCCTACCCCTTTGCCGTCCACCTGCCGCTGCTGCTCCTTCTGCGCTTTTTGACGGGGAAATGGCTGTGGCCCGCCATCAGCATCCTCACCGCCTACCTGTTCTGCCAGATGCGCCGCTGGCCCGCGCTTCTGGCCGCTTTCCTGCTGCCGGGGGAGGAAATGACGCGCCAGATTGTGGAGATCGCCTTTACCCTGCCGCTCCTGCTGTTCCTGCTGCGCTTCACCGCCCCCGCCCTCCGGCAGCTCATGGGCTATCCGCGGAAAAATCAGTGCCAGTTCGCGCTCATCCCCGCCCTGTATTATGCCTTCGACTATATCACCCGCGTCTACACCGACCTGCTTATGAGCGGCGAACCTGTGGTGGTGGAGTTTATGCCCACCGTGTGCTGCGCGGCCTACCTCGTGTTCCTGCTGTATAACGTCTCTGTGGAGCGCAGGCGCAGCCTGCTTCAGCAGACACAGGATAACCTGAACCTGCAAATGGCCCAGGCATCCCGCGAAATCAGCGCCCTGCGGGAATCCCAGGCCATGGCCGCCCGCCACCGCCACGATCTGCGCCATCATATGCAGTACCTGCTTTCGTGTATCGAAAACGGGCAGGACGAACGCGCGAAAGCCTATATCTCCGGTATCTGCGCCGAGATAGAGGCCCAGCAGGTGCAGCGCTACTGCGAAAACGAGGCGGCCAACCTCATCCTTTCCTCCTTCGCCGCACGCGCGGAGAAAATAGGGGCGGACATGGAAGTGCGCGGCGCGCTCCCCGCCGCCATCCCCGTCTCCGACAACGATTTGTGCGTTATCCTCTCCAACGCGCTGGAAAACGCCCTCCACGCCTGCCAGCCCCTCGCAGAAGCCGGGGGTCCCTGCGCCATCGGCGTGGAGTTCCGCTCTCAGGAACAGGGCAGGCTCTTTTTGCAGATCGCCAACACATACAGCGGCGGGGTATTGTTTGAAAACGGTGTGCCGGTATCCAGGGAGCCGGGGCATGGGATTGGCGTGCAGAGCATCCGCGCCATTGTGGAGCGGTACGGCGGCGGCTGCACCTTCCTTGCGCAGGACGGGCAGTTCATCCTGCGCCTGTTCCTGTGAAAATGGATGCGTTGCCCGTCGGAAGCGGGAGAAGCTGGTAAACTGGATTTCCGCCCGCCGGGCGGGATAGCATGCCCGCAAAAACTGTCGTTTCAGGACGTTTCCCGTCCGATTCAGTCCCACCGCCCCCATTTGGCGGGCAAACCGCCTATACTGTACGGGCACGTTGCAGCAATGCGATCCATTGTGGATTGCTGCGAATCACCTCGTACATGAATCGGGAGGAATCGACTGAATGATGAAAAAACTGTTTCCCCTTCTGCTGGCGCTGGTCCTGTGCCTGACGGCCTGCGGCGGCCCCAGCAAAGCGCAGCTTCAAAAGCTGACGGAAGCCTATCAGCAGGTATCGGAGCTGTATAACAGTACGGCGGTAACTGCCCAGGAAAACGGCTGGGAAGCCGACGCGCAGACCATGACCGACCTGCAAACCATCGCCGCCGCGCTGGAACCGGTCGGCCTGGCGCTGAACGGCGATATGGCCTCTTTGGAGGGCGCGGATTTCGACGCGCTCCCCGGCGTGCTGCTGGAATTTCTGCCCTCGCTCCAGGAGCTGTCGCAAAAGGTATCCGCCCCCTACGAGGGTGACGGCGCGGGCGTTGTCACCGACGAGGCGCTCAAACCCCTGGCTGAAGCATATAACCAGGTCGCGCCCCTCTACAATGAGGCATATGACGCCGCCGAGGCCAACGGCTGGCTGAACGACGAGCAGACGGCGGCGGAGATTGAAGCCATGAACGACACACTGAGCTATATCGCCTCCGGCCTGACAGAGGACCCCGCCAAACTGGAAAATGCAGATATCCCCGCCCTCGTGGAGCAGTTGGAGCAGCTGTCCCCCGCTTTCCAGGAGCTTTTAGAGCGCGTCAGCGTCCCCTATGGTGAGTAAGCCGGGCGCTGCCCGGACCTGCCAGAGGCGCTGCCTCTGGACTCCGCCAACGTGGGGCAGCCCCCGCGGGGTAAACCGCCCCAGCCCCCCCGG
>CANCXY010000267.1 GCA_947381875.1 uncultured Clostridia bacterium | reverse complement strand
TCTTCCGATCTAGTTTTCCGGCAGGCGCACTTCCTCCACGCGGACGCCCTTTTTCTGCACGACCGCGATTTTCAGGCTGCTGCTCCCAATGTCAAAGCCGAGACGTGTACTCCCCATAGGGCCTCTCCTTTTTCTTCAAAATAACCCGATATACCATGCGATCAGCGGCCCGCCGAAACACAGCGTACTGAACGCGCCCAGCGCGAGGAACGGCCCGAACGGCACCGCCGCGCGCCGCCGTTTCGCGCACAGCGCCCACACAAGCCCCAGCGCACAGCCAATCAGCAGTGTGAGCAGCATTTGTGCCCAAGTGAAATAGAGCGCCAGCGCGAACAGCAGCTTGATGTCCCCGCCGCCCATCAGTTCGCGCCCCGTGTACTTTTCACCCACCAGCACAGCGCACAGCAGCGCCGCCGGGACGGCGCAGGCGGCAAGGGCAGTAAGCGCGGCCTGTGGAATGTCCTCCCGGAGCAGGAACACCCACACAAGGCGGTTGACGCACAGCCCCAGGACAAGCGGGTCGGGCAAGAGCTGACGGGCGCAGTCCGCTAAGGAGAGCGCCAGCAGCAGCGCGGCCCAGATGAGCCATTGCCCAAGCGCGGGCGCGGCGCCGAATACGGCTCCCAGGCACAGGAAGGACGCCGCACCCGCTAACTCCGCGGCAAGGCATTCCGCCGGGATTTTTGCGCCGCACCAGCGGCACCGCCCACGGCGTACAAGGAAACTGAACACGGGGACTAAATCCGACGCACTAAGTGTGTGCCCGCAGGAGGAACAGCGGGAGCGACCGCGAAAGGGCGGTTCCCCCGCTGCCCAGCGGGACACGGCGCAGTCAAAGAAGCTGCCCAGCACCGCGCCTGAGACGGCAAGCCAGAAACAGAGGTAGGCGGTGAGGATGGCGTGGGGTTCGGGCGGCACGGGCTTCAGCTCCTTTGTGCGCGTTTTGTGTTGATATGTTCGTTATGGTGTGCTATACTGTATACAAGGAGTGATACAATATGGCACAGACGACCATCCACATACAGGTTGACGCCGAATTGAAAGAAGATTTTGAACGGCTTTGCCACGATATTGGCATGGATATGACGACCGCTTTTACCGTTTTTATGAAACAGTGTGTTCGCAAAAACAAACTCTTTTTGGATTTAAGCAGCGAAGCATTTTATTCTAAAGCCAATAGAATGTATCTGGATAGGTCGATTGAATAGTTGGATAAAGGGACTGGCAAAAAGCACCAAATCTCTATGTTCTAAAACTAATTACGTACTTGCTTTTTTCCAATACACCTTCACAGGCTCATCTGTCGTTTCATCGGCTTCTGCTATTTTAACTGTAATATAGGCTTCTTCCGCTTTGATAGCTGTGTCGGCACTCTCACCAGCCTTTGTTTGAGTGGACTTATTATAACCTTTTGGCGAAGTAGCAGTGCTAAAAGTCCCTTTGTCTATATCATAAACATCATCGGTCTTAATCGATGCGGCGTTGTCCAAATACATAATCATTGCCACAGCCTTTGCCGCACGCAAGTTTGCATCATCGGTCGCCTTTTTGGCTTTCTCAAGCGAACTGTTCACCATCGGGATGGAAATTGCGATCAGTATTGCAATGATTGCCACAACAATCAGCATTTCCACGAGCGTAAAGCCGCCCTGCTTTTTCATTTTGTTTTTCAGTTTTTGCATAGGTACGTTCCTTTCTTTCCCAAAAAATTTTTTTCTATTCATTCAGGGCAGTCGGGCCCTTGACCGCCCGGAACGACAAAATAATAACCTGTCCCGCAAAACGCGCTAAATCGCGGCGTTCATGCTGAACATTGGCAGATATACCGCCATTAAGATAAATACTACAAAGATTGCCAGCACAACAATAATGGCCGGTTCCAGCAGGGACAGCGCTTTTTTGACGCGCGTGTACACCTCGTTATCGTAATATTCCGCCAAAATCTGCAAGGTGGATTCCATCGCGCCCGTGGCCTCGCCCACGCCTGTCATCTGCACAAGCATGTCGGGCAGCTCCTTGGCATATCCCATGCACTCGCCCAGCGGGCGGCCGCTTTCCACGCCTGTCAGCGTGCCCATAATCTCCCCGGACATGCACTGGTTTGTTATCGTGCGGCCGGAAACCTCAATCGCCCGCAAAATGGGCATGCCTGCCGCTAAAAGCGTAGACATGGTATGCGCGAACTGGCTTGCACCGGACATCCGCACGATTTCCCCCACAATGGGGATTTTGAGCTGTATCCGCGCCAGCACCACGCCGCCCTTCTCCGTCGCCCCGTACACCCGGAGGCCAAGAAGGATCAGCGCCAGCACGCCCAGCAGGACAATGGTATATTTCTTGAAAAAGTCCGATACGGCGATGAGCGCCACCGTCACCCACGGCAGCTCTGTCCCCATCTCCCCAAACATATTGAGGAACATGGGCACGGCATAGCCCATGATGATAGCCACCACAATGGCCGCCACCACCATGACGAACGCCGGATAGGTAAGCGCGCTGGAAACGCTCTCATGCGTCTTATTCATGCGCTCGAAATACTGGGACATGCGCTCAAAAGACGCGCGCAGATCGCCCGATTCCTCCCCGGCGCGCACCGTCTCGCGGAACGTGACCGGCAGCGCCTTTGCGCCGCGCTGTTCAAAACTGTAGCTCATGGCCCAGCCGTTCGATACGTCCTCCGAGACCTGGTGCAGCAGCTTTCGGAGCTGTGCGTCGGCGCACTGCCCGGCGGCGAGGTCAATCGTCTGCACCAGCGGCAGGCCCGCTTTTAAGATGATGGAAAACTGCTGGCACACCAGCGCAAGGCTTTTGGCGCTGATTTTATGGAACCGCTCGAAGGGGTCGCGCGCCGCCGAACGGGGGATCTCCTTCAGGCTCAACACCATTTCACAGCTTTGGCGGATCTGCGCCACGGCCTCGTTGCGGCTCACCGCCTCCACTACGCCGGACGCCTTTTCGCCCCCGGCGTACAGCGCCTCATATTTATAAGTAGGCATTGCGTGTCTCCCTTAAAAGATGGGCCGTTTGAAGCCCGGCGCGGCAGGCCGGGGCGCGGCGGCGGGGGGCGCTTTTTCCGGCTGGGGCGCTTCGCGCAGTGCCGCGCGCCACGTCTCCTCGCTGATGGTTCCCGCCGCGCGCAGGTCTTTTAATGCGCGCTCCATCAGGATATTGCCGATATTGCCGGTCGTCTGGATGGCGTTCACAATCTGCGGCGTTTTGCCCTCGCGGATCAGGTTGCGGATAGCGCCGTCCGTTTTCATCACCTCGCAGGCCAGCACGCGCCCACCGCCCACTTTGGGCAAAAGCTGCTGGCTCAATACGGCTTTCAGCGACATAGAAAGCTGTAGGCGTATCTGCTGCTGGCGCTCGGCGGGGAACACGTCGACAACGCGGTCGACGGAATCGGCGGCGGAGTTGGTGTGGACGGTGCCGAACACCAAATGGCCTGTCTCGGCGGCGGTGAGGGCGGTTTCAATCGTTTCGAGGTCGCGCATTTCGCCCACAAGGATTACATCCGGGTCCTCGCGCAAAGCGGCGCGCAGGCCCGCGGCAAAACTCCTGGTATCGTGCCCGATTTCGCGCTGGTTGATGATGCAGCGCGCGGGGGTGTAGACATACTCAATCGGGTCTTCGAGCGTGAGGATGTGTTTGTATTCCGTCTTGTTGATTTCATTGAGGACGGCAGCGAGGGTGGTCGATTTGCCGGAGCCGGTCTCGCCGGTGATAAGTACAAGGCCCTGGCTGTAGGCGGGGAACTCGGCGACCACTTTCGGCAGGCCCAGCTCGCCCATGGCGGGGATATGGTCGTTGAGCAGGCGCAGCGCCGCCGACCAGTTGCCCTGCTGCCGGAACAGGTTGACGCGGCAGCGCCTGCCGCCCACGGTGATGGCCAAATCGGCTTCCCCTGTCTCCACGGCCTGGGGATAGGCTTCCCCGGCGAGGTCACGGGCGATGGCAGTACACACTTCGGGGGTAAGGGGGACGGGGTCCATCTCGCGGATGGAGCCGTCGACGCGGTAGTGGGGAGTCAGCCCGCAAACTAAGTGGATATCCGAGGCGCGGTCCTGCGCCGCTTTCTGCACAAATGCCTCAACGCTCATACAATGCTCTTCCTTTCCGTTTGAGGGGGGTGGGGGGCGCTGCGCGGGCGGTCCCCATCTGCGTGGTGGGGAACAAGCCTGCCCTCCCATACCTTGTCCAGGTGATTCACAACGAAGTTGTGAATCTGTTAAAGTTTCCGTCCACCCTTTTCAAAGGGTGGCGGAGTCCAGAGGCAGAGCCTCTG
>CANCXY010000266.1 GCA_947381875.1 uncultured Clostridia bacterium | reverse complement strand
TGCTGTATATGCTTGTTTTGTATCTGATTCTTTCCGTTGCGGTCCTGCACAGCATTTCCTATATCTCCTGCATGATGATCATGAGCGTTATGATGATGCTGATCTCCAGCTTTTCCGTTGATGAAAACGCAAAGTGGGACGCTTACGCCCTCACCATGCCCATCACGCCCCGTACTCTGGTAGGAGCAAAATACCTGCTGTTTTATGGTGCGCTTCTCATATCAGGTGTATCGCTGTCGCTGATATGCGGGATCGTGGACGCTCTCACCTTCCGCGAGGGCTTTACAACGATTGCCGCCAGCAGCGGCAGCATCATGACAATCTATGGGCTGTCGGCCACGCTTTTCCTGCCGTTCGCCTATAAGCTGGGCGCGGAAAAAGCACGCCTTGTGATATCGATATGCTTTGTTTTCCCCTTCCTCGCTGTTATCTGGGCCGCAAGCTATTTCGGCGTAGGGTCGCAGGCCGACCTGGACTTTACAAGTTTCCTGCAAACCCTCCCCTGGCCGCTGATCGCCGCGGCGGGTGTGGTGGTCCTGGCCCTCCTCGCGCTTATCTCGTTCTTCCTCTCTGTGAAATTCTATGAACAGAAAGAATTTTAAGCGTATGGCCGCCCGGCAGACATAAGGCATACTATAAAACCAAGCAAACGGCAAAGGTTGGAAGGATTACTCCTGCCAGCCTTTTTTCGTACAAAATAATTTCCCTGAAAAACTTCTTGCTTATGACGCAGCGTAATGTGCTATACTGCCCACAGGAGGTGATGAACACATGGAAAACTACCGGGCGATCCCGCCGGGATACATGACGGCTGGCACGGTGGCAAAGAAAATGGGCGTGACGGTCAGGACATTACAGCACTACGACAGGGAGGGCCTGCTCTCCCCCTCTGCCCTCAGCGAGGGGGGCCGCAGGCTGTATACGGACAAAGATATCATCAAACTGCACCAGATCCTTTCCCTGAAAGATCTGGGCTTCTCCCTGAACGACATCCGGGATAAGCTGATCCCTCTGGATACGCCTGCGGATGTTGCGCAGGTCCTTTCGGAACAGGCGGCCCTGATCCGGCAAAAGGTCGCGGAACTCACGGAGTCGCTCGCAAGGATCGAAGCCCTGAAAACCGAAGTGCTGGAAATGCAGTCAGTGGACTTCAAAAAATACGCAGATATCCTTGTCAACCTGAAAATGAAAAACAGCTTCTATTGGCTCATCAAGCATTTTGACAGCGACACGCTGGACCATATCCGAAGTCGGTTCAACAAGGAAAGCGGCGTTGCTTTCCTGCAAAATTTCCTGCGTTTACAGGACGGGGCGATCCGGTTCCAGGATGCGGGCATACAGCCGGAAAGCCCCGAAGGACAGCGGTTTGCAAAAGATTACTGGGCTTTGATTATGGAGTTCACAGGCGGGGACGCCGCTATGCTACCTAAGCTCATGCAGATGGGGCAAAGTGAGAGTCTCAACCAGGAATGGACGCAAAAGCAGGCCAAAGCAAACGCCTTTATTGAACCGGCGCTCGGCGCATATTTTGAAGCCTGCGGGATAAACCCGTTTGAGGAGGGGAGCAAATGACAAATGCCATCACAGTGGGAAACCTGCGGAAAAGTTATGGGGAAAAGCAGGTGTTAAAAGGGATAGACCTGTGCGTGCGCAAAGGGGATATTTTTGCCCTGTTGGGCGTAAACGGCGCGGGAAAAACAACGGCCCTCGAATGTATTGAAGGGCTGCGAAAGTACGACGGCGGCAGCATATCCATCAACGGCAGAATCGGTATCCAGCTTCAATCGGCGGCGCTGCCCGCGCATATCAAAGGGATAGAGGCTGTCCGTTTTTTTGCCAAGTGGAACAAAAAAACCGTGGACGCTTCCATGCTTTCCGAAATAGGGGCGGACGCCGTAGCCAATAAGCAGTACCAGGAAATGTCCACCGGGCAGAAACGCCGTCTCCATCTGGCGCTGGCGCTTCTCAATAATCCCGACATTGTGTTTTTAGATGAACCGACCGCTGGGCTTGACGTGGAGGGACAGGCCGCGCTCCATAGCTATATCCGCAAACTGAAATCGCAGGGAAAGACTATCCTTTTGGCAAGCCATGATATGGCCGAAGTGGAAAGCCTGTGCGACCGCATCGCCATTCTGAAAGACGGGAAGATCGCGTTTGAGGGGACGGTGCAGGCTCTGACGGAGACGATTGGAAAGCGCTACAATATCCGCATACGAACCGATCAGGGCACGGAACAGTACGAAGCAGACAATATTGGGAACAGCCTGCTGAAGATCCTTAAAAACGATCAGGAGAAAGGCGCGGTGATTCAGGACATTCAAATCGACCGGGGTTCGCTGGAACAGCATTTCCTGAAAATTGCGAAGGGGGCATAAACGATGAATGGGTTTCTTTATGGGGTCGCGCTGCAATGCAAATTGGACCTGCGCAGCCGGACAATGCTCATTAGCTGCTACGCCGTCCCGCTCCTGTTCTTTGCCGTCATGGGCGGGATTTTCACTTTTATCATGCCGGATAGCAAAGAAACACTGATCCCATCCATGACAGTATTCGCGGTCAGCATGGGCGCGCTGATAGGGCTGCCCCCTTCCCTTACGGAAATATATCAGGGCGATGTGAAAAACGCTTACCAGGCAAACGGCGCGCCGCTGTCGTCCGGGTTGATTTTTACAAACATCTCGGCGTTTGTCCATCTACTTATCATGAGTTTTATCCTTTATATGGCCGCGCCGATCGCGTTTGACGCCAAAATCCCGGAGCGACCGGGCGTGTTTTTTGCCGGGCTGGTTATCTTTATTGCTGTATCGCTCAGCATCGCGAGTATCATCGGGCTGGCCGTGAAGGATATATCCAATACCTCCATGTTTTCCATCCTGATCTATCTCCCCTCTATTATGCTATCCGGCATCATGTTCCCCATCGACCTGCTCCCAAAGCCATTTGAAATTGCGGGGAAACTGTTTCCCGCGGCATGGGGATACAAGCTGCTGGCCGAAAACGCTCTTACGGCGCGGACCTTATGCCCGCTCGTGGTCATTTTCCTTGCGGCATCCGCCCTGTGCTGTGTGCTGCTGACAAAGATCCGAACACGGTAATATGCAAAAACAGGGGCCTGCCGCACCTAACTTTCCAGTGCGGCGGCCCCTGCTGTATTTTTATTGGTTTATTCGTCGTCTTCCTCGTCTTCGTCGTCCTCATCCGCGCCGTCGACACAGCCCACGCAGGTATCACACGGATCCTCGCTGAAATCGACCTCAAAGCGGGTGCCGCAGTTGGGGCAGCTCAAATCGTCGCTGTCCAGCATATCCTCATCTACGCACACGACTTCGCCGCACTGGGGGCAGACGATCTCGTACTGGTTCTCCTCAAAATCGTCCTCGTCGTCGTAATCATCGTCGTCTTCGTCGAACACATAGTTTTCCACGTCCTCAAGGTCTTCGCTCATGGCGTCCACCTCGTTGTACAGCGTGTCCATATCCTCATCTATCTCGGTGACACTCTTTGCGATATCCTCCAGGACATCCACGATGGCTGTCAGGAGCTTGGCCTCGTTGGTATCCGCCTCAAACTGCATGCCGTTCATCATGCCTTTGATATACGCGACTTTTTCCTTCAGTTCCATGGTATCCCCTCCTGTTTTGTAAATGAAAAATGGTGTATATACAACAGGCAAGGCCAAACGGTTGAAGTGCCTGGCCCGCAAAGGTATTTTCTGTGTGTTTCCCCGCCCTGCGGGCGGGGAAACACAGAATCACCCTTTGTTCCGGCCACTTCCCAAACGGTCTTGCCTGTCTTCGGTAAGGTGTTAGGCGCGCTCCATATATTCGCCGGTGCGCGTATCAATGCGGATCATATCGCCCTCATTGATGAACAGCGGCACGCGCACTTCCGCGCCCGTCTCCAGCGTGGCGGGCTTCAATGTGTTGGTGGCGGTGTTGCCCTTAAAGCCCGGCTCGGTTTTCGTTACCTCCAGCACAACAAAGTTAGGCGCTTCCACGCCGAACACATTGCCTTTATAGCTGAGGATCTTGCACACCTCGTTCTCCTTCACAAACTTGAACGCGTCGCCCAGCGCGCTGGCGTTCAGCGGGACCTGCTCATAGGTCTCGTTGTCCATGAAGTAATAGAGGTCGCCGTCCTGGTAGGAATATGTCATTTCACGCCGCTCGATATAGGCGGTCGGGAATTTCGCGGTAGGGTTATAGGTGCGCTCCACCACGGAACCCGTGATGACGTTGCGGATCTTGGTGCGCACGAACGCCGCGCCCTTGCCGGGCTTTACATGCTGGAACTCGATGATCTGGAAAACGTTACCTTCTTC
>CANCXY010000265.1 GCA_947381875.1 uncultured Clostridia bacterium | reverse complement strand
CACGTCTCGCAACACTCTTTCCCTACACGACGCTCTTCCGATCTGATTTCTTTATCGGGCTTTGAAATACCTTGTTCAAATGATAAACAACTAACATCAAAATATGGAAATAAAATGCTGTTTTTTATCGCATTTACTTCTTCTGAAAAACAATTACTAATCAATCCTATCTTTATTTGCTTTTCTTTTAGAATGCGCAACATGGGAATAATTTCTCTATTCAAATGTTCAAAACACTCGTTTTTAGCATCTCTTCGTTTTTGTACTACTAAATTTAATAATTCTCTTGAATAACATTCGCTTTTTCTCATAATATCTTCGAGTGCATCTTCTAAGGTTATTTTCCCAATTGTCCTATCATGATCTGTATGTTCCCATAACTCTTGAAATATATTTTCGGGTATTCCTAAATCTTGTGCTATTTGCAAGCCAAAATATAGCGGACTGTCAAAATGAGTTACTAAAGTTTCATACATATCAAAAATAACTGCCTTAATCATACTGAAACTCCACTATCAATGTTCAATGAACCAATGGGCATAGGCTCAATTGGCGACGGATCCTTTTTCCATTTTTCCTTCAGCGCAATCAGGTTATCAACGCCCTGCTCTGTAAGGAACAAGCGGCCTGTCAAATGTCGATGTTGCCATGTCACCCCCCTTGCTGCAAAATCCCCATTTGCAACTAAACAAAAAATTTTCCTGTTCCTCCCCCAAAAGGCAGGAGGGCACGGGAAAATCCCATGTTTTTATTATACGCCGGGCGCGGACAACTTGTCAATATCAATTTCAAATCATTAAAAACGCCCCGTTGGAAACTTTTCCGACGGGGCGCTATTTTATATCATTCTCTCAAAGACCTTTTAATTATGTCCCGTGCCTCTTTCAATTCAAAAACGCGTCATGAATAGCATTTACCGCGCGCTCGGCCTCGGATTTGGCGATCAGAACGGAAATCTTGATTTCGCTGGTGGAAATCATGCGGATATTGATATTGGCCTCAAAAAGCGCCTCGAACATGCGCGACGCCACTCCCGAATGGCTCTGCATGCCCGCGCCCACAATGCTCACCTTCGCAACGTCCTTATCGACGCTAATCTCCTTACAGCCAAAACGGCGGCGGTTTTCCTCCAATAAAGAGAGCGCGGCGTCGGCGTCGCCGAGGGGGACGGTGAAGATCACGTCCTTATAGCCCT
The DNA here is from genome assembly GCA_947381875.1 of uncultured Clostridia bacterium. GTDB lineage: Bacteria > Bacillota > Clostridia > Oscillospirales > Ruminococcaceae > Ruthenibacterium. The sequence continues at coordinate 3,130 of CANCXY010000265.1, read as the reverse complement.
CCGTGCCCGACGACTGCAAAATAATATCAACGTTGATCTTCTTCTGCGCCATCAGGCTAAATACCTTGAATGACGCGCCCGGAACGTCGGGCACCTCGGTAATTGAAATGACGGCGACGTTCGTATCCTGCGCGACGCCTTTGATCAGCATTCCCTCCACGTCTGTTACCTCCTTCACAATGGTGCCGGGCAGATTGGTGATCGACGAAAGTACCTCCAAATGCACCGAATACTTCTTTGCAAGCTCCACGCTGCGGTTGTTCAGCACCTGCGCGCCCAGGCTGGCCAATTCCAGCATTTCATCAAATGTGATCTCATCCAATTTGCGCGCGTGCGGCACAATGCGCGGGTCGGCGGTATACACGCCGTCCACATCGGTATAAATCTGGCACAGATCGGCATGCAGCGCCGCCGCAATCGCCACGGCGCTGGTATCCGAACCACCGCGCCCCAGTGTGGTGATATCGTCGTAGCGGTTGATGCCCTGGAAGCCCGCCACCACGACAACGCGGTTGCGCGAAAGCTCGCTTTCAATGCGTTCTGTATCCAGGTTTTTGATGCGCGCGCGCGTATAGGCGCGGTCGGTATGGAACCCCGCCTGCCAGCCGGTGAGGCTGATGGACGAACACCCCACGACGCTGAGCGCCATCGAAAGCAGCGCAATGCTGATCTGTTCACCCGTCGCAAGCAGCATATCCATCTCCCGCTGGGATGGGTCGTGCGTGATCTCGTTTGCCTTGGTGATCAGGTCGTCCGTCGTATCGCCCTGCGCAGACACGACCACAACAACGTCGTTGCCCGCGGCGCGCGTACTGGCGATGATGCGCGCCACACGGAAGATGCGGTCACGGTCCGCCACCGAGCTTCCGCCAAATTTCTGTACAATAAGCGCCATAAATTCCTCCCCTTTCCGCGTTCGTACCTGAATTTTCGGGAGTGTCCAAGCCGCGGAGACGATTTCCGGGTATTTCCCCGCCCGAAGGGCGGGGAAATACCCAAAAACACTCCGCTTTGAACACTTCCTGATTTTCACGAAAATCCATTTCGCCTGTCTCCCCCGCTTCCGGCGGAGAAAACAGCGGAATTGATTTCTTTCCGTGCCCCATTCTATGCACAAAGCGCGGTTCCTTACAAAATGTTCGCTCCCTCGTTGTCCGCCTCGAAACGGTGCAATGTATAATGCGCCAGGCTGCTGTCGCTCTCCAACGCCTTCTGCGCGCGCTCAAAGAACACATTCGCCTCGGCGGTGCGCACAATGGAGAGGATCGTCGGCCCCGCGCCGCTGATAAACGTCGCCAGCGCGCCCAACCCGTCCGCAAGCGCGAACACATCCTCCCCGCCCTCAATGAGCGGCAGGCGGTACTGGTGATGCAGCTTGTCCCGCGTAGCGACGGGCAGAAAATCGTACCGCTCCTCACAGAACGCCGTAGCCAAAAGCGCGGCGCGTGAGAGGTTGTATACCGCGTCGGCATGCGGCACAGTGCGCGGCAAAACGGCGCGGGCTTTTTCCGTCAGCAGCGGGAAATCCGGCACGAACGCCGCAAACACAATGCCGGGCGCGATGGTCTTTTTCAGCGAATAGACATGCCCCCCATCATACGCCGAAACGACGAAGCCGCCTAAAATCGCGGGCGCGACGTTATCGGGGTGGCCCTCCAATTTTGTAGCGAAGGTGAGCATATCCTCCCGCGTCAGCGGCCCGCCCAGCAGCGCGTTGGCCCCCAACACCCCCGCCGCGATACACGCGCTGCTGGAGCCAAGCCCCCGCGCCATCGGGATAGGGTTCGTCTGCACCAGGCGCAGGCCCTTCAGCGTGCGCCCGCACAGCGCGTACACCTCGCGCACCGTGCGGTACACTAAGTTCCCCGGCGTACAGGGCACTGGCGTCCCGTCCGCTGAGGATATATCCACGCCGTCAAACTCCTCAAAAGCGGCTGTATTGTACATAGAGAGCGCGAGGCCGCAGGAATCGAACCCCGAACCAATATTCGCGCTGGTCGCGGGGACGCGCACTGTTACCATCTGCTTTTCCTCCTTCTGTTGGGCTGCCGCCCAAACCTGCCCAGAGGCGCTGCCTCTGGACTCCGCCAAAGGGGCGCAGCCCCTTTGGAAACCCATCTTGGGTCAGTGCATCCATTTCAATGTATTGCCGATGGGCACGCCCGCTGCCTGTGCGGCGGCGCAGCGCTCCGCCAGGCGCTCGGCGGTGAGGCCGCGCACGGTGAATACGGCCTCATTGTCGGCGGTGTCGAGCATTTCGATGTCCGCGCCGAACAGGTCGCGCGCGATGTTTTCGGTCGCCTGGCCCAGGCGCACATAGAAGTCGGCGGGGCGGGTATCGGCCCACGCACCCTCGATGGGCGTCGATTCCTGCCAGAACAGGCTGTCGTGAATCTTTACGCCGTTTTTCAGCGCGTCAATCACATCCGCAACCACCGCGCTGGCCGTCGGCAGCTTGCCCGCGCCCTTGCCGTAGAATACCACGTCGCCCAACATATCGCCTTTTACCAGCACCGCGTTGAACACGTCCTCCACGCCCGCAAGCTGATTGCCGCGCGCAATGAGCATCGGTTCCACGGCCAGCGCCACCGCGCCGTTTTCTTCCCGGCGCGCCCACGCGATGAGCCGCACTGCCGCGTCCTGACGCACCGCCAATGCAATATCTTTGACCGAAATATCCCGGATGCCGCGCGTTGGCACATTCTGCGGGAAGAAATGACGCCCGAAAGCGAGGCTTGCCAAAATCGCGATTTTGCGCTGCGCGTCGATGCCGTCGATATCGGCGGAGGGGTCGATGGTCTCCGCATAGCCCAGGCTTTGCGCCAGTTTCAGGGCCTCGGCAAAATCCATCCCCTCATGCGCCATTTTCGTCAGCATGAAGTTTGTGGTGCCGTTAACGATGCCCGCAATCTCGCTGATCACATTCGCCGCCATGCACTGGTGCATGGGCGTGATGATCGGCGTGCCGCCGCCGACACTAGCCTCAAAGAGGAAACACACGCCCTTGCGCCGCGCCAAGGCCAGAAGCTCCGCCCCGTGCGTCGCCACCAGTTCTTTATTGGATGTAACAACATGCCGCCCGCTCTCCAGCGCCGACTTCACATAGAAATACGCGGGCTTCAATCCGCCG
>CANCXY010000264.1 GCA_947381875.1 uncultured Clostridia bacterium | reverse complement strand
AACGCTAGCCTGTCACGCTAGAGGTCGTGAGTTCGAGCCTCATCCGGGTCGCCATTTGCTGTTATAGCTCAGTCGGCAGAGCACATCCTTGGTAAGGATGAGGTCGTGCGTTCGAATCGCATTAACAGCTCCAGAAAAACCCGCAGCCTGTTTGGGTCTGCGGGTTTTCTTTTTGTGCTGTTCTTGGAGCTTTCTGTAATCCCCACATTCCAGGAGGAGAAATACAGAAAGCCCTGTTTGTTTTCATATAATCTCACTATAATATCTCATCTTCCTGGATCAAAATCAACGTGTTATTTTCTCTTGCGATATCAACAAGCCGATGAGAAAAACCGCTTTTGCTGAAAATGCCATAAAATATCTCGTATCCAGGGAATGCCTTGTGTATTTCCCCGCTGCCGTTGACTTTTCCTTTCAGAAACTCCTTGATTAGCGTTGTCTTTCTAATCCGGCACCGCCCATATACCACGACAAAGTCGTCATTCCTGCCATACTCTGCCGGAAGTTTGGACAGCTCGTTTTTCCGGCCTATAAATTTCATGATTGACCTCGCTATGCGTATAGCATAAAACATAATAATATATTTTATATAGAGCATCAAACCGGATTTGCCAACGAAAAAGAATCCTGCCCGTTTTTCCCCGCCTCCGGGCAGGAAAAACAGGCAGGATTTACAGCTTCCCGCTTTCGTCTCTACACCCCAAAATACTCCCGGATCTCTTTCATTCGTCGCATCTGTTTGACATGGAACGGGCATCGCCTGTCACAGTGCCCGCACTGGATACAGTCTCCCGCGTGCAGGGACAGTTTCCAGTAGTGGTCCTTTGCCAGCTCGTCCCCGGCTTTCGCCAAATCGTAGTATTTGTTGATAAGCGCGATATCCAGCCCCTTGGGGCAGGGGTGGCAATGGCTACAATAGACGCACTTCCCATCGGCCTCCGGCGGCGCGAACTCGCCTAAGATGGAGTAATCCCTCTCCTCCGGGGCGGCATCCAGATAGGCCAGGGCGCTTTCCACGTCCGCCGTGTTGCGGAAGCCGGGCAGGACGTTCAGCACGCCGGGCTTGTCCAGCGCGTACTGGATACACTGGGTTTTTGTCAGGGCTTTCCCGAACGGGGAGAGCTTTGCGTCCAGAAGCCGCCCGCCGCCGAAGGGCTTCATCACCGTGATGCCCACGCCCTCCCGCTGGCACCGCTGGTAAAGTGTTTGGCGTTCGTCCACCCCGCCGATGGCGTAGTCCCCGTGGCGGTAGTCGTAGGCGGGGTTGATGCTGAACATAACAACATCTAAAATTCCCATATCCAGCATCCGCTCCACGACGGCGGGGTTGTGGGTGGAAAGGCCGATATGCCGCACAACGCCCTGTCCTTTCAGATCCTGGATATAGGGCAGGCTGCCCGCGAGATAGCGGTCCAAATCGGCCTGCTCGTCGATGCAGTGGATAAAGCCGAAGTCGATGTAGTCCGTATCTAACTTTTTGAGCCGCCAGTCCATCCCACGGCGGATGCGGTCGGGGTCGGTAGTCCAGCCGTATTTCCCGGAGGAGTAGTCGGCCCCGAAGTGCATTTGTAAGTACACCTTTTCCCGCAGGCCCGCGAAGGCGGCGCGGTAGGAATCGAAAGCAGCGGCCTCCGAGACGGCCATATCGAAGTAATTCACGCCGCTTTCGATCGCCCTGTGGATAGCCCGCACCGCTTCTCCCTGCTCGGACTGATGGATGCCGGAGCCGCCAAAGCCGATCACGCTGATCTGTTCTGTACCTTTCGGCAGTTTACGGTATTCCATAAAAATTCCCTCCTGTTTTTCTGTGTATTTCCCTGCTCTCCGGGCGGGGAAGATTTTGCTATATCTCCCGCCCTTTGGGCGGGGATTTTGCTGTACCTTCCGCTCTCCGGGCGAGGAACTGCACGAATTCATACGATAAGGTTTACAACAAGCCCCGTCAAAAACGAGAACGCCATAACGAACGCGAGGTACAGGAAAAACCGCTTTGCGCCCAGTACGATTTTCAGCGCGCCCAGGTTCGTAATCTTTGTGGCGGGGCCGGTAATCATGAACGCGGCGGCGCTACCCATACTCATACCGGAGACAAGCCACTGGTGCAGAAGGGGGATCGTGCCGCCGCCGCAGGCGTAAAGCGGCACGCCGATGGTCGCGGCCATCAGCACGCCGAACCCCTCGCCGCTCTTGCCGAACAGTGCCGCGAATCCGTCCGCGGGCACATACCGCTGAAACAACGCCGAGAGGAGTACGCCCAGCAGAAACCACCCTGCCGTTGCGCGGATATTGCGTCCCACATTCTTCAAAAAGCGCAGGAACAGGTTGGGGTCGGTGTCGCGGCTGGCGCGCGGCTCAAAGCCTTTGAAATCGAAGAACGGCTTTTCCCGGTAGGCAAAGTGTACCGCCAGCCCTGCCGCAATGCCGCAGAGCGTACATGAAACAAGCCGCGCCGCCATAGCCTGCCCGCCCAGCGCGGTACTGTAAAAGAGGAGCTGCGGGTTCAGCAGAACGCTGCTCATCATGAACGCGGCCAGCCAGTCATGCCGCATGCCGTGGCGCGCGAGGGAAGCGGCAATGGGGATCGTGCCGTACATGCAAAGCGGAGAGGCAATCCCCAGGATACTGGCCGGGACAACGCCCCACACGCCCCACGGCTGATCCTTGATACGCGCAAAGCAGCCGTGGATGGCATCTTTGGCAAACACCGACACGAGCGAGCCGATTACCATGCCCAGTACCCAGTATCCCGCGATCTGCCGGAGCTGCACCGTGAAATAGTAGCCGATATATACCGCCTCGCGCCGCAGGATGTCAACCATCAAGGTTTACCAGCTCATAGGCGCGGCTGCCAAGCCCAATGGCCTCCGCGTGTTCTAACGTATGCAGCCCGTCCAGGCTTTCCACGCGCTGTTGCAGGGAATCGCTGCCCTCGGTGGCAAACGCAAGGTCGATGCACGCCTGGTCGGCCGCCACAGGGTTGAGGGAGGCCACGATGCCAATATCGTGGATATCCGGGGCAGCGGGGTGTCCGTTGCAGTCGCAGTCAATAGAGATATTGTTCAGCACGTTGATATAGACGATCCGTTCGCCCTCGCCCAGATAGTCGGACACAGCCTTGCCCGCCTCGGCCATCGACTCGGTGAACGCCGTCTGGTCGCCGCCCCAGGGGCTTGTATGGCTCTTGCCGCCGGAGTGGATCACGCATTTTCCCTCCGACGAGCCAAGGCCGATAGAAATATTTTTGATCGCCCCGCCAAAGCCCGCCATCGCGTGGCCTTTGAAGTGCGACAGGATGATATAGGAATCGTAATTCGCAAAGTGCGCGCCGACGAGGTTGTTTTCAAAATGCGCGCCCGCGACAGTCGGCAGCTCCATAGAGCCGTCGGCGTCCAGGATATCCACTTCGGCAATGGCGGTAAAGCCGTGATCTTCCGCAACCTGCCGGTGCATGGCTGTTTCCGCGCGGGAGCCGCCGTAGGCCGTATTGCACTCGACGATTGTCCCGTCTACCGACTGCACCAGGTCTTTGATGAGTTCGGGGGCGAGGTAGTTGCTGGCCGGGGGTTCGCCCGTGGACAGCTTGACGGCCACTTTCCCCGTCGGCTGCCAGCCGAGCGCCTCATATACCGCCATCAGCCCGGCGGGGGAGATATCCGAGGTGAAATAAACCGCCGGGGACGTTCTGTCCTCATTGTCCGTGGGATTCGGTGCGGATGCCGTCTCCGCGCTGTCCGAAGCCGCCAGCCCCAGGCCGCTGACCCATTCCGTCACACTAAGTTCGGACGCACCCGAAGAAAAGCGCTGCCCTTCCAGCCAATCGCCTGTCCCGGCCATTTCCGCCAGCAGCGTACCGCTCTGTCCGAGGCCGGAGGAGGACGAAGTGCAGAATGGGATCACTGTTTTGCCCGTGAAATCGTTGGCCTTGATGAACGTATCCACCGGCCAGGCCGCGATGCCCCACCAGATGGGGTATCCAATGAATACCGTGTCGTAGCTGTCCCAACCGGCGGGCGTCGTCTCCGTGAGCGGCACGTCGCGCAGGGACGGGTCGTTGTGTTCCCGCGAGGCGCGGCTTTGCTCGTCTGTCCAGCGCAGGTCCTCGGCGGTATAAGGTTCTGTGGGTTCGAGGACAAACGTGTCCGCGCCGAGCGCCCCGGCGATATACCCCGCCACGGCTTCCGTATTGCCGGTGGCCGAGTAGTAGACGACAAGCGTTTTACCGCCCCCGCCGGACGGTGTTTCTTCCGGGGCGCTGTCCGAAGATGTGTCCTCTGTGGAGGACGGCGCGGACGCGCTTTCGGAGGAGGATGAAAGAGAATCGGAGGAAGCGGACGAGGACGAGGAAGC
>CANCXY010000263.1 GCA_947381875.1 uncultured Clostridia bacterium | reverse complement strand
GCGCGCCGCATGCTTCGTCTGTCAGCGTGCGCGCGATCTCCTGTGACTGTTCCATGCCATACAGCGTGACAAACGTTGTTTTCTTCTGTTGCGCGTCACTGCCGATGGGCTTCCCAAGCTGCTGTTCGGTAGCGGTAACATCCAAAATATCGTCGATAATCTGGAACACAAGGCCGACGCAGAACGCGTACTGCTCAATCGCGGCGCGCTGCGCGTCGTCCGCGTTGGCCGCGATTGCGCCCATTTGCGCCGCCGCGTTGATGAGCATACCGGTTTTCCGGCGATGCACCCCGCGCAGTTCTTCCGCCGTCGCCCGCTTTTCCTCAAAGGCCAGATCCAACTCCTGCCCCAACACCATGCCGTTTGCCCCGGCGGCGCGGCTGAGCATACGCACCGCCTCCACATTCTGACGCGGCGTGCCGGGCGCGCAGGAAAGTGTCTCGAACGCGGCGGTCAACAGCGCGTCCCCGGCCAACAGTGCCGTCGCCTCGCCGAACGCCTTATGACAGGAGGGGCGGCCTCGGCGCAGGGCGTCGTCGTCCATGCAGGGCAGGTCGTCGTGAATCAGCGAATAGCAGTGCAGCATTTCCACCCCCGCCGCGTAGGATTCCGCCGCGTCCTGGCTGCCGCCCATCGTATCGCATACGGCTAAGCACAGCACCGCGCGCACGCGTTTCCCGCCGCCCAACAGGCTGTAGCGCGCGGCATCGCTGACGCGGGAACCATCCGCAAGGCGCTGTTCCGTCTCCCGCGCGAGCACCGCTTCGGCGTTTTTTTTGTATTGCTCATATTGCGTCTGATAGTCCATAAAAACGCCCGCCTTTCTCACGTCTGCGGCTGTCTGAAGCGCGCGTCGATTTCCTCGACCGTGATACGCGCTTTTTCCAGCGTCTCGCCGCAAAAGGCAATCAGCTTCGCGGCCTCGGCATACAGCGCGAGGCTGCGGTCCAGCGGCGTGACCTCGTTCGAAAGCTCCGACAGGATATCGTCAAGCTGCGCGGACGCCTGTTCAAATGTCATGGTGTGTTCCATAGCGGCCCCTCTTTCGTAACTGTCTGGACGGTGCAGCCGATCCGCCCGTCCGCAAGCTGGAGTTCCAGTTCATCCCCTGCCTGGACACCGGCGGCGGTTTTCAAGACCTGCCCTTCCCTGCGCGCGATGCCGTACCCGCGCGCAAGCACCCGGTAGGGGCTGAGGGAATCGCACAGCGCGGCGGCATGGCGCAGGGCTTGTCCCGCCGTATGCAGCCTGTCCTGCATGGCCCGCTGGATCGCCCCGCTTTTCTCCGCCGTTTCCCCCGCAAGCTCCGTGGGGAGTTGGCGCACCGCCGCCAACTGCGGCGCGCTCTGCCATTCCTGTACCCTATTATAGCATAAACGCAGCCGGTTTTTCATTTCTTTTGCAATATTCACATAGGTTTGCGCGGCCTCTCGCATCCTGCCCCTCAAATCCGGCATAACAAGCTCCGCCGCCGCCGAGGGGGTCGGCGCGCGCAGGTCGGCAACAAAATCCAGGATAGAAAAATCTATCTCATGGCCGATGGCCGAGACCACCGGTACGGGGCAGGCGTAGGCAGCACGGGCGATCCCCTCATGGTTGAATACCCACAGGTCCTCGCGCGAACCGCCGCCGCGCGCGACGATAATCACATCCACACGCCCCGAACCGCCGAGTCGCGTGATGGCGTCCGCGATTTCCGGCGCGGCCTCATTCCCCTGCACCGTGACGGGGGCCAGGAGGAAATGCGCGATGGGATAGCGGCGGCGCGTCACATTCAAAATATCCTGCAAGGCCGCACCGGTGCGGGAAGTGACAAGCCCTACGCACCGCGGCGCGGCGGGCAGCGGCCTTTTATGCTCCGGCGCAAACAGCCCTTCCTTGTTTAGCTTTTCTTTGAGCTGGTCGAACGCGAGCTGCATCGCGCCGATGCCGTCTGGGAACATGTCGTCCACATACACCTGGAACGCGCCGTCGCGCTCAAACAGCGAAACGCGGCAGCGCACGATCACGCGCATGCCGTTCTGCGGCAGGAACGCGATCTGCTGCGCGTAGCGCTGGAACATCACCGCTTTGACGGCACACTGGCTGTCTTTGAGGGAGAAATAGAAATGGCCCGAACGGTGGTGGACGAAATTGGATATTTCCCCGCGCAAAGCCAAATCGCAGAGTATATCGTCGCGGTCCAGCAGCGTTTTCACATAGCGATTGAGCGCCGTTACTGTGATGACGTCGGCCACGCGCCCACCTTCTTTGCGGCCAGCAGCGCCGTGCCAATGGCGTTGTCGCTGGCATATTTTCCCGGTACGAAACAGGCGTCCGGCTCCTGGGCGCACACAACAGCGCGAACCACGTCGCTGCTCATCACGCCGCCCGCGCACACCACCGTCACGCCGGGATAGAGGCGGCGCGCGGCGCGGATCATGCCCGCCACCGTTTCCGCGACGGCGCACAGGCAGTATTTCGCGATATAGGCGGGCGGGGCGGCGCGTTCCAACAGCGCACTGCACTGGTTTTCCAGGCCGGAGAAACTGCAGTCCGTCCCTTTCAGGCTGGTTTTCGGGTGTATCTCCTCCGCACATTCCGCCGCTAAGCGCGAAAGCGCCGCCCCGGCGGGGAACGCAAAGCCCAGACGCGCGCCAATCCTGTCCACAGCCTGTCCCGCATAAAGATCCGTGCTGCCGCCCACGCGGCTTATCACGTCTGTCCCCTCGCAGAGCAGCAGCTCCGTAGTGCCGCCAGAGATATGAAAGACAAGCACACGCTGCGCAAACAGCGCCCCGCCGCGCGCCGCAAACAGCGCGGCGGCAATATGCCCCTGCTGGTGGGTCGTGTACACCAAAGGGACGCCGGCCGCCAGCGAGACAGCCTGCGCCGCCGATACCCCTGTCAAGAAACAGGGCATATAGGAGCCATCCACCGGGCGCGGCTTTTCCGATACGCCCACCGCCTCCACCCCGCGCAGGGGGAACACAGCGTCTATCTGCCGCATCAGCTCCGGCAATGCCGTCGTGTGGTGGAACACCGCCTCGCTCTGCCGCAGGCCCAACGCGCCCTCTTTAACGGGGAGGAACTTTTTGCAGTCGCACAAAACGCGCTGCTGCCGCGTATCAAAAACCGCCAGCGAGGTGGCGTAATTGCTGGTGTCGATGCCGAGGGCGATCATGCCTCTGGCCCGCCCGCCGGAGGCTCGTCCTGTTCTTCTTCCGGCACGGGGCGCGCCGCCGCGTTCTCCCCGTGTGTTTCGCGGGCAATCGCGCCCAGCAGGCCGTTGATGAATTGATAATCTTCTTCCCCCGCGTACTTCTTCGCCAGTTCCACCGCCTCGTTGATCACGATGCTGTCCATATCGTCATGGCCGTTGAAAAGCATTTCCGTTACCGCGAGGCGCAGCAGCGCGGCGTTTACGCGCGGCAGGCGCGCAAGCGTCCAATCCTTGAGTTTTGCTTTGATGAGGTCGTCCACCTCGGCGCTGTGGGCGTAGAAGTTGATGAGCAGCGCCTCCCCGTAGGCGTCGACCGGGCGCTCGCCCTGTTCTTTGGAGAGCGCGACGATCTCCTCGATATCGCCGCCTTCAAACCCGGCCTCAAAGAGCGCGAGGAAGGCGTTTTCACGGGCAGTCCTTCTTTTCATGTTGTCCTCTCAATAAAAGCGCGCCCTCCTGCGTGTGCGGGAGGGCTTAAGCCCTGTTCCGTATCGTGGGCGTGTCCAGGCCGCGAAGATATTTCCGCGTGTTCCCCCGTCCAGCGGGAGGACACACAAAAAACGCTCCGCCATAGGAACGCCCGCATCCCTGGGCGCGGCGCACAGGAGGAGAGCCCTCCTTGGGCGCGCGCCGGGAGACGCCGGTCATTCTGCGGATTCCTGTGCGATACCAGCCACCACGATATTCACTTTGGATACCGTGATACCCGTCATGTTCTGCACAGAGCTTTTCACATTTTCCTGTATTTTTTCGCCCAGCGATGGGATCTTGCTGCCGTAGCGCACGATGATATGCACACTGATCTCGGCGATGCCGTCGGTGAACTGGACAAGCACGGGCTTTTGCAGGTCTATCCTGCGGAACAGCCCCCGCACACCCTCGGCCCCTGTAGAAACCGCCTGTACGCCATCCGTCTCCAGCGCGGCGCATTTCGCAATCTTGGCAATCACGCCTGTGGAAATACGCAGTACGCCGTCGATGCGGCCGGAATCTGTCACATCCATTTTTTCCGTCCTCCTTACCCGCTTTGCGCGGGCGCTGATCCTTGAAAATAGCATCCTTTCGTATTGTACCATATTTTTCTGCGTTTCACAACACTTATTTTGCCCTAAGAAACAATTTTGCGGATCCCTCGGTTTTCTCCAGATCGGAAGAGCGTCGTGTAGGGAAAGAGTGTTGCGAGACGTGG
>CANCXY010000262.1 GCA_947381875.1 uncultured Clostridia bacterium | reverse complement strand
CACGTCTCGCAACACTCTTTCCCTACACGACGCTCTTCCGATCTCGCACAGCGCGTCCCCCTCCTCATAGGTCTGCATCAGGGAATCCCCCACGAGGCACAGCACCGGACGCGCCGCCTGCGCGGGCATCACCCGACTGAAATCCATATCGCTCGCATAGTAGAAGGACGGGTAAACGGGTTGATTATAACAGTTGTTCTGCCAGGCAGCGCCGCAGCGGTACTGCGGGTCGTGCATCAGTGTGGGCAGCTTGTGGGGAGCGTCCTCCGTGCTGGTATAAATGCGGATGGCGCTGCTGTCGGCAAGGCGCAAGAGCAGCTCCTCGCGGAAATCGCCGAAGATGTCCGCCACAAGGCACGGGTTGCCTTTGGTTCCGTTGTTTGTCAGCGTGCCTGACGGGTCCAGCAGCACACCTCGGCGCACGTCGCACACGCGGCCCGTCTGCGCGCCCTTGGCGTGTTCGCCCAGGTAATCCGGCCCATCGGTGAACTGTGTCGTCAGGTCGCCCGCCCAGTAGATGCGCATATTGGTGGAGGGCGGGGCGATGTCCAGCGGCTTCCCTTTGCAGTCGTACACCGCATTGACCCAGACCTGCAAGCCGCGCACGCCGTCGGCGATATTGCCCACCATGCAGCGGCCCAAATCCTCCTCCGCGTACTCACCAAAGAGCGCCCGCCCTGTCTCGGCGTCGCGTAAGGCATACCCGTAGGGGGCGAATTTGCCGTCCTCAAAAACATTAAAGATTTCAAGGCCGGGGCGGTCGGGGTCGATATCCGCAACGTGCATGGCGTCGCCGTGGCCCAATTTTGCCTCGCGCCCGTCCGGCAGCTTATCAAACGCGGAATACAGCAGCCTGCCATCGTGGTCTATCACCGCCGCGCCGTAGACGATCTCCATACACCCGTCCCCGTCGACATCCGCCGTGGAAAGGCTGTGGTTCCCCTGCCCGGCCAAGCGGCCATATACGGGGTCGCTGCCGTCCGTCTCAAAGGGCAGCTCGCGCAGGAACGGGTTTTTCATGGGCACATGACCAGAATCCACATACCATACCTCATGGAAACGGTTTTCAAAGAAATCATAGGCGGCCAGGCAGGAGCGTGTATAATAGCCCCGGCACATAATCAGATAAGGCCGTTCGCCGTCCAGGTACGCGACGCCCGAAAGGAAACGGTCGACCCGGTTGCACGGCTCAATGCGCGGGCACTCGTAGTCGCCCCAGAGCAGGCCGTCGTCTCCGCGCCCCGGCTTATAGGGGATCGTGTCCAGCTCCCGGCCCATACCGCTGAACATTGTCAGATATTCCGGCCCTTCAAAGATGAACCCTTCAAATTCGTCCAGTTTGTTTTTCGGACTGCGGGCGGGCGCCCATTCTTTGACAAAATAATCGGCAAGTTTGGCGGCGTCCGCTTCACATAAGGGGTACGAATAACGCTCCGGGATGCCCCAGCAGCTTTCCAGCGTCGCGGGCCACTGACCGCTTTTTACCTCGGCGCGGTCATGCCAGCCCATAAACAGCCCTATCAGATGTTCCCGATACCCGGCGGCTGTGCAGACATAGTTATCTGTATGGGCATATCCCGCGTCTATATCCGCCTTCGGCATTGTGATATACTGTTCGCTCAAAACGGTACCGTCGGGCGCGTAGCGCGTCATCTTTGTGCCGGGCGCTGTCTTGACAGCCATTTCCGCCATGCCGTCGCCGTTGAAATCGTACACCATGAACTGGGTATAGTGCGCGCCCGCACGGATATTCGGCCCCATATCGAGCCGCCAAAGCTGCGTACCGTCCAGCCGGTAGCAGTCTAAAATGCACCGGCCCGTATAGCCGCGCTGGGAAACGTCCTTTGAATTGCTGGGGTCCCATTTGACGATAAATTCATATTCCCCGTCGCCGTCCACGTCGCCCACGCTCATATCGTTGGCGTTGTAACAGAAACGCTCGCCCGCGGGTGTCACCCCGTCCACCGGGCGGCGCAGAGGCAGGTCGATAAAATTCTGCCGCCAGGGACGCACCGCGCCGCAGGGCGGCTGTTCCATCTGGCCGTACACCGCCGCTACTGCATAGAGGTCGTCCGACGTACCAGCAGCATCACGGAAACTCGTGCGGTCCGTTACAGTCGCCAGCCGCTCCCCGTTTTTGTATACGGCGAAATCCGCCCCCGCGACGCCGGTTTCCGTAAAGCCGTTCACCTCGCCGCGCAGGAGCCGCCAGCTCAGGAACACACCGTCCCCGGTGCATACTGCCACAAGCCCCCGACCCAATTCTTCCAACTGGGGGCGCGCCAACCGGCGCACAGGTGTGCGGATGGCCGCGCTCTCGGCCAGCACACTGCCCTGCCCGTCCAATGCCTGCACGCGGAGCCAATAGGGCACATGCGCGGCGCGGGTGAAGCGGAAACTTGTCTGCTCCGTGGGAGGCAGCGGCTTATATTGCGCTTCCCGCGTGTCCCGGTCGCTCCACAACACGCGGTAGGACTGCGCGCCCTCAAAGGGTTCCCATTGGAGTGTAACGCCGTTTTCAGACATTTCTGTGAAAGCGGGCCTGAATTGATTGTTCATACTCATCCACCCTCAAAAAAGGCGGGACGCCGCGAGCGCATAGCTCTATTGCGACGCCCCGCTTGAATGCCGGAAATTCAGTTTTCTTCCGTCATGCCTTCAGCGGCATTATTTGTTTGCCTTGTACTGCTCGTTCACTTCCGCCTTGACCTTTTCGCCGCCCTGGGAGTTCCAGGTCGCGACAGCGGCCTCAAAGCCCGCCCAGTCGATGCTGCCGCAGATGAACTGCGTGCGCGCGTCGTCAATGGTCTGGTTGATAACAGTGGCAACATTCGCGTATGTTTCGGAGTTCGTCAGGTATGAGACAGCCGGGTTGAACACCGCGACCTCACGGCTGCGGGCATAGGCGTCCGCCTGTGCGACCTGGCTCTCCTTCTGCGCAACCTTCAGCACACCATCAAGCACGGCGGGCTGATATGCGACAGCCTGGTTCAGGCCCTGGTGAGGCAGGTTCGCCAGCTCGATTTCGGTCGTCATAACAACGTCGCCATTCTCGTCGAGGGTATAGGTCAAGCCCTCAATGCCGAAGTCGGCCAGTGTGCGCATCTCAACAGAGTTCATTTTATCCAGGAAGTCGAGGCAGGTGCGCAGGTCTTCCTCTGTCTTCGCGCCGTCCTTCGTGATGAGGAAGTAGCCGTTGTAGCCGTCTGTGGCCAGGGTCTTGCCATTGATCGGGCCGACAAGGTTCATCTTGGCAAGCTGCGTGTCATCCACAACACTTGCGACGTTGTTGTTGGTGAAGTAGTCCCAGTTGCGGCGACCGCCGTCCAAGGTATCAATGAAGATGCCCGCCTGGCCGGACTGTGTGCCGTTGCCCCATTCGCTGGAAGGAACGCTGGCCCAGTCGCTGCGCACAAGACCTTCTTCATAGATTTTGTGCATCCATTCCAGAGCTTCCTTGTACTCCTCGGTCTCATGCACAGGCACAAGCTCGCCATCCTTCTCGACCCAGCCGTTGCCCACGCCGAACCATGACTGGATGATATTCCACGGGCCAGTATACTGTGTCATTTCCATGCCGTAGGTGTCGTCCTTGCCGTTGCCGTCGGGATCATTGTAGGTGAACTTGTACATCATGTCGTACACGTCCTCAATGGTCTTCGGCTCCTCGGTGATGCCGACAGCCTCCGCCCAGTCGGTGCGGTAGCTGAAGCCATAGCGGCCGATTTCACGGTACTTGGGGATACCCACGACCTGGCCGTTGACCGTCAGCGCGCTGAGAACGTCCGGGTCGATCTGGGAGAGGTACTCATATTCGCTGAGGTACGGGGTCAGGTCCCAGAAAGCGCCCTGCTGCGCGGCCTGGATAACAGTACCGGTGATAAGGCCGGTTGCCGTCAGGATCATGGGCATATTGTTGCGGTCCATCAGCGTCAGGCCAAACTTGTCGCCGTAGGTGTCGTTCGCCTCAAACTGGAAAGTGACTTCACAGTTTGTGAACTCCTCCAACTTTTCCAGGACCTTATCAGAATTTTCTTTCGTCAGCTCGCCGCCGTAGAACGAGGGGAGCATGATGGTGATCTTCGCCTTTTCGGCGGGCGTATTGGCCTCGCTGGAAGACGAGGAATCGGAAGCGGATGTGGAAGTCGTATCGCTGGCAGTGCTGCTGCTGTCATTGCCGGCGGTGCTGCTGGAGCTGGATGTGCCGCCGCCGCACGCCGTGAGCAGCGTGAACATCATGGCAAGCGCCAGAACCAAAGAAAGTGCTTTTTTCACGTTGGAAATCCTCCTTATAAAATATATCCTGAACAGTCTCCTCAACTGTCGGGAACCGGATATGCCGCCGCGCCAGCGGCGCGGTGTTGGGCTTCCGCCCAAACCTGCCCGGGCGCTGCCCGGACCTGCCAGAGGCGCTGCCTCTGGACTCCGCCAAAGGGGC
>CANCXY010000261.1 GCA_947381875.1 uncultured Clostridia bacterium | reverse complement strand
CCCCCACGTCTCGCAACACTCTTTCCCTACACGACGCTCTTCCGATCTTGCGTGTGCCGGAAGATGTCTCCATCATAGGCTTTGACGACGAAAACACCGCCGCCGCGCTGTACGAGGCACAGCCCATCACCACCATGCGCCAGCCGCTCCACGAAGCCGGGGACACCGCTGTCCGCCTGATGATCGAGCGCCTGGAAAACCCGTCTCTCCCGCCCGTCACAAAACACCTTGCCACGCGGCTGATTGACCGCCAGACAACACGCGCCCCAAAATCTGTTTTGCCTGATGTGAACGTCTAAAAAACGTCATAAAAGCTGTTCCATCAAGACATAGACGGAAAACTCGCCCGGAAATTCTTCCCCCGTTGGAAGGAACCCGTTCCTGCGCCAAAACGCCTCGCTCTGCGGGTTGCCTTTGTCAATGGCCAGGCGGATTTTCTGAAAGCCCTGCCGGGACAGGGAACGCGCGCAATCATGGATGATGGCGCTGCCCGCGCCTTTCCCCTGCAATGGTTTTGCCACCATGAACAGGCCAATAAACGCGGTTTGGGCGGAGGGGTAATCCGCAATCAGATCCATGATTGCCGCCAACTGTGTACCCTGGAAAAATCCGATATAGAATTTATCTCCCTGTTCTTTTCCCGGCGGAAGGGCGTTCATATCCTGCCAGATGCTTTCCTTTGTCGCAAACGGCGGGTGATAGCGGTAAAACAGCGCATTGCCGGAACACAGATCCAATATGCTGTCCATATCCTCTTTTCCCAACGTCCTTACGCTGTATCGGGAGGAGAGATTTTTTATTATCATGGGATACGCTCTCTTTCCACGGCGTCAAAGAAATAATCCAGCGACGGCACCAGTTTGCCCTGTTCATACAGCGCCCGGATTTCCGGGACAGTCATCCATTGGCAGACGGCGACCTCATCTGTTGTGGCGGCTTTCAGATTTGGTTCGCCGTTATATGTAAAAAGCCATACGTCCACAATATCATTAAAGCCTGCGTACCTCTCCTCGATCTCTCCGTCGCGTATTTTGGAAAAAAGCAGTTTTCCATCTTCCGGCCTTACATCCAGCCCCACTTCTTCTTTTACTTCCCGGATCGCCCCTTCTATGCTGCTTTCCCCCATGAGAACGGAGCCTCCCACACATTCCCACATAAGCGGGAAGATGGGCCTGTTGGCAGCGCGCTGGGAAATAAGATATTCCCCTTTTGCATTGCATATCCATACATGCACCACCAAATGGTAAAAGCCATCGGGGAGCTTTTCTCCCCGCATATGCTGTCTCCCTGTTTTTTCTCTGTTTTTTGTATACAAATCCCATTTTTCCATAAAACCACCCCCTGTTTCAGTTTTCCGTCCCTTTCAGCTTATGCCGCAAAAACGAACCGACGGGCAGCGCATGTACACAGGGCAGGGAAAAACACATTTTGGGATGCGGTGTGGATTCGATCAGCGCCCCTTCCCCATCCCGGACCCACTCCGGCGTAAAACATACTGTTTCCCCGGACGGCGTGAGCGCTTCTATCTGTTCGCCGAGACAGAATTTTCCGCGCTGCGTACAGAAAGCGACGCCCTCGCGCCAGTCCTCTACAATGCCAACGACCTCCCATTCCCGGATATAGCCGCCCTGCTTTGTATTCTGCACCGCGCCCTCCGGCCCAAAATAGAAGCCGGTAGAATAGTGCCGGTGCGAGGTACGCGTCAATTCCTCCAGTACGTCCTCCGGGCAGACATAGTGTTCCGGGTCCCTGGCATAAGCCCGCAAAGCGCGCCGATAAGCACTGGCGGTACTGGCGGCATAATAGGCAGTCTTGGCGCGGCCCTCGATTTTGAGGCTGTCCACGCCCGCCGCGATGATAAGGTCTAAAAACGGCGCGGTGCAAAGGTCGTCGGCGTTCAGGATATAGCTCCCCTCGTCCGTCTCTCCTATTTCATAGGCGCGGCCGGGACGGTGTTCCTCGGAAAGCTGCCACTTCCAGCGGCAGGGCTGCGTACATTCGCCCCGGTTTGCGCCGCGCCCCGTCAGGTAATGCGAGAGCAGGCACCGCCCGGAAACAGAAACGCACATCGCGCCATGTACAAACGCTTCTAATTCCAGTTCGGGCGGCGTATTTTCGCGGATAACGGCAATATCGCGCAGGGACAGCTCCCGCGCAAGCACCACGCGCTTCGCGCCCAAGTCGTAGGCGGCGCACGCCGCCGCGTAGTTGACAATGCCCGCCTGCGTTGAGATATGTAGTTCCATATCTGGCGCAACATGTTTTGCCATGGCAAGAACGCCGAGGTCCGCCACAATAAACGCGTCTACGCCTGTTTCCCGCGCGCGGCGCAGGAAATCCGGCATGCGGGCAATCTCCTCGTTTGTCGGCATGGTGTTCACCGTCAGATACACGCGCCTGCCATGCGCGTGCGCGAACTGCACGCCCTCGGCAAGCTGTTCCATGGTGAAATTTTTCGGCGCGGTGCGCATGCCAAATTCCGTCGCGCCCACATATACAGCGTCCGCACCGTACAGGACGGCAAATTTCAGGCGTTCCAAATCGCCCGCTGGGCACAGCAATTCGGGAGTGTTCATGATGTCCCCCTTTTCAAAATTGGAAATATCAAAATCTTATTGATTTTCCCTATATTTCGGCAGGTTCGTAATAAAGGAAATAATCCTCTCTGCCGTTTCCTCAACGGATAGTTCGCTGTTATCAATGAACAGCGGCACTTTTCCCCTGTTTTTGCGAAACCATTGGTTATATTCTATCTGCGGACGGATGGCCTCGTCGGAATCAAATCCGCGCTCTTTCGGCCTCGCACGGAGGCGCTGCTCTATCTTTTCATCCGACGGGCATAAAACGATAAAGTACGTTGATTCAATATCCCCAGGAACCGTATGCCTGGAAATATAATCCTGGGGGTTCAGGCAGCTTACAAACACCAGATCCCTTCCCTTTGCCCGGCGTACAGCTTCTTTCAGGCAATCTTCACTGAACTGGTGTTCATAATCTGTCCCCGCGTAATCCCACCAGTTGATTCCCAATTCATCCGTATCCGCGCAGGCATATTGGCATGGGTCAAGCCGCTTTTCCATCTCGTCCTTTATGGTTGATTTCCCAGCCCCGCATGTGCCCGTAATAACCACAAGCCTCATATTCACTTCCCCTTTCTGCACAGAAACAGCAGGACTTATTCCTTCCCGCCACGCACAATCACAAAACTTGATTTCCGTGCCCTTCCCGCAATAAAGTTTGCGCTTTTGATGAAAGGCGGCGGAGAAAGCCCTCCGCCGCCCCATATTCTTTTATGGCCGGATGCCCTGCGCTTCCAGCTCGGCTGTAATCTGTTCATGCTCCGCGTTCGTCTTCGCAAAGTGGTAATTGCCCAGCGTGTCCGTCTGGAAATAGAAATATTCGCATTCTTCTTCGGGCCACAGCGCGGCCTCTATCGCCAACAGGCCGGGGTTTGAGACAGGCCCGGCGGGCAGGCCCTGATGGTCGTAGGTGTCGTAAGCCTCGCGCATCTCCTCAGGGATGGCATCCCAGGTCCCGAAACCATACGGCCCGGCCAGGGTGTCGTACAGGTAGTTGTTGTCGTCGGGTATCTCCTTATTCCACGCCACGTTGCTGCCCAGTGTCATTTCATTGTTCAGGCGGTTGTGGAACACGGCGGATACCGTCTTGCTGTACTCGTTCCCCGCTTCCTCCTGCACAAGGCTCGCCAGCGTAATCACCTGCGAGAGCGTCATGTTCAATTCTTCCATGCGCGCGTACATTTCATCGGTGATCTTTTTATCAAATTCGCCGTAGAGCTTCGCGACCATGTTATACGGGTCGTCGCCCACGAAAAATTCATAGGTGTCCGGGAACAGATAGCCCTCGGCGCGCATGAACACGTTGGGGTTTTCATCGCGCTTTGCCCAGAAATTGAACTGGCTGTATTCCTGCTCGTTAGCGGCTTTCAAAAATTCCTCAGCGGTGCATAGGCCCGCTTCCTCCATGATCTGCGCGTACTGCACCACGGTCTTCCCCTCCGGGAACGTAACGCGCATTGTCTGGCGGTACTCGGTGGCCTCACGCAGGATTTTGAGGAGCTGGTCGTAACTCATATCCGAAGTGAGGTCAAAGGTGCCGTATTGCAGCGAGTCGGTGTTCTCCTGCATACGCGCGTAGAGGCGGAAAAGCTGCGCTGAACGGATGATGCCCGCCTCCTCCAACTGCTGGCCGATCGCCAGCACGCCCGACCCCTTCGGGATCTGGACGCTCTGGGACACAACATCGCCGCGCGAACCGTCGATCTCGGCGCGCGCCCACAGATACACGCCGCCCGCCGCTGCAAACGGCATCAGGATAATGATGATGAGCGTGATAAGGCAGCCAAGCCCGGCGCGGTGCCTGCGCCGCGCGACCTCCGGGTCTTCTTCCTCCTCGTCGTCTTCTTCCTCCTCCTCGCGGCGGCGCTTTTTC
>CANCXY010000260.1 GCA_947381875.1 uncultured Clostridia bacterium | reverse complement strand
TATTGTTTCGGTATGCTCCGTTGTCTTTGGATTTGCCGCGCTGAGCATTTGCAGCCTCAGTTTTTCGTTTCGTTCTCGTATGGCTTCGTACATGATAAAATAAACTCCTTTCCATAGTTTAATCGTCACGAAAGCTGCCTATGTGACGTTTCTCAATTTGTAAAGCGCTACACATGCGGAACCGCAGAGCCCCACATTGCCGGCGCCCAATTCTGAAACCGCGATTCGGGCGTTCCATTTGAAAACGCCTTTTTGCGCTTGTGCGGAAAGCGTCGTGATTTCCGCGCAAAGGCGTTCCCGCATCCAAGGATCGGACATTACACCTCCGGCCAAAATATATGTTCCAATGTCAAAACCGGCCTCCAGATTCAACAGAAGGAGCGCCAACTGAAGGATCAAGGTATCTATAATTTTTTTTGCAAAGGGATCCCCGCTTTTGCAGGCAGCTGCCAGAGATCGTCCGCCCCGAGGAATCCTGGAAGAGTCGCTGCTGTTTTCCAGACGGCTTCGCTCCAGCTCCATTCCCTGTCCAGAAGCCACACTTTCAATGCTGACAATTTCACCATTATCGCAGCGTTGAAACAGCATATTACCGATTTCTCCGGCGTTGTTGTTCATCCCATGCACCAATTTGCCATCCAAAACCAGCCCCATGGAGAGTCCGGTGCCAACATTAACACAGGCGAACGTCTTTTCCCGCTGTCCTACTCCGAACATCAGTTCATACAGAGTGGCCGCTTTTACATCATTTTCTATAAACGCGGGTATTCCGTACCGTTCAGATACCATGCGGCATATATCGCATGATCCGGCGTCAAGGATCACGGAAGAACTCCGCAGGCGCTGCCGCAAGTGGTCGACGGAACCACGAATGCCCATGCCGGCCGCAATCGGAGTGACAACGCTTCGGTACCGCGCCCAAAACGGGTCGATTTGTGAAAAAAGCGTTTTAATCCATGCATCTGCCGGAAGGCTGTGGGATTCATATTCTTCCCAAGCGAGGATCTTGCCCTCTGTGGAAACAAGGCCATACCGGATCTTAGTGCCCCCGACATCAACTCCCAAGACACAGGCCGGACAGATTTTATTACTCATGTGCCATTTCCTCCATTTTGCCAAGAGCCAGTGATGCCGCGCCCAGCAACGCACCCAAATAGCCAAGGGGCGTAGCCCTGACTTCTGGAATCATGGATGGGGCGTGAAGCATCTCCCGACGCAGTTCCCGGTGAAGCGTATCTTCAAACATGGAATATGCCAAGGTTACTCCGCCGCCTAAGATCACCAGCCCTGGATCTGTCAGGAACGCGGCTTGGGCGATGGCCCGCGCCAAGTATATCCCCTCGATGTCAAATGCCTTTCGGGCGTTTTTATCCCCAGAGACCGCAAGCTCCATAAGCCGGTCGGCAGGGAGCGATTCCTCAGTGCCCTCTCCGCATAGGCGGCGATAGGTACGGGAGAGTCCGCGTCCGGATGCCAGATCCTCCAGATTCATGCGCCGGGGCGGCTTGGCGGCCAGATCATCTGTAGGCAGCATACCGATTTCGCCTGCTTTTCTGCGGGAGCCTTGCCACAGCTTTCCGTCCAGAAAGAACGCTCCGCCGATGCTGTTGCTGATGGTCATATAGAGAAAATTCAATACATCCCGTCCAGCGCCGAACCTATGCTCCGCGAGAGCGCAGGCGTTGGCGTCGTTGTCCAGCACCACCGGTCTGCCGTACCGCTTTTGGAACAGCTCCGCGATTGGCAATGCCTGTATGCCAAGGAATGAGGATGACAGCCATATTCCGGCATCTGGATCGGCAAATCCGGGGATTGTTATACCAAAGGGGATGTGTGAATCCTGCTGAGGGAAATGGGAGACAAGCTCGTCGACTCCATGAAAGAGCTGGCGCACAATATTCTGCGCCCCATGTCCCTGCCAAACGTATTTTTGTGTGTAAAGAACCTTGCCTTCCGGCGTTACTGCTCCGGCAATAAATTTCGAGCCGCCGATGTCTATGCAAAGAATTTCATTCATGGCTCATCTTATCGTAGCTGGGCCGCAAAAGGTTTTTAACCGCGGGGTTCATTACTTCTGTGGTGTCGACGCCTGATTGCCGCGCGAGCCGGCAGGCCATGACCTGAAGCGGAAGGATGAGCTCAACAGGATTCAGTTCTTGGCAATCGCTGATAGGAAGCGGCAGATCGTAAGGCGCGGAGACATCTTCGGGAACAGCGCCAACGGCAATACAGCCAGATGTAACAGACCTCATGGCGCGGTACAGCTGGGCCATCCGCTGGCGCTCATAGCCGTTTTCGCCAAACAGGAAGATCACCACATCTCCTTGGCGAACCGCGCCTGACGGTCCATGAAGGAATTCCTCCAGTTCATATGCCTTGGCAAGACGCTTGTTTGCCTCCTCAAACTTCAGCGCGCCCTCCATGGCGGTTCCAAAGTTGGCGCCATATCCGACGATCCTATAAAACGGTACGTTGGACAGACGATCCCCCCATTGATGAAACCAAGCATCCGAAGCATCCAAGATGGCTTGGCATTTGTCAGGAAGCAGTTTCAGCGCTTGGCAGAATGCCGCATACTCATCCGGGGAAATAGCGCCTGTGTCCGCGGCTGCCGCCGCGACGCACACCGTCAGCTGCAGAAGGCCGGTGGTGTATCCCTTGGTAGATGGAAGCGCGCGCTCTGTACCAGAGAGCTTTTCTATCGCCACGGTGCACTCCTTGGCGAGCATACTGTCTCGACTGCGTACAGTGCATACAGTGGGTACTCCGTGCCGCTTGGCTATGCGAGCTAACTCCACCGGACCTTTTGTGTATCCTGTCTCGGCGGGGCAGATCAACAGAGAATGCCGCGGGGGAGGTTGATGGGGGAATAGAAAATCACTGTGCCATAGAAGAAGGCTGGAATAGGACAGAGTCGATTCCACCCCCAACATATTCCTGACAGTATGCTTGAGGACGTATCCCGCCGTGGCAACAGTTCCGCTGCCACAAAATAAAATGTGCTGAAACGGATGATCCTTAAATAATTGGACAAACTCTTTTATGCGGGTCTCGTCCATTTCCGCACAGCGCCGCATGAGCTGCGGTTGTTCTAAGATATCCCGCATCATAGGACACAGTTCAGCTGTCATCGGCAATCCTTTCCTTCCTGTTCTGATCAGTGCGCGTACCGCTGATTGAGATCAAAGCCACTGCCGTGATAATCAGGGCGCATCCCAATCCCATTTTCCAATCCAAGACATCTTGGTATACAATGATTCCCGCAAAGAGGCTGGTCAGGGGTTCCGCCACGTTTAGCAGAGACGCGTTGGATGCCCCCAGATTTCTTATTCCATAAATCAGGAAATAGAGCGCAAGCACTGTGCAAAAGAAACCCAGAGACACGGCGAGAATCCAGCTTCTTAATGTGGGCGGCAGGGAAAACGTGTTTTTAATGGTAGTCTTTCCAATAAAGAATGCGCTTCCAAATAATAAGATGTAAAGCATGGAGGAAAAACTATTCATCTGTGCCAGTGAGGATTTTCGGTTGGTCAGAACATAATACGCATATGAAATTCCGGACAATAAAGCGCACAGCGTGCCTTTCCAAACGTTCCCGTTGGAGGCGGAAAGATCAATCATAAGTGCCAGCCCTGAGACAATGAAAATCACGGAAACCATGCGGAGAAGGCCAATCTTTTTGTGCTCAATCACACACTCGTACAACAGTACGAACAACGGATACGAGAAATGAAGCATGGTGGCCAAACCGACAGAGATGTTGTTATAAGAAGCGGCAAGAAGCGATGCGGTTAATCCAAACCCCAAAATTCCAGCTGCGGCAGAGGTAACAGCCTGCTTGGGTGATATCCTGACTGGATATCCTTTTGCCCAGACAATAACCGCGCAGATTATTAGGGCCGTCCCAAAACGCCAGGCAACAATGCATTCGCTGCGCATACCTTCTCGAAGCAACTCTTTGACAAAGATAGGCATAATACCATATAGCAGGGATGCGGCTAAAACCGCTAAAATGCTTTTCGTGACGTTACCCCCCGTCTTAGTGTTTTTGTTTGAATTCTTCAAGTAAAACTGCCTCTTGCTTGTCCAATTTACACGAATGCAGAGATCATTGCAATTAGGATGTACAATTGTACTAAGAAAAATTTATTGCCTATGATTATTTACAAACTATACATAATGCCCAATTGACTGTCGATATATTTTGGTATATTATATAAAATGAGAGGTAAAAACGAACACGATTCGCAAAATTTTCTGCTTTGCGGATCATGTAATCGTTCGCCTTTTGCACGATGCGGAAATTCCCGGTTGGGCATGGGATTTATAGTATCCAGACTATGAAGGAATGGAGGATTCTTATATGCTGCTGGACGATACCGTGGTTGCTCCGGATCAAGTATTTAAAGAGAACTTGATATTTCCGATTTTATCCACTCCCTGGAAGATATATCTGCTGATCACGATCGGCACAGGAACTGTGCGCTTTGGT
>CANCXY010000259.1 GCA_947381875.1 uncultured Clostridia bacterium | reverse complement strand
CCCCACGTCTCGCAACACTCTTTCCCTACACGACGCTCTTCCGATCTGTGAAAGGGCGCGCCATAATGAGGCGTCGGCGCTGTATGCGGCGAAGGAAGAAGGGATCGCGGAGGGTATCGAAAGGGGTATTGCAAAAGGTGCTTTTAATAATATGCTTGAATCTATTCGCAGTCTGATGAAAAACATGAATTTGTCTATGGATCAAGCGATGGCTGCACTAAACATATCGGATGCAGACTTTTCCAAGTACAGAGAAAAACTACAGCTGCAGTAGCAATAATCACAATCTAATTTATAGAGGATATGGGTTTGAATATCATAGAGGTAAAAGATAGACCCGCTTTGTTGATAGAACAATTATTGACAGTGTGGGAAAGTTCTGTGAGGGCAACGCATCTTTTTCTATCTGAGGACGAAATAAAAAGCATAAAGAAATATGTACCGCAGGCATTAAAGGAAATACCATCTTTAACGATCATCGAAAACGAAAATCTGGTTCCCGTTGGCTTTATGGGAATCGTGGGACAGCATCTTGAAATGCTTTTTATCTCTCCCGAAGAAAGAGGAAAAGGGTGGGGAAAAAGACTGCTTCAATACGGAATAGAAAAATATTCCATTCATGATTTGGCCGTGAATGAACAAAACCCTCTTGCAAGAGGCTTCTATGAACACATGGGATTTCAGGCCTATAAAAGAACAGCGAGTGATGAACAGGGAAACCCCTATCCGCTTTTATATATGAGATTGGGCTGCTGACTTCGATTTGCCGAAAAAAGCTGCTGTGCCAACCCGCGCACAGCAGCCATTTTTCTTATTTCCCCCGCAGCATCCCTTTCAACCCGTTCAACAACCCGCCGTACCCATTGGGCTTATCCGTTTTGAGCTGCTCCACACACTCCCACAACGCGTTTTTCCCATCGAAATACAGCCCGTTGTCGTTCGCGCCGGTCAATTTCTGGGGGGCCTCCTGGGCCGCGCCTGTCACACAGCAGCCCGCCTCGCTCCATGCGGGCGCGCCCTCCGCGTCGGTACTATCGGCCCAGAGCTTGAATACAAGCCCCGCCGCCTCGCCCCAGCAGAACCGCTCGAACAAAAGCCGCCCGTCCCGATACACCGTTACGCGGTCGCGGTACTTGCTGTGCCCCTCTTTCTGATAGCGGAACCCCACGCACCCCGTCTGCCGTATCTCCGCAATGATGCTTTCAAAATTCATTGCCCGTTCCTCCTTCCGTCCACATCACTCTGCCGCTCCATCGCGGCATGCTCCTGTTTCAGTTCCTCCAACAGAGCCGCCGCGCTCCATTTCTGATTGTGCGCCGTCAGCACCGCCTTATACGCCACCTGCACTTTCGCCGCGCGCATCGCCTCCAACAGCCCGTTGAGCTGCCCCTGCGAAAACCCGCAGAACACCAGCATCGCCCCATCCGGCGCGTCCCCTTCAAACGGCTTTGCGGTCTTTCCGCCCAGCCCCGCCAGCGCGCCCACCGTCTGCGAAAGCTCCGGCACCGTAATCTCCCGCGCCTCTATCCCCATCGCCCGCAAAAGCGCGCGCAACGCCCCGCCTTCCGCCGTTTCTTCCCCTAATCCGTAGAGAAGCGCCAGCGCCCGGTTCGCCGCGCTGCTGATATGTGCCCGCATATACATCATCCTTTTTCTGTAATTTCCCGCCCGCATGGCGTGGAATACGGGGCGTGGCCAAAGCAAGGTGTTTTCGTGTATTCCCCACCCCACGGGCCGGAATACATGGAAAACAGCCCCCGGTTTGGGCACTTTAGAATACGCAACCCACGCAGCGGCGAAGCATGTCTCCCAGAGTTTTCCAAAGGAGCAATTTGCGCGCGGCGCTCCGCTCATTTGACCCAGTGCGGGCGGGCAATCCGCCATAGCGCAGCAGCGGGCGTTCCTGTCGTCGAAAAACAAAGCGCGCGCAAATCTGCGGGATGGAAAACGGCGGGAGACATGCTGAGCAAGCGGTCGGCGCCCCAGATCCGCCCGTGCCCCGCCCCTCTTTTCCGTCTCCGCCG
This sequence comes from uncultured Clostridia bacterium, assembly GCA_947381875.1. Classification (GTDB taxonomy): domain Bacteria; phylum Bacillota; class Clostridia; order Oscillospirales; family Ruminococcaceae; genus Ruthenibacterium. Next base: position 2,504 of record CANCXY010000259.1, on the reverse strand, counting down.
CGGCCCCGTCAGCGGGCTTTCAGGTAGTAGAGGCGGGATGCGTAATCGGGCATCAGGCGAACATCTTTGGTGTAGCCGGTGCCCGTGAACGCCTGCTTCTGCTTGATGCCCGCCTGCATCAGCAAGTCGCCGTAGGCTGTGTAACGCTCCTCCTCGCAGGGCATCATATAGCGGTCGGCGACGGTATGGAGCAGGTGCCCGCCCGCGTTGACCCTGAACGGAAGCAGCGCATTGATGAGGCTGCCAAACGTGCGCACGTCGATCACCTGCGCGCGTGCCTCTATCTCATACACCGCGTCCGGGTCCAGCAGCGCCAGGCGCAGCGGCGGCGTCTCCGTGTTCGGCACCAGCATATGCAGGAATTCCCCCGCGACGGCTTCCCGTTTGTCCCGCGAGATCACCATCCACGCAAACCGGTTCTCCTCGAACGGCGAGGACAACCGTACAAACCGCCCGAACTGGAACAGCGCCCGGTGCGCTTTGTAATACGCAATCTGCGCCGCCACCGCTTTCTGTTCGGCGGGCGTGAGCTGCGTCAAATCCAACTCGTACCCCAGCGCCCCGAACGCCGCGACGTTGAACCGCGATTCGATCGGGCTTTGCCGCGCCGTCTGATGGTTCGGAGACGCCGATACATGGCACCCCATCACGCTTGGGGGATACCCATAGCTCGTGCCCGTCTGGATGCGCCCGCGCTCGTAGGCGTCCGTGTCGTCGCTCGTCCAGATCTGCGGCATGTAGGAGAGGATGCCCAGGTCGAACCGGTTCCCGCCCGATGCGCACCCCTCGAACAGCACCTCCGGGTTCGCCGACGTAATCTCCCGCAAAACACGGTACAGCCCCAGCATATAGCTGTGGAAAAACCGCCCCTGCTGTGTCAGCGCCGGGCTGAACGCGTCGGTGATGCTGCGGTTCATGTCCCATTTCACATAGTCGATGCGCGCGCTGGACAACGTGGCGTTCACATTTTCAATGATATAGTCCTGCACCTCGGTACGGCACAAATCTAACACAAGCTGGTGCCGCCCCAGCGAGGGCGTGATCCCCGGCGTTTTGACTGCCCAGTCCGGGTGCGCGCGGTACAGGTCGGAATCCTCGTTCACCATCTCCGGCTCAAACCACAGACCAAACAGCAGGCCCATCCCGTGTACTTTGTCCGCAAGCCCCGACAGCCCGCCTGGCAGATTTTTGCGGTTCACCGTATAATCGCCCAGGCCCTTTGTGTCGTCGGTGCGCGCGCCGAACCATCCGTCGTCTAATACGAACAGCTCCGCCCCCAGCCGCGCCGCCGACCGCGCCAGCCGAAGCAGCTTTGATTCGGTGAAATCGAAATAGGTGGCCTCCCAGTTGTTCAGCAGCACGGGGCGCTCTTTTTTTGCCCACGCGCCGCGCACCACATGTTCCCGCACAAAGGCGTGCATATGTGCGCTCATGCCGTTTTTGCCCTTCCGGCTGAACGTCAGCGCCGCCTCCGGCGTCTCAAATGTCTCCCCAGGGGCCAACGTCCAGGCGAAGCCCTCCGGCTGGATGCCCGCCATCACGCGCGTACGGCCAAACGGGCTTACCTCCACACACCCCGCATGGCTGCCCGAATAGATCAGGTTGAACCCGTATACCTCGCCCGAAAATTCGCCCGCGCCCGGCTCGCTGACGAAAAAGAACGGGTTGCACTGCGCCGACGACGCCCCTGTTATACTGCCAAAGCACCGCGCGCCCACCGTGAGCGGGGCCTGGGATGGATGGCGCTCCCGCGCCCACGCCCCGTGGAACGTGGTAAGCGTGTACCCGTCCGCGCGCATGGGCAAATCAAGCTGATAGCTCATCGCTTTATTCAGCGTGATGGGCGCGTCCGCGTTGTTCTGCACCGCCAGCCGCCGCGTGATGACATCGCAGTCCGGGTAAACGGTATAATAGAGCGTCGCGGATACGTTTTCCGGCGTGGCGAACGTGAGCGCGAGCGTTTCCTCACCGCCATAGCCCCCCGGCATCCCCGCAGGCGGCACGCTGCCGGTGAGCTTCCGGGCGCACCGGTAGGAAAAATCCGCCGTGTATCCCCCGCCCGGCATGACAATGGAAAGCCCCGGCGTGCGGGTATCGCCCTTTTGCAGCGGCGAAAGCTCCAGCGCGAGGTGGTCCAGCGAGAGCGCGCCGGTCTTTTCGCTGTAGACTGTATCGCCCCCGCAGCCGATCTCGCTTTTCTGCTGGATGGGCAGCAGGTTTTCTATACGGACGCGCGCGCCGTAATGAAGGTTTTCCACAAGCCTTTCCCGAACGGCTAAGTAATAGCCGGTGTGCCGCGTTTCCAGGGCGAACCACCCGTCGTGTATTGATACCATCGCGTAGCCCTCCGCTCCTTTTTTGGTACTTCTATCCTATCACAGAGAGAGCGGTTTTGCAAGGGGGAGGGGAACCCGCGGGGATGATTCCCGTTGGGAATCATAACGGTCAGGATGGGATTCCAAAGGGGGCTTGCCCCCTTTGGCGGAGTCCAGAGGCAGCGCCTC